>DDLS01000137.1 GCA_002340255.1 Cyanobacteria bacterium UBA2566
TCATTGAGATCAGTCATTGCGAAGGTCACGCAAGTGGAATGAAGCAATCGCAAAATCCCCCAATCTTGGCGATTGCTTCCCTGCGGTCGCAATGACAACTCACATCTACGATCAACAATGTACCTCATAGCAGCGCGAAGCGCTGTATACATTTTGTCAAGGACTAAATATAGAGTGAAGAAAATTTTGTAACACTATTTATGGATAATTCAAGGAAAAGGTAAAAACGGTTTTTCCCTATTCCCTATTCCCTATTCCCTATTCCCTATTCCCTTGTCCCCACAGCTCCCTACTTTAAGATTGTTAACAATAGTTCTCATTAGTTGCAAAAATTCTGCTAGGCTATGGGCAGAAATCAACCTTTCTACATGGTCTTCTAACCCCTATGTCTCTGATTCATCTGGAAAAGTCCATCGTGACTTTTCATCTCAAGGAAATTCTCGAAGACGGACACGGTAATCATCCCCTATTCTGGGTTGGATTAGGCGTTTTAGTTTTAGCCCCTACCCTGTTACCCGATCGTCAACCGGTGAATCGACGGTTGAATAAAGAGGGCAGAACAGGAAAAACAGAAATGTCTTTATCTGAGTGGGTGGCTCAGGCACAAAAAAATAGAGTCGATGCTTGACAGTTAACTGTTGCTGTCTACAACTCTCAAGTTAAAAGACAAGGGGCCCCTAGCCCCTTGTTTTGGTGAGTTTCTCCGAGTTTACAGCACCCTCAAAACGATCCAAGAGGGCTGTAACTGAACCGTTAGGTTAGGAATTCGGGAGGGATTTGTTCTCAGTCTGGGCATGAACTTCGGCTTTGGCTTCAGCCGCAATATCCGCGAGGCTTTCGGCCGTTTCCGCTAAGGTAGATTTGGTTTTTTCATACCAAGTAACTCCCGTTTTAATGGTGGTTTTTAAAATCGGTTTGACCAACGGCAAAATGACAGGTGCAAGGGCAACGGTAGCGACTCCGACGACGATCGCCTTGGTGTTGGGGTTACGGGTGAGTTCGCCGACTCGCGCTCTTAGTCCAATGCCTTCTTGATGCATCATTACCATAATTGAAGATCCTGTTGCTAAGTTGAAAGAAAATGTAGCTCACATTCTCATCTATTGTACCCTAATTGAGAAAGAAAAACCAGACCGATCGTTACAGAACTTCGTACTGTACTGGGTAAGGAGTAAGACGTTACTTAACGTTTCCGATGATCTGGGATATCCTGTAATTGATGTTGTGCCAACCTTGAAGTAGCCTTGAGTCAACCCAAACTCTTGCACAGTCGCAATCCTTTGTATCGACCCCTAACGGCTATCCTGTTGGGGGGACAGGCGATCGCCCATATCCTAGCCGGAAAAATTCATCGCCGAAATACGATGGAGCAGATGATTAACGTCGGACCAGCATCGGTGGCGATCTCTGTGATGACGGCGGTTAGCGTCGGTTTCGTGTTCACCATTCAAGTTGCCCGTGAATTCATCAACTTTGGAGCCACTACTGCGGTTGGGGGGGTTTTGGCGATCGCCCTAGCCAGAGAACTTTCCCCCGTCCTCACTGCCGTCGTTGTTGCTGGGCGCGTCAGTTCCGCCTTTGCTGCCGAAATTGGAACCATGCAAGTGACCGAACAAATCGATGCCCTCTACATGCTCAAAACCGATCCCATCGATTACCTCGTCATTCCCCGATTAATCGCCTGTTGCTTAATGGTTCCCCTTCTAAACCTCCTGTCCCTTGTCATGGGGATTGCCTCCGGTTTATTCATTGCCCAAGCTCAATACCGCATCCCCTACTCCGTCTTCCTCTCCTCCGTGCAAAACTTCATGACTCCCTGGGATGTCTGTAGCTCTGTGATTAAAGCCTTTATTTTTGGAGCCTTAATTTCTGTTATTGGCTGTAGTTGGGGACTCACCACCACTGGAGGGGCAAAAGGGGTGGGTAAATCCACCACTACCGCTGTAGTTATTTCTCTGCTGTCGATCTTCATGACTGATTTTGTCCTCTCTTGGATTATGTTCCAAGGTATGGGTACATCCTCGATTCAAGGGGTATAACCCTTCTCTGGAGCAACGATTTAGTCCATAAATCATGTTATCGGATTGGCTTAAAGCCATCTTGAGAACTTGATAAAAGATAGGGGTCAAATTCTAGGGAGATGCTGTTTACAAATCCTCAAACATGCATCTTTTGCATATACTCTATGTTTTTATTTCAATAGGTATTTTTTTTCGTAGTTTATCTTACAGAATATCCTAGATAATCTGGATATATACAAGTTATATCTTGGACAAAAAAGAATTGAAATTGTCTATAGCAGGGAATAAATTAGTGAGAACAAGTAATTGACTCTAAGCCAATTGTTATGGGCTAATGGGACAATTTTCTATAAGTCCTAAGTATTTCTTAATTGGCTATAGCAATTCTCTTTTCTATGGAGTACAGCTTGAAGTCTTAGATCCTAAGCAATAGCTTGTATTTCTTAGGGTCTAGTGCGAAGCGCTATATCACCCATACTGCATAAGGAGAACACCAAAAATGTCATTAAAAGTCGAACTTCTGGAAGAGAGCTTTGAAAAAGTGAAGCCAGAAGCGAATGAGTTTGTCGAGAGTTTCTATACACATTTGTTTGCGGATAATCCGGAAGCTAAACCGTTGTTTGAGCATACGGATATGAAGAAACAAAAGCAAATGCTTTTGCAATCTTTGGTCTTTACAGTAGAAAATTTGAAAAAGCCAGAAGAGTTAAGTAATGCACTCAAAGGCTTAGGGGCACGCCACGTTAAATATGGTGCCCTTCCTGCCCATTATCCCCTAGTTGGTGGGGCACTCTTGAAAACTTTTGAACAATACTTAGGGGATGATTGGACTCCTGAAGTCAAACAAGCTTGGATTGATGCCTATCAAGCGATTACCGATCTGATGCTTTCCGGTGCAGATTACGATAAAGCGGAAACCCAACTTTCTTAAGTCATGACCAGCAATTTGCAGCGGTTTCCTCTTCTGAAAAATATTCTTCAAGTCAAGACAGCTATTATCGCAGTGGTCGTTTTGCTACTGATTTGGGGAATTGCTGCGTTTGCCTTAGATCAACGTCAAATCTTTCTTCCGGGAGTGACATCAGATGGGCACACGTTAATTGAGGCTTCTTGTAGTTCCTGTCATGAAGGATTTAAACCGGTCAGTAATGAAACTTGTATGCGTTGTCATGAAGCGGAGTTAGTTAGTGATATTCACGGCCCGAAAAAGTTTCGCGATCCCCGTTGGGCAGAATACCTCAGTAATTTAGATGTGTTAACTTGCACTGCTTGTCATGCGGAGCATGTCCATATGTTTGGTCGCGGGGTTCACCTGAAACCGGATTTATGTATGGCTTGTCATGAAGGAGTCATTACTGGAGAGATTCCCAGTCATAAAGGGTTTGAGCCAGATGGGTGTTGGACAGCAGGATGTCATAATTTTCACGATCATCGCTCGATTTCGACGGGTTTTTTGCGGGAAAACTTGAATCAACCCATCCTATTACCGAAGCCAGAAATGCCGAATTTAGAAGTCACTCTGACCGAAAGTAAACCCCCTAAACCCGATTTAGGTGAGGAGTTTCTGGAGGGAGGAGGATGAGAAGAAACAGCATTTTTCTGATGGTATGGCTATGGTCTGTGGTGATGTTGTGGGGTTGTAACGGGGCGATCGCCTCCCCAATCTCCGCCGAGCGAGTAACAGAAATTACTCAGCAATGGGAAAACAGTGTTCATGCTCTGGCTGATGTCAACTGTTCCACTTGTCATCAAGAGAGCAAAACGAAAACCTTGGTGGTGCGTCCTAACCAAGAAAGTTGCCAAAGTTGCCATCAGCAACAGGTGGATACATTTCTGCTCGGTAAACATGGTATTCGTACGGCTGAAGGACTGTCTCCCTTAATGCCAAAGATGGCGCACTTACCGATGAAAGCCTCTGCTCAGGGACAGTTCATGGGGTGCAATACCTGCCATGATGTCCATCAACCTGACACGTTTAAGGCTTCTGTAGATTCCTGTTTGCAATGCCATGATGATGCCCATTCTCTCAATTATGGGGACTCGAAACATGGTTCTCTGTTTGCCGCATCGGTTAGACTGCCTCGCCCAAGTCCAGATCTGGTGACCTGTGCAACCTGCCATTTACCCCGCACAGTCCATGAAAATACCAATTCGGTGTTTGTGAATCACAATAACACTTACAACCTGCTCCCGCGCGATCGCATGGTGAAGGATGTTTGTATGAATTGTCACGGCTTGGAATATTCCTACAACAGCATCTTTGATGATGAGTTGATTGAGGGCAATTTTCACCATCCCCCTCAGCAAGATTTAGACACGCTGGAGTTAGTTAGAGCATTTGAAAAAAAGCGAACTGCTTCAAGCTCTGAATAAAAAATTTGTTCACCTAATCGAAAACTGACTATGCCTATCCTCACAACTTGGATACGTTCACTTAAACTGAAAACCATCAGCTTATTCGTTTTAGCGACAGCTATTTGTCTGACTGCTGTTTCTTGTGCTGGAGGAAACAGCAATAGTTCGACTCAAACCAGTGGTATTGATCCTGCTCTTGTGGTTGATTATATCCATACAGTAGCCGAATCCGATCGTACTGCCTACACCAAGCATGTGGTTAACCGGCTGAAAACACTCGAAGGACAAGATAAACCCAATGGAGTCGTTCCGGCAGAAGCAACGGAAGCTTGGCAAGATGCCAATGGTATTCCTTTACCCGCGCAAATGTTCCGTTTAGGTGCAGAACTGGCCTCGGAACAAGGTGCATTCACGTATGGTTTAATTTCGCCTTGGTTTATTAATGACGCGCAAGCCCCCAGAGGGGAGTTTGAAGAGGTGGGGATGCAAAGCGTTATTGACAGCGGTGAACCCTATAAAGATTATCGGGAAATTGCTGGTCAACAATATTACTCTGCCATTTATCCTGATGTGGCGATCGCCGAAGCCTGCGTTACCTGTCACAACGATCATCCCATCCATAAAGAACGCTATCCCGATAAAATCTTTGAATTGGGAGATGTCATGGGTGGTGTTGTGGTTAACTTACCCCTTGAAGGCACTTAATCCATTTCTTTTTTTAGGTTTGATTTAGGGAGGAATGCAACGTTTGTATTCTCTCCCTTAATTTCAATTTAGTTTATCCACAATGAAACCCAAGTTTTCCATCCTCATCCTCTTAACCGTCATTTGTGCTATTCTGCTCACTCCTTTTGTTTTTAGTCCTAACTATATCCCCGTTCTACGCTTAAATGACTTCGATCTTTATTTAGCCTTTCAGAGCGAACTCTATAAGCAAATTACAGGATATTTCTCCCTGTCTTTTGTACTACTAGAAATGGCGCTAACTCTCCGTAAACGAGGAAGAAGCTGGAAAGTAAAAATCAAGGTTCCGGGAAGTATTCAGCTCTGGAGAAGCCTACATATTTTTCTAGGCATTGCCTTAGTGGGCAGTACATTTATCCATACTATCGGGGTGCGAGGTTTGAATTTTAATGCCATTTTCCTATGGGTCTTTTTCTTGGTCACCTTATCCGCTTTAGTCGGGGTAGTTGCTGAAACTGGAATCATAGAATCTTCCCAGCGTTATTTCCGATTTAGTTTATCTCCTTCTCCTGCCAATACCGGCATTTCTAAAGGAGTTTTGATTCGCAATTTACGGGGGATATGGCTAACCAGCCATATCATTTTAGTCAGCATGTTTTTAGTTATGCTAGTCTTTCATATCATCATTGCCTACTATTATCAATAATGCCAATTGAGACGATCAAAAAAGTCATTTTAGGATTAGCATTGATGGGCGTATTTGCTTACTTCTTTCTGCTACCCAAATCTCCTGCATTACTGCCCTCTAGTTTAACCGGTTTGCAACAACTTAAAGCCAGTTCCCAAGTTGCTGTTCCCTATCGTATTGCGCTCAATAATCATTTACCAACAGTGATTGAATTTTATGCCGATTGGTGTACTACCTGTCAAGCTATGGCTCCTACAGTTCGGCAGATTGAAAAAGAGTATGAACATAAAATAAACTGGGTCATGATTAATATCGATCGCCCAGAATATACCTATCTTATTGAAGAATATAACGTGGAAGGTGTCCCCCAGTTTATTTTCTTCAATACTCAACAAGTTGTTCAGGAAATTCTAATTGGAAAAATCCCTTCATCTCTACTGGTTGAACAAGTTCGTTCATTACTAAATTTTGATGATACATCACCCAATCAGGAGCTGAGATAAACTTGACTAATCTATGGGATTAATGGGGAACATTTAAGGCTCCCGTGTGTCTTAACCAATCTTTTTGATCGTCAGTCAATCCTTGGGCATCCGTAAATGTTGCTCCCATAAATTCGCAGTTAATGAATTGAACATCTTTCCAAATAGTCCGTTCTAAATTGGCATCCTGGAAACTGGTTTCAACCAACTTGACTTCATCGAATAAAGCGGATTCTAGATCGGTAGACAAGAATGAACAGTGTTCTAAAACACTATTGGTAAACGATGCATTGATACATTTAGCCCCTAAGATCTCTGTATCTTTCATCTCAATAGATCGAAAATCAACTTCACATAAATTTGCAGATACAAGACTAGAGTTGTGTACCTTGCTCCTTAAAAAAATAGACCGATGCAAATTAGCTTTTTCTAAATTAGCATCTATCAAAAAACTGTCACTTAAATCTGCGTTTTCTAAAATAGCCGAGCGCAAAACTGATTCAGTAAGATTACACTGCGTCAACTGAGAAGAAGTCAGATTAACTTGGGTTAAATTGGCAGAATTTAAATTAGCTTTCTGAGCTTTGATTTTTCTCAGGTCTGACTTATGAAAATCAGCATCAACACCATTCAAGCGATCTAAAGTTGCACCATAAAGTTTCGTATAACGAGCATCAATAGATCGGCAATTGGCACTGTTTAAACAAGCTCCATTGAGTTCAGCATGGAATAATTTAGCACACACTAAATTAGTTTCGGTCAAATTGGCTAACATCAAGTTGGCTTCAGAAAAGTTTGTCCCTTGACAAAAGGCCCTAGATAAATTTGCCCCTCGTAGATAGGCTTGACTAAAATCACCATCATCAAGAATACAACCCTCGAGATTAATCCGGCTTAATTCAGCCCTAACAAAAGATTCTCCGTCCTGGAGTTGGTTGATAACTTCTTCGGCTGTGAATAAACTCATAAAATTAAGGTAATAGATGACAAAACTTAACTTCTAGCTTATCGCTTAATTGCCCGTTTATGCTACTTCTGTCATCCTGAATACAACCGGATCTTCTCAAACCAGTAAGGTAGACAATAAGAAAACCCTTTGATCATTCTTGAAACTGTTAAGATGAATACGCCTTTGATCCGGTTCTTTGGCTCGATCCAGTTTGCTGTTCCCCTTCTGGCTAGTATTGTTGCTATTTTAATCGGAGCGACAATTTATGAGTCTCAAGTTGGCTCGACTGTGGTCCAACATCTGATTTATAAAAGTCCTTGGTTTGGGATGTTGATGTTCCTGCTGGCAGTCAATTTATTAATTTCGGCACTCACGCGCTATCCTTGGCGAGGCTCTCGTAAAGCGGGATTTGCTTTAACTCATATTGGACTGGTTTTGATTATTGTAGGCTCGGCGGGAGTTATTCATTTGAGTTTGGAGGGAATGCTACCGTTAAGAGAAGATCTAGCGGGCAATAATCAGATTCGGGTTGAGGGAGATTTATTAGAAGTGATGACTCCTGAAG
Source organism: Cyanobacteria bacterium UBA2566 (assembly GCA_002340255.1). Classification (GTDB taxonomy): domain Bacteria; phylum Cyanobacteriota; class Cyanobacteriia; order Cyanobacteriales; family Desertifilaceae; genus Roseofilum. The sequence continues at coordinate 7,745 of DDLS01000137.1, forward strand.
GTGAAGCTGAACAAAGGGATATTTTTATCCGTCCCGATGGCTCTATTTCTCCTTCTTCAGTTCTGGGACTTTCTTTGTTAGGTTATGCGGAAAATACGGTGAAAACCGTTCGCTTTAAGGAGGGAGGAGGCACGAATAATGTGGCTTTGAAGGTGCGGTTAACCAGTGCGCGAATGGGACAAGAGGTGGAACAATGGTTAGGGTTTGCACCCCTACCTTATCGTAGGGTAAGTTTGGGGCCGGCTGAGTTGAGGCTGATGGTTGTGGAGAGTGAGGAAACAGTGCGGGAGAAGGTTACGGCACTGGCTGATACTTCAGAGGGGAATTATTTTCAGGCGATCGCCACTTCATCCGGTAAACTTTATTATGCTACCCATTCCTCTCAAGGCTTCCAATCCGGTATTCTAAAACTGAATGAACCGATTGCACTGGGTTGGGCAGACTTTGAAATTACTCTAGAAGAGCAGCTTACCCATGCTGAGATTGACCGTCAAATTGTACCGGTTGGCGATCGCAGCGTGCAAGGTACTCCCGCTATCCTAGTCAAAACAGAAACAGGAACCCAAACCTGGCTCCCCTGGGGAGAACCCACCGCCATTCCTGCACCCGATGGTGATATTCTGGCAGCATTTACCCCTAAACTTTTTTCCCTTCCCTTTCAAGTAGCATTGCAAGACTTTATTGTAGAGCGCAATGAAGGTTCTGAGAGCGTCGCCATGTGGACAAGCAAAATCCAAATTCAAGACCCTCATCAGCATATTAGCAGCGATCGTACGGTCTGGATGAACCACCCCACCTGGTATCAGGGATGGAAAATCGCCCAAGCCTCCTGGAACCCTGGAGATTTACGCCAATCTACCCTACAAGTGAAACGCGAACCCCTGTGGATAACCTTGCTCACTTGGACAGGTTCAGCCCTTGTCGTTGTCGGTATTGGTACAATGTTCTATGGTAAGGCTATTCACAAAAGCCTCACCGATTATCCATCACCCATCATTAATTTAGGAGAAAATTAAGCAGCTTTTATTGTATCTGTTTCTGTCCTACCTACACCGCATGATATTTATCGCTTTGCTAATCAGATCATTCAATTTGTTGAACCCTTGGATGAATTGAGTTTTGCCCAAGATAGTAAGACTCAGTTGGCTATACTCTATGCTCTTTCGATTATCGGAGAAGCAAAAACTTAATAATCTTTAATTTATTCTACCTAGATAAATGATGCAATTGTGGCAACAAAATTGTAACTGTCATACCTGACATACCAAATCAATTCGACTCGATTAATTAACTTAAGTCTACATCATATATAATACAGTATGCGCTAGTAATAGTTAATAAACACAGAAAAATTCCACCACAGACATTTACACAAACTTGTCAACTGTCCACTACTTTACTTATGAATCCAATTAAATTTCTCATCGCCTTAACATTAGGTCTTCTCCTGTGCTTTTTTCCCGTATGGAAAGGGATAATCTCTAGTCCGGAAACAAGCTATGATTCTCTAAAAACACTGGCGGTGCAACTGGATGGACGCAAAAAGCCCCTCGATACAGTTGCCAGAGAAACGGTAACTCAAATTCATGGCAGTTTGCACTATCAACCTTTAAGCGGAGATAAGCTAGATTATCTCAATACTTATCTTTCCCTATTATTCAATAACCGAGACTGGAACGAAGAACCCTTTATCCTATTGAGTTATCGACCTTTGAAAACCCAACTGGGATTCAATCCAGAACAGAAATATTTTTCCTTTGTGGAACTGGTTTCTTCTCCCTTAAGTTCGTTTGTTTTGCAAGCCCATGAAGATCAAGCGCAGAATCTAGATTTAACGCGAGATCAACGGGAAGCATTAACTTTAGAAGATCGTTTAGCCTTAATGTTAGAGACAGTTAGCAGTACCCAGCTACCAATTATTCCCCATCCGAGCGATCCGAAAGGGAAATGGTTGGGAATTGCTCAGGCTTCTGAATATTATTCGCCGGAACAAGTCGAGACATTGCAAGCAACCTATAGTGAAATTAAACAAGCGATACAAATGGGTTTAATTTCTGATTTAAATGCCCAAGTTGCCACTTTGAAATCGCAACTGATAGCATTAAGTCCCCAAGTCTATCCTTCTAGGGAAAAAATAACGCGAGAAGTCCGTTTTTATGGACTGCATTGGTTTACCCAAGCCTGGATTTTATATGGTGTAGGGTTTCTGGTGATGTTACTTGCTTTAGCGTGGGAAAAGTTACAAGCCTATTGGGTAGCATTAGGGTTATTTTGCAGTGGGTTAGCGGTGCATGGATATGGGTTTTGGGAGCGGATGCAAATCGCAGGACGACCCCCAGTGACGAATATGTATGAGTCAGTGATTTGGGTGAGTTTGGGAATAGCGGCGATCGCCGTTACCTTTGAGTTCCTGCATCGTGCGAAATATTACCTCTTGTCCGCTGCACCCCTATCTATCCTCTGCTTGATATTGGGCGATCGCCTCCCGGCTGTCCTCGATCCCAGCATTAAACCCCTGGTTCCCGTCCTACGCGATAACTTTTGGCTCAGTGTCCATGTACCTACCATTACCCTCGGTTATGCCAGTTTTGCCCTTGCCTTTGGCTTTGGTCATCTGCTCCTGGGCGCTTACCTATTCAAACCCACAGCCAAAGACTTTATCAATCGCCTCTCGCGCTGGAACTATTCCATCCTCCAAGTTGGCGTACTTTTCCTTACCACCGGTATTATCCTCGGTGGCATTTGGGCCCACTTTTCCTGGGGACGGTTTTGGGGATGGGACCCCAAGGAAACCTGGGCCTTAATCGCCCTCATGTGCTACATCGTGCCCCTACACGGTCGATTAGGCGGTTGGCTCGGCAACTTTGGCATGGCGATCGCCAGTGTCGTCAGCTTTAATGCTATCCTCATGGCCTGGTATGGCGTGAATTTTGTCCTCGGAACTGGATTACACAGCTACGGCTTCAGTACCGGAGGCTCAGAACTGATTATCGGGAGCTTAATTGCCCTAGATCTCCTGTTTGTATTGGTCGTATTCCTGCGTCAAAAGATGCTCAAAAACCAATCCCAATCTCCAGTCCTGTCCTAAAATTCAACTCCCATCTACTATGGAGCGTTGTATCTGCCACCTCTACCAGTAAAAAAATATCCTCCGGTTGCGGATGTCCACCCTGATAAAAATCAGCACGGGGACGCGGGGATGGGGAAGATGGGGCATTACCAGCCAGGGCACGATAAAATAGTCAACCATAGATGATTTAGAACTTCCGATGACTTCAACTCCCTTTTCATCTTCAACCTCAAGCACCACCCGAGAAACGGTTACCCTCAAGCCCAGTTACCGAATACCCTTGGTGCTGGTGCTGTTGGCGATTCCTCTAGCAGCCGTTCAAATTGGATTAGGTGGGGCGATCGCCCTCTTTGGGTTATTCTTAACCCTACAAACCACCACTATCCGGCTCACCTTTACTCCAACGGCTCTTGAGGTTTACCGTTCCGACAAACAAATTCGCCAATTTCCTTACCAAGACTGGCAAAATTGGGAGATTTTCTGGGACAAATTGCCCATCTTGTTCTATTTCAAAGAAGTGAAGAGCATCCATTTTGTCCCCATAATCTTTGACTATTCAACCCTCAAGCGCACTCTGGAAGAACGCTGTCCCCGTTCTCGTTAATACCTGTAGAACTGATGAATAACTGATGAATACCGATCCATTGAATCCTTGGGACTCCAACCCCGAAACCTCTTCAACCCCCGTTCCTGAATCTGACGTTCCTCAACCCTCAGCCTCTCAAGAGACTGAGGAAAATGGCGATCGCCATGGCGATCGGAAAACAGAAGATGAAACCATAGAAAATCAAAAGAGTGAAACGGGAGATAGCTTGCCTCCGCTTCAGCTTGATACCAAAACCCCCGATCATCCCGAACCCCGTGAAGAAATAGCAGCCACAGACGGGGGACTAGATAAACTAGATCAGGGTGAAGGAGTGGAGGAACAAGACTCGGAACCCCCCAGGGATGAAGAAGTGGATGAATGGCAAGCGCGGATTGAGGATCTGCGGTTTACTGAGCAAGCGCTGCAAAACCAGGTGGAGGAACTGCGACAGGAAGCCGAAACCCTGCAAGAGCAACTGGCAGCCCGGCAATCAGCCATGGGACAATTGGTACAAGCGGGTTTAAGTGAGCTAGAACATCGCAAACATAAGCTAGAAATTACGATCGAAAAACTAGAAAGACGTGCAGAGCGCATCCGTGCAGAAATGCGGACGAGCTTCGCTGGCGTTTCCCAGGATCTCGCTATCCGGGTTCAAGGCTTTAAGGATTATTTGGTCGGTAGCTTGCAGGATTTGGCCAGTGCGGCGGAAAATATAGAGTTAGGGGCAGAGGCTCGCGAACCCGTCGCTCCAGTGGAAGTGCCGATTATGCGATCGCGCGAGCGAGGCGAAGCCTTATCGCGTCGAGAACCAGAACGCCCCCCAGAATTAGAAAATCCCCAATTTGCCAAATCGAAGTTTGGCGATCAAGTGCGGCAAATTCGCCATCTATTGGATCAGTATCGCACCCGTCCAGATTATTATGGCCCAGCTTGGCAACTGCGGCGCACATTTGAACCCATCCATGCAGAACGGGTATCCCAGTGGTTCTTTACCCAAGGGGGACGGGGTGCAGTGCGTACCATGGGGTCTCGTCTACAAAATATTTTGGTATCCTCGGCGGTAATTTCAGTCGTCTATAGTTTATATGGCGATCGCCTCAGACCGTTGATTTTAGTCAATACTCCAGAGCGCTTGGGCGAATGGCGACGGGGTTTACAGGATTGTTTGGGTATCTCTCGCATGGATTTTAGCTCGGACAGAGGGATTACTATGTTTGAAGCACCTGAACCCTTAGCCGTAAAAGCAGACCGAATTACCCAACAGAAGCAACTGCCTCTGATTATTATTGATGAGTCTGAGGATAAAGTGAGCGTGTCGATGTTGCAGTTTCCCCTATGGTTGGCCTTTGCACCGAATCCGGAAGCACCCCCGATGATTGATAATTGGTAAGGTTTCCCTGTTCCCTGAGCGGAGTCGAAGGGAACAGTGGGATGAGAACGTTAGATAAAGTAGATCGAGAAAGAGGTGAAGGTATGCAAGGGGCGATCGCCGTTGGTGTCTTGATTGGGGCTTATTTGTTGGGTTCTATTCCCACGGGATATTGGTTAACCAAAGCACTCAAAGGCATTGATATTCGCGAATCGGGTTCGGGTTCCACCGGCGCAACCAATGTATTGCGAATAGTAGGCAAAGGTGCGGCGTTAACCGTGCTATTGGTGGACGTTCTGAAAGGAGTAGCGGCAATTTTTCTCGTGCGCTTTGCCTATCAATGGCAGATTTTGACTTTAGATGAGCAAGGGCAATCCTGGATAGTAGTGTTAGCCGGATTTTTAGCCCTGTTTGGCCATAGTTTATCCATTTGGTTAATCTGGAATCAACCCGAAGGAAAATCCTTGAGTAAAGGAGGAAAATCAGCCGCCACCAGTTTAGGGGTATTGTTAGCTTTATATTGGCCGGTGGGTTTGCTCACCTTTGCCGTGTTTGGCAGCATCATTGGCATTACTCGAATTGTATCACTCGGCTCAATGAGTGCGGCGATCGCCGTCTCTGCCCTCATGGCAGCCTTCCACCAACCCCTCGCCTATGAAATCTTTGGCATTATGGGCGGCTTATACGTCATTTGGCGACACCGCAGCAATATCGAACGCCTCTTAGCCGGAACCGAACCCAAAATCGGCCAAACTTCCCCCCAAGTTTCCGAACTCCCTAACTAACCCAATTTTTAATGATTAATTGAAAACCATGGATTTTGCCTTCATTATCGACCCCATTCACCGCCTCGATCCTTGCCATGATACCAGTGTGGCGATGATGGAAGCCGCTCAAAAACTAGGCCATCACGTTTGGATTACTGAAGCTCAAGACTTAGAAGTCAGATCCGGTAAAGCTTGGGCAAAACTATCTCCGCTCCACTTAACCCCAGTCGAATTAAAAGAAGATCATTGGGTGGCGACTCATCCCTGGTTTCAAGTCGAAAACCCAGTTGTTCGTCCCCTAGAAGAGATGGATGCAGTGTTTATGCGCACCGATCCACCCGTGACGATTTCCTATTTATATGCCACCTATATTTTAGATTATGTTGACCCGCAAAAAACCCTGGTGTTGAATAATCCCAAAGCGTTGCGCAATGCCAATGAAAAAATGTATGCGCTCCAATTTCCCCACTTGATCCCCGAAACCCAGGTAACAGCAGATAAAACCGCCATTCGCGAGTTTGTCCAAACTCACGGAAAAGCAATCATGAAACCCCTGGGAGGCAAAGCGGGGGAAGGGATTCTGATATTGGAGAGCGGCGATCGCAATTTCAACTCCCTGATTGAACTCAGTACCCAAAACGGGACATTACCAGTGATGGTACAGCAATTTTTACCAGCAGCCAAGGACGGAGATAAACGAATTATTCTCCTCAATGGAGAGCCGATTGGTGCAGTCAATCGGGTGTCCCGAACTGAAGAATTCCGCAATAATATGGCCGTCGGTGGAGAAGTAGAAAAGACAGAAATCACCGACCGAGAACAAGAGATTTGTTCCCAATTAGCCCCAGTTTTACAGCAAAATGCCCTCTATTTTGTTGGATTAGATGTCATTGGCGGCTATTTGACGGAAATTAATGTCACCAGTCCCACCGGTATTCGGGAAATTGACCGCTTAAATGACGTGCGCTTAGGAGAAGAAGTGATTGCTTGGTTGAGCGATTATGTGAAGTTTAGTTTATAACGATTCAAACAACAGTTCGTCGATTACCCATTCCTCACCCTCGACACACTATGACGGCTTATACACTCAACTTAGACTCGATTACAATGACTGACGAGCAATTTTTCCAACTCTGTCAGGACAATCAGAACTTGCAATTTGAGCGCAATGCCAATGGAGATTTAATTATCATGTCACCAACAGGAGGAGAAACAGGAAAGTGTAATGCCGCAATCACAGCACAACTGTGGGTATGGAATGGGCAAAGCAGACTGGGTATAGTTTTCGATTCCTCTACTGGCTTTAAGTTACCCAACGATGCAGAACGCTCTCCAGATGTTGCTTGGATACCCTTAGAGCGTTGGCAACAGTTAACCGCAGCAGAACAGCAGAAGTTTCTTCCCTTGTGTCCAGATTTTGCGATCGAATTACTGTCCCCAAGTGACAGTTTAAAAGTGACGCAACAGAAAATGCAAGAATATCTAGACAATGGCACTCGTTTAGCCTGGCTTATTATTCCTTTATCGCGGAAAGTGGAAGTTTATCGTCCGAATCAAGAAGTTGAAGTGTTAGACGCTCCAGATCGGTTGTCTGGAGAGACAGTTTTACCTGGATTTATATTAAATCTGGAATCAATTTGGTAAACGAAAATTATTAACTACATATGATTCAAAGCTATATCACCTATCCTAAAATAAATCCTAAACCCAATAAAACTCCACTGATAAAGTGAAAATTAACGGCAATAAACTTGCAGTTTTTCACTTGTTCCGGTTGGTCATGATAAGTTAGAACATGGTGACATAGTTGCACGGCAACGGGGATACTGAGGAAACTTAAGGCTGCCCATTGGGGGAAATATCCTTCAATAGTGAAAAGGGCGATCGCCGCAAAAACAGCTACACAAGCAGCCAACAGCAGTTGAGCGCCTTTTGTTGTACCAATACGGACAATGGGAGAGCGTTTTCCAGCGGCGATATCGTCTTCCACTTGATGGAAATGGGAGCAGAATAAAATAATACTGGTGGTAAGGCCAATAATAATGGATGCCTTCAGGCTAGCAGTTGACCAAGTGGCATGTTGGGAGTAATATGCAGCAGAAACAGCTAAGGGGCCAAACGTAATAAAACAGATGATTTCTCCTAAACCTAAATAACCCAAACGAAAGGGCGGTCCTTGATAGGTATAGCCCAGAAAAACCGCTAAGGCAATTAGTTCTAGAATCATCGGATTATGTTGCCACCAGGCAATCAAGATCAATTCTAGGGCAGCGATCGCTAAGAGTCCATTGGCGATCCAAAAGACTAAGGTCTTATTGCCGGTTAAATTAACAACAGAATGGTGTTTATTAACGTCGATTCCCGTTTCAGAGTCAAATACATCATTAGTTAAGTTCAGCCAGGCTACAATGAGGATAGCTGCCGTAATAAAAGTGATAAAAATTGCCCAATTGAAGCTTCCTGTTTCCGCAAAAGCAACGGCACTGCCTACTCCAATGGGAATGACAGCAACACTATACATGGGTGGTTTAATGGCAGCTAACCATAGCTTTTTTCGCGAAATAGGAAGGGTGGGCGTACTCATGGAAAAGCTTCAAGATTGAGAACCAATTGGTTTATAGAGTTTACCTTAAAAGGGTTTTGTCTTGGTAATCGGTAATGGAGAGGCGATCGCTACATCATCGCTACATCAATGATAACCAATGGTTTTCCTTACGAATAACTTAAGTCCCTAATGGTTCTCAACGACCAGAAATTGTGTATTCTTATTAAAAAGCTTTCCAGAGCATAGCCCATTTCCCTGACCCCCTAAGCCCTGTCGATGTTACAAGCCTGCATCCTAATCACCCTATTATTCGGATTTTTCGGCATTATCCTGAAAAAGAACCTTGTTATGAAGATCATCTCCATGGACGTAATGAGTACCGGAGTGATCGCCTATTATATCTTCATCGCCTCACGAGAAGGGCTGTTTACCCCTATTCTCGATCCCACCAAAACCGTTGAATATGCCGATCCTGTACCACAAGCAGTGATTTTAACGGCAATTGTAATTGGCTTTTCGATTCAAGCGCTGATGCTTGTGGGAGTGATGAAACTGGCAAAAGATAACCCCACATTAGAAACCAAGGCGATTGAGAAAAACTATACACCATGAACTTTTTAACTATCGCCTGGCTTGCACTTCCCTTTATTGTTGGATTAGGGATTTACCTCCTACCGAGGCTTGATTGGGTTCTAGCCTTTGGGGCAACTCTCGTCTCCCTTGCCTATGCCACATTTGTATTTCGGCAACCTGAACCCATTCCCCTGGAACTCCTGGATAGTTTTGGGGTAACCCTGATCGCCGATCGCCAGACTGGCTTCTTTGTTTTAACCAATGCCTTAGTCTGTATGGCAGTGTTGCTCTACAGTTGGCGAAGCAATAAAAGTTACTTTTTTTATACTCAGCTCATCATCCTACAGGGTAGTGTAAATTCAGCCTTTATCTGTGCGGACTGGATTACTTTATATGTCGCCTTAGAAGTCATTAGCATCGCCTCATTTCTCCTGATTACTTATCCGAGAAGCGATCGCTCCATTTGGGTAGGGCTACGCTATCTATTTGTCAGTAATGTGGCTATGCTCTTCTATCTTGTGGGAGCAATCCTAGTGTATCAAGCCAACAACTCCTTTGCTTTTGTTGGCCTAAGCAATGCTCCAACCGAAGCCATTGCCTTAATTTTCCTCGGATTGCTTGCCAAAGGCGGTATTTTTATCTCTGGACTCTGGTTACCCCTAACGCACTCGGAATCCGAAACCCCCGTTTCTGCGATGCTCTCAGGGGTAGTGGTGAAAGCAGGCGTTTTTCCCCTCGTACGTTGTGCCCTGATGTTAGAAGACATTGAACCCATCGTGCGCTTCTTTGGCGTGGGCACTGCCGTATTGGGAGTTGGCTATGCCGTATTTGAAAAAGACATCAAACGGATGTTAGCTTTTCACACCATTTCCCAATTGGGCTTTATCCTCGCAGCCCCCGAAGTCGGAGGATTCTATGCCCTCACCCACGGATTGGTGAAATCTGCCCTTTTCCTAATTGGAGGGAATTTACCGAGTCGTAATCTAAAAGAATTGAAACATAAACCCATTCCCAATCGCATGTGGATTGCCTTAACCCTGGCCAGTTTTTCCATCTCCGGTTTTCCCCTACTTGCCGGTTTTGGCGCGAAAGTCCTCACGATGAAAACCCTAATGCCTTGGCAAATCATCGGCATGAATATTGCTGCCTTGGGAACCTCTATTTCCTTTGCCAAACTCATCTTTCTACCCCATCAAGCGGCAAAAGAAGAGGATAAAAAGCAATCCATTGGCTTCTGGTTAGCTGTCGTGGTCTTGATTGGAGGACTGGTGGGAGCAAACGTAGTCTATTATCAAGCCTATACCCTAACCAATATTGTTAAACCCCTGGTGACGATCGCCCTCGGTTGGGTTGCCTACTTTCTCATCTTCCGCAACGCAACGGTCAAACTGCCCCGAATGCTGGAACAGTTCGATCATCTCATGGGGATGATGAGTTTAATGTTGTTGCTGCTGTTCTGGATGGTGTGGGCATGATTGGATATCTGGATCTGATACTACGATTGACCATCTGGTTTTTGCTCACCTCCGATCTGAGCCGGGCTAATATCATTATTGGTATAGCAGTGGCGTTGATCTTACCGCGATCGGTGACTGCTGGAGCAGTCCTCAAAGATTGGTTACACGCTCTTTGGGAGATTGCGGTCGCCATTCCTCAAGCTTATATAGAAGCGATCGAGTTGATGGTTCGTCCCCATCAAGAAGAAGAAACCACCCTGGAGCAAGTTAAACCCAACCGGACTCCCGGATTGATCTTTTTAGATATTTTCGTAATTACCTTTACCCCCAAAACCATCGTGGTGAAGTATCACGCTAGGGGGTCGTATGAAGTTCATTGGGTGAGACGAAGAAGGCGGGGACGCACAGAGACAAACGCTCCCTGAGTGGAGTCGAAGGAGGCACAGACACAGAGATCGGGAGACTTAGAGATATGGGGATGGAGACTTTTAAAAGATGACTGTAATTTTGGTTTTGATGATTTTTGCACTGTTAATTCCCATGTATGAGGCTTGTCAAGATAGTGATATTTGGCAGAAAATGTTGGCCTTTGCTAGCATTGCGACCAAAACTTCAATGATGATTTTAATTGTCTCGGTATTACGCGATGATTTAATGCTAGGTGTGGTTGGCATCATCATCTTAAGTGTAGGGAATGCAGCATTAATGTTGTTAGCTCATGTAATTAAACGAGTGGGGGAGGGATGATTACAACCTTGAGTTATATCTGTATGGGAGTGGGGATAGTGTTCTGGTTTTGGGGAACCTTTCCTTTAATTGGCGATCGCTCCGTTCTCTTTAAACTCCATAGTCTCTCTGTCGCTGATACCCTCGGTTCCATGAGTATGATTATCGGTTTGCTCCTGCAAATTCCCAGAGAATGGCCCTTACTGGTATTGGGTATTATTTCTCTCGCCATTTGGAATACCGTTTTGGGATATGTCTTAGCCTATTGTTCCAGTGGGGGAAATGATGACGAGTGATATTTAATCATGACCCTCTGGCCTTTTCTGGTTATTTTCCACTCTGGTAGATTGGGTATTATACATAACATCATAATGGGTCCGTACCGGTGGCATTATTAGAAACCAAGGAGATTGGGAAAAACTACACACCATGACCATCCTCACAATCGCTTGGCTTCTCCTCCCTTTGATTGTTGGCTTAGGAATTTATCTCCTACCAAGGCTCGATTGGTTTCTGGCCTTTGGGACGACCCTAGTCTCGTTTGCCTATGCGACCTTCGTATTTCAGCAACCCGAACCCATTGTCCTGGAATTGCTCGATAATTTCGGAGTTACCCTGATCGCCGATCAACAGAGTGCCTTCTTTATCTTAACTAATGCTTTCGTCTGTGTAGCGGTGCTGCTCTACTGTTGGCGGAGTAACAAAAGCGCCTTCTTTTATACTCAGCTTATGGTTTTACAGGGCAGTATCAACTCAGTCTTTGTCTGTGCTGACTGGCTGAGTATCTATGTCGGCATAGAAGTGATGACCATCGCCGCATTTCTGCTGATTTCCTATCCAAGAAGCGATCGCGCCATCTGGATAGGACTGCGGTATCTATTGCTTAGTAATACCGTCATGCTCTTGTACTTAGTTGGAGCCATCCTCGTCTATAAAGCAAACAACTCCTTCGCTTTAACCGGTTTAATCAACGCTCCCGCTGAAGCCATTGCCCTGATCTTCCTCGCACTTCTAGCCAAAGGCGGTATCTTTGTCCCCGGATTCTGGTTACCCCTGACACACTCAGAATCAGAAACCCCTGTTTCTGCCATCCTCTCAGGAGTCGTCGTCAAAACTGCAGCCTTTCCCCTAGTGCGCTGCGCCCTGACTTTAGAAGAAATTGACCCCATCATACGCTTCTTTGGCGTAGCTACTGCCCTATTAGGTGTAGGGTATGCCCTATTTGAAAAAGACATCAAACGCATGTTAGCCTTGAGTACAATTTCCCAATTGGGCTTTGTCCTTGTAGCCCCGGAAGTGGGAGGATTATATGCTCTTACCCACGGACTGGCCAAATCTGCCCTATTCCTAATTGGGGGTAACTTACCCAGTCGTAACCTAAAAGAATTGCAACAAAAACCCATGGCCAATTCCCTGTGGATCGCCCTCAACTTGGCAAGTTTATCCATCTGTGGTTGTCCCCTACTTGCCGGTTTTGGCGCTAAAGTCCTAACCCTGAAAAACCTGATCCCTTGGCAAATGCTGGGCATGAGTTGCGCTGCCGTGGGAACAGCAACCGTCTATGGACAATTCATCTTTTTGCCCCATGAAAGGTCAGAAGAGGACACTCAAAAGCTATCCATCGGTTTCTGGTTGGCAGTGGTCATTTTAATCAGTGGACTCATCGGCGCAAACGCCTTTAATTATCAGACCTATACCCTGGCAAACATAGCCAAACCCCTCGTCACGATCGCCCTGGGTTGGCTTGCCTACTTCATCATCTTTCGTAACTCAACCGTTAAACTCCCTCAGACGCTCGAAACGCTTGACCATCTGATCGGCATGATGAATTTAATGTTGTTGTTTCTATTCTGGATGGTTTGGCAATGATTGTTGTATTTGAGTGCCATAATCTCTCTATTACCGATAGGATATGTTTTAGCCTCTTGTTCCAGTGGGGGAAATGATGACGACTGATATCTCTCTATTATTAATTGTTGCCCTATTGCCATTAGCCGCAGGTCTAGTGGTTCTGCAAAAGAATCCCTACCATGCCCTAGTCATTCGGGGGATCTTGGGAGCTGTAGCAGCACTGGTGTATGCCGTGTTAGGTGGGGCAGATGTGGCCTTAACAGAAGCTCTAGTGGGGACAATGTTAGCCATTACTTTATATGCGGTAGCTGTGCGATCGTCTTTAGTGATGCGTCTGGGCACGATTTCTGAAGACATGGAGAAGGAAAATCCCCAATTTGAAGCCTTAATTAACAGCTTACAGAAAACCTTAGATAAATATCATATGCGCCTAGATCTGGTTTCCTATAGCGATGATGCCAGTCTACATCAGGCGCTGATGGATAAGGAAATTCACGCCACTTGTATTTCCTCTTCAGCCAGTCAAGAGACAAAACCCTACCATACAACCATTCGGGTAGAGCGACTTTATGAGATTATGCAGACTGAATTACCCAGTGAAGTAACCAGTTTATCGATGAAAAATCATGTGTAGGGTTAGGCAAAAGACGAACAAGGGGCCCCTTGACCAATTCATGGCAAAGTTCAAGCGAAATGGCGATCCGTGGAGGAAAAACAGCAGATGAAATGGCTTTATTTGGTAGCAGGCATTATCTTTTTAGTCAAAATGTTAGTGATGCAAGATCCCACATTCGAGGGGGGCGAGATTTCGATTGTCGAGTCTGTGGTTGCAGATAGTGGCATCCCCAACGCTGTTTCCGGAATTATCTTTAGAAATCGGATCTACGATACGATATTTGAAGTAGTGGTGTTTACGATCGCCATTATGGGAGCAAAATTCTTATTAGCCAATGAGCAACCTTCAGCCATAGTTCGCCAGTTTACCGACCAACCTTCGATCGTTTTAGCTCGTTTAGGTGCAACTATATCCGCTTTGGTCTGTATCGAGTTAGCCATCCGAGGCCATCTGAGTCCAGGAGGCGGATTTGCTGCCGGTGTCGCGGGTGGAACGGCGATCGGTTTAATTGCGATTACCTCGCCTTCCGAACGGATGGAAGAGATTTATGAACGTTGGAGAGCATCCACCTGGGAAAAGATTTCCGTTTTAGTCTTTATTGTATTAGCCGCGATCGTATTAGTCGGTCTACAACTCCCCCAAGGAGAGTTAGGTACACTCCTAAGCGGTGGTATGATTCCGGTTCTGAATATCTTAGTTGCCCTAAAAGTGGCTTTAGGCTCATGGGCAGTGATTCTAGTGTTTATCCGCTATCGAGGTCTACTTTAGGGCGATCGCTTGACGGTCTATGAATTCTACAGTTTACGGATTGGATTATGTATTAACTTGGAATTGTAAGTAAATAATCCTCACCCGGTGATTTTCACAAAGATCCAGCAGATAGAATCATTGTTGCCACAGCCAGATTATCTGATGCTTCTATTGTGACGATTGATCGGAAAATACTCAATTATCCCTATGTTCAAGTTATTCCACCAACGACCCCTTGATTGTTTTCTCTGCGATCGCGGGAATAAAACCAGATTTGGTATGATGAGGGCTGACCCCTTAAAGAGTGTGCAATCGCCCCATGACCCTAACGTTGACCAATACCCTCACGCGCAGTAAACAACCCTTCGAGTCCCTAGAACCAGGGAAAGTACGGATTTATTGTTGTGGAGTCACCGTTTATGACTACTGTCACCTCGGTCATGCACGGTCTTACATTGCTTGGGATACCCTGCGGCGCTATTTGCAATGGCGAGGCTATCAAGTACGCTACGTACAGAATTTTACCGATATTGACGATAAGATTCTCAAACGTGCTAGAGAAACTGGGTTAACCATGGAAGCAGTCTCTGAAAAATATACCCAAACCTACTTTGAGGATATGGCTCGCCTCAATGTCCTGGAAGCCGATGAATATCCCAGGGCAACCCATACCCTGGATGGCATTTTACGCCTGATCCATGAATTAGAAGCCAAAGGATATGCCTATGCTTCCGAGGGCGATGTCTATTACCAAGTACATCAGTTTCAGGACTATGGGAAGCTCTCCGGGCGCAAGTTTGACCAGATGCAAGCGGGAGCATCGGGAAGAGTAGGAGAAAGTGCAGAAGACACAAAGAAAAAAGACCCCTTTGACTTTGCCCTATGGAAAAGCGCAAAACCCGATGAACCGAGTTGGGACTCTCCCTGGGGAAAAGGTCGCCCTGGATGGCATATTGAATGTTCGGCAATGATACGGGAGTGTTTTGGAGAGACGATTGATATCCATTGTGGGGGTGCAGATCTGGTGTTTCCCCACCATGAGAATGAGGTCGCGCAGTCGGAAGTAGTGACGGGTCAACCCTTGGCTCACTATTGGTTACACAATGGGTTTGTGACGGTGAATGGGGTAAAAATGTCCAAATCTTTGGGTAATTTTACGACGATTCGGGATTTGTTGGACTTGGAAGAGGGGCCAGAACCAATGGCACTCCGGTTATTTGTGCTTCAGGCCCAATACCGTAAACCGATTGATTTTACCGCGGAGGCGATCGCCTCGGCTCAAAGTGCTTGGAATACCCTCAAAGAGGGATTATCCTTTGGCTATAAACAGGGGTCAACCTGGGCATGGGATCTCAACAAGCGAGTCAACCGGGAAGATCTCAACCCCGAAAGTGTGGCGATTTTCAACAGTGCGATGGATGATGACCTGAATACATCAGGCGGATTAGCCGTATTATTTGAATTAGCCAAAGGATTGAACCGAGAAAATAATCGCTTGGTTCATGAAGGTAAAACGGAGGTCGATCCAGAGCAGTTATATCGACAATGGAAAACCTTAGTTACCCTCTCTCAAGTGTTGGGGTTAGAAGTGGAACCGGAGGGAACACCTGAGTCTCCAGGATCGCAACTGAGCGATCGCGAAATTGAAGAAGCAATCTCCGCTCGCCAAGCCGCCCGCAAAGCCAAAAACTTTGCCGAAGCCGATCGTATTCGCGATGACTTACAAAGCCAAGGCATTATCCTGATCGATCAACCCGGTGGCATCACCCAATGGCATCGCAATTAACGTCCTAAAGCGGGAAAATTGGGTTTTTTCGATTCCCTATTCCCTATTCCTTATTCCCTATTCCCTATTCCCTAGTTATGCGCGAACAACGGATTGCTTTTTCCCTATCCACGTTCCTATTAACCCTACTCTCGGTTTTGTTAATTGTCTTATTTTGGCAATTACGGGGACTCGTGCTTTTGTTAATGATTTCGATTGTGCTTGCCGCTTCTATTGCTCCCTTAGTAGATGCGGCGGAACACTTACGCATTCCCCGATGGTTAGGTGTAATTTTAGTTTATCTTACCCTGCTTTTTGGATTAACAGGTCTGGGCTTATTAATCGGCCCAACTGTCTTTCAGCAAATTGAGCGTTTGCTGCAAAAACTCCCCTCCTATGCTGATGTCCTCTTACAATTAGCGGAAGATTCACTCAACAATTGGACAAATACACCTCCTGAACTCCTTGAACTTGTAGATTTTCAACAAATCACCAGTTGGCTGATCCGCTCAAGTCAACAATTGGTACTGCGATCGTATAGCATTACGCGAGGCATTATTGGAGGAGTTTTTAGCTTAATTTTATCTTTCTTTATTTCCGGTTATATGGTCGCCGATAGCCAAACTTTAATTAATAGTTTGGTGCGTCTACTTCCTGAACCTTGGGACACCAAGGTTGCGGGCCAAATTCCCACTATTAGTTACCGTATGGGTAGCTATATTCGCGGTCGGTTAGTCGTTTCTTTTATCCTAGGCATTTTCACGACTCTAGGCTTGGGTATCCTGGGATTACGTGAATTTTCCCTCGGTTTAGGAGCGATCGCCGGAGTCACCAACCTAATCCCCTTTATCGGCCCAGTTTTAGGCGCTATTCCCGCCCTCGTCGTGGCGATCGCTTCCGGGGGCTGGGCATTCTTATGGGTGTTATTATTTTTTGTGATTATTCAAAATCTAGAAACCTATATTCTCGATCCCTTCCTGGTTGGCTCATCGGTAGGCGTTCATCCTCTCTATCAATTACTAGCCGTCCTTGGTGGAACTCAAGTCTTAGGAATTATTGGGGCCTTAATTGTGCCCCCTTGGGTGGCAGGGGGGGCAACCCTCTTGGAAAATCTTTATATTCAACCTAAACTAGAAGCCGAAAAACAAACTCACATGAATTCTCAGGCGACAGAAGACTTGGGGGAGACATAAACCGCATTGGTGCGATGAAATAACGTGGGGTAAGGAGGATAATAAACCGCCGAAATTTCAGGGCTGATCTTCACTTTTCCTTTGATCACCGATCGCAATAACCGATTCATCGATCGCTCATCTTCTTCCGTTAAGTGTTCATCTAAGGTAGCAGCCATAAGACCATAGCGATCGGCCAGAGTTAACACCCCCGTTTCTCGTGCAGAAACTAGAATTTCGGATATCGCTCCAGGTAGGATTTGGTGTTTTCTTAACATAATCAGTCCATACACGAGTCATCTTCACTTTACTATCAACGATATCTAGCATTTTAACTGTGATTGATATCGCTCTTCTCAAGTGATTTGGATCGCTCTAGGTCGCTCGAAATTCGCCCTAAAAGCATCAATTTGTCCGTGTGTTTTTGTGCTTTAATTATCTTGATTTGGATCTAAATCCCTAATCTTTGGTAAGGTTAAGAAGAATAATTCCGTGTTGGAGTAAGTCACCGATGAGTGAAAATCTACCCAATTTTTTCACCTCCCAGGAGGAAGAAGTAATTACCGATGATATCCCAGAAGCTTTACGGGATACTCCTGTACCGGTGGCTGAGGTGCAAGAAGCTGCTTCATCGGGTTCTGGGCGCGGAATGTGGATCGGATTTGCAGGAGTGGCGATCGCCCTCAGCACCGGTATTTTCATTTTCAGCAGTAATTTCCTTACCCCAAACACTGCCTCAGAGTCTAGAGTTCCCCTATCCTCAGCCACAGAAACCAACGAGTTGGGTGAAGATGGAGCTGAAGAAGCTGACAACCCAACAACGCCCGATCAGGGGAACTTACTCGGTCATTTGGCTTATGAAGAAGCCCCAGTGGATGACTTAATGGCGATTACCGCTGATGGTAGTTTACAATTACGAAAAATGGCAGCGATTAAGTTCCAACAGATGGTGAATGCAGCCCAAAGAGATGGAGTGGTGTTGGTTCCTTTGTCTGCCTTTCGTAGCTTAAACGATCAGGAGTATTTATTTTTTGACGTTAAAGCTCAACGGGGACAAGTCGCAACTCAACGGGCAGAAGTAAGCGCTCCTCCAGGTTATAGTGAGCATCATACTGGGTATGCCATCGATATTGGCGATGGCTATGTACCGGCAGTTGATTTTTCTCCAGAGTTTGAGAATACTTCTGCTTTTAAGTGGTTAGAAGAAAATGCCGCTTATTATAGTTTTGAGTTGTCCTTTCCCCGGAATAATCCTCAAGGCATTAGCTATGAACCCTGGCACTGGCGTTTTGTCGGCGATCGCCATAGTTTGGAAACGTTTTATAAAGCGCGAGAGGAGTTCAAGATTGACGAAGCATCAGAGGAATAAGGAGAAATTATTCGTTATCGAGAGAAATTCATGAATCAACTGAGCTTAAATTTGATCGCGATCGCCGTTTTTACCCTAACCCTGTCGAGTCTATTGGGGCCCATAATCCATTTAAATCCAGCAATTCCAGCAATAATAGCCTTTGGAATTTTGGGATTTATGGCGATCGATAGCCTCCAATGGCAAGGCCAAGGCAGTAATCTAGGGTTAGGCTTAATTGCCAGTTTATCGCCTGCATATCGCGATCGCCTCTTACACCACGAAGCCGGTCATTTTCTCGTCGCTACTCTTCTCGATATTCCCATTACTGGCTATACCCTCAATCCCTGGGAAGCCCTGAGAGCGGGGCAACGAGGACAAGCAGGCGTAAGTTTCGATCGAGAAGCCATAACTGAACAACTTAAATCCACAGCTCTCACCCAACAATGGATCGACCGCTATTGTCTCCTATGGATGGCCGGTGTTGCAGCCGAAGAACTCGTTCATGGTAATGCTGAAGGCGGAGCAGATGACCGACAAAACCTCAACATGCTCTTGAAACTCTATTCCCCTACAACTGTTGATTTTACCCCTAAGCAAAAATGGGCTAAATTACAAGCCCGAACCTTAATTGAAAACCAGTGGGAGGCCTATCAAGCTTTAGTCATCGCTATGGGTCAACGTTTATCCGTTCCTGAATGTCAAGACCAAATTAAACAACAGGCTTGTATAACCTCAACGGGTTTAGCTCCAATTGATATCTGCTGCCAATAATAGATGGATGATGGAGCCTCAGATCGCCATAAATTCGCTAAAATAATCCCATTTTCCGTGTCTTCCTTTCCCTATGTCCGCCTCATTTTCCCATCGTCCCCCCTGGCGATCGCTCCTAGAGCAAGCCTTAAAGGATCGCCGAGATCGTCCAGAATCCCGTTACTTTCAATTGGCTACCATCCGCTCCAACGGGAAACCCGCCAATCGGAGTGTTGTATTTCGAGGATTTCTCGACTCCACCCATCAACTCCAAATCGTCACTGATAACCGCAGCGATAAAATACATCAATTGCATCACAGTCCTTGGGCCGAAATTTGTTGGTATTTCAGCCTCACACGCCAGCAATTTAGGATTTCAGCCCAAACCACTTGTATTGATGAAAATACTGATAATTCTTTTCTTCTGTCAAAAAGAAGCCAAGTTTGGCAACAGCTCTCGGATGCCACTCGGCAACAATTTACCTGGCCCGCTTGTGGAACCAACCGAGACAAAAACGGTTTTCCAGGAACGTATCCCAATCCTGAGACTCCCTTACCCAATTTTGTCCTAGTCCTATTCCAGCCCATTGAAGTCGATCTTGTTGATTTACAAGAGTCTCCTCCACAAAGGATACACTATCAGTTGCAACCGGATGGTGATTGGAGCGAGCGATCCCTCAATCCTTAAGAGATCGCCCATGACTCCTTGCTTCAAATCCCCGATCCATCTAAAAACTCTTCAAGCGCTCGATCCTTCAGGGCACAATTGCTGTAATTAGAGCGATGGGATGGGGACTCTAATTCCTCCTCCTGCACAACAGACTGATTCCAGGAATCCCAACTCGCTGAACTAACACCTTGGCTCTCTAGGCTAACGCCCTTACTTTCCTGAAGCGAATGCACCTGTTCTTCCAATTGCTCAATTCGGTCTACCAAAGTGCGAATCATCTCTGCTTCCGCATCTGGCAGTCGTCCGTGTTCTAGGGGATTAACCCGAACCCCAGAACGATAAACAATACGTCCTGGAATACCCACCACCGTACAATCGGAAGGGACATCCCGCAAGACCACCGATCCCGCACCGATGCGGACATTATTTCCAATTAACAAATTACCGAGAACCTTAGCTCCCGCACCCACCACTACATTTTCGCCCAGGGTAGGATGGCGTTTACCACTTTCCTTACCCGTTCCGCCCAGAGTTACCCCTTGATAGATTAGACTATAGTCTCCGACGATCGCCGTCTCTCCAATCACCACACCCATACCATGGTCAATAAAGACTCCTTGACCAATGGTCGCTCCTGGGTGAATTTCAATACCCGTAAACCAACGAGCCAGATGGGAAATCAGCCGGGGAATAAACGGAAGTCCCAGTACATGGAGCCAATGGGCCAAGCGATAAAACAGTAGCGCTTGTAGTCCAGGGTAGCAAAACAGGACTTCCAGCCAATTTCGGGCAGCGGGATCGCGATCGAAGATGATACGGAAGTCAGCAACAAGATTACTTAGCACGATTGAAAGTATCCAACGCTTCATCAAACAGATCATTGTAGATCTTAACGTTTAGTGGCCAGTTTACCCAAGCGATTGGCGTTAAGTTAAAGTGAAATCGAGTCATCTTTTCCTGAACCTAAAAGCAATCAATGCCCATCCTGATTTTGCTCATCGTCTTAATGGCCGGATACTTCGGCAGTGAACTCATAGCACTAGAAGCCATCAGTCTTTTGAAAAGCCTCTCTCTTTCCCCTTGGCTACTGATAACCCTCATCGTCTCCTTATTTATCTGGTGTTTTGGAGACTAGCTGAGATATGGCACTACACTTGATCCGCCCCAATTTTAAAGCTTGCTGCTCTAGCTGCTCTAGTAGTATTTAATTAACTTCAAACAATTGCGTCGATCCTCTGTATGAGTATAGCTGAGGCGATCGGCGATATCGGACATCATAAACCAACCCCGTCCCCCTTCCTGGTCAGGAGTTGGGCGAGGTTGGGTTCTGAGCCATTGCTCAATATCGAAGCCTTGGCCATAATCCCAAATCGATATGGTGATTGAATCAGCAGCTAAGATCACTTCAATATCAATAGTCGTATCTTTAGCCAAATGATGATGGGCATGTCGAACAGCATTGGTTAATCCTTCATAAAATGCAGTTTGACACTCAATCCAGGTGTCTTTAGGAATGGGTAGGGAGGGAGGCTTAAGCTCTTCAAACCAGGCCAAGGCATGGGATAAAGCCTGGCCATTAGAATGAACTTGCAGATAAGCTCTATGGGGCAATTTCAATGGTATAACCCTTAAATCAGGCAATCAGCACAGGTAAAGAAGCATTCAAACCCTTGAACCCGCGAACCCAAAGGCTATCATTTCATCATAACCGTTGGTTTGGAATCAGTAAGATAGAGACGGACGCTAAATCGAGGGTCACGCTTCTTACTCAATTGCGGGTTTGGTGCTTCTGCTTTTGACATTCCCCGGCCATTGGATGCGGAGATTCTTGGTTCAACGAGTCCACTTAGACTAAATCCCTTGCGAAATTCAATCCAGAGGTAGGTCTCTCCTCAAGCGTTACTTTCCGAGTGCCCCTCGGTAGTTGGATCATTCCAAAATTGGTTTTTATTTCAATCCTGTGTTGTCTAGCCCCTTTGAAGATTTTACCTATTCCTAGGGGAAAACTAGAACAATGGAATAGAACCCCATATCTTCAATTGCCCAGGTACAGATTGCCGTTAGGCATTTAGGTTTTTATACAGGTTAATTACCATTCCTGTGAATCCCATTGTACCATAAGGTCAGGTTAAAACCTGCCCGCTCGCCTTCATCCTCGGAATGAATTTACGGGGTTTTCAGCATATCTCTTATAAGCGATCAAATAGGCTATCAAAGCGATCTCACTTTTGTCAGATTTTCCAACTCCCAGTCTGATGACATTTAAATCATGTACAAAGTTTTGATTATAGAGGATGACCCTTTGTTTCGGTTAGTGTTGACCAAAGCACTGAAGAATCAAGGGTATGATGTGACCGTAGCCACGAATGGTGAAGACGGCTTAGAACAAGCAGCCAGTCTGCGCCCTGGATTGATTTTGTGCGATTGGATGATGCCTCGCATGGATGGATTGGAGGTTTGTCGCCGCATTAAGGCTAATCCTGATTTGACAACGACGTTTTTTGTGCTGCTGACGGCCCGTGAGGGAGTGGAAGACCGGGTTCAGGGTCTCGATAACGGGGCAGATGATTTTTTGTCTAAACCCATTGAGGTGAATGAGTTACGGGCGAAGGTGCGGGCAGGTTTACGACTGCACCAACTCAGTCAAGATTTACAAACGGCTAAACAGAGACTTGAAGAAGAGTTGACAGAAGCGGCAGATTATGTTAAGTCACTTCTTCCCGGCCCTTTGCACGAGTCTGTTTCAATTGATTCGAGGTTTATTCCTTCTCGTCAATTGGGAGGGGACTGTTTTGATTATTATTGGCTCAATGAAAATCAGCTCGTGATTTATGTGGTGGATGCGGCAGGTCATGGGGTGGGCAGTGCCCTGTTATCGGTTTCTGTCTTGAATTTATTGCGCTCTCAATCTCTCTCTGGGGTTGATTTTTCTCAACCCCATCAGGTGCTAATGGGTCTGAATGATACATTTCAGATGGAAACTCAAGGCGATCGCTACTTTACGATTTGGTATGGGGTTTATCACCGAAAGGAACAGTCTCTGGTCTATGCCAGTTCCGGTCATCCTCCAGCTATCCTCTTATCTCCTAGTCCCAACCAGGATATAGAGGTTCAACATCTGAAGACACCCAGTTTCCCGATTGGTATGTTTCCTGGAGTAGAGTATGGGGTACATCAGTGTCATGTCCAACCCCAGAGTACCCTCTATGTGTTTAGTGATGGGGTCTATGAAATTCATCAGACCGATGGCACAATCTGGGGACTTGAGGCGTTTAGTGAGTTTTTGGTCACCCATCAACACCTCTGCTCTGAATTGTTAGATCATTTACTCCATTGCATTTATACATTAAATTCCAATACCATCTTGAATGATGACTTATCGTTACTTCAGATTAAGTTTCATTAACGGCCGGCACTTATGGATTTTGCAATTTGTTCTCGCACTCCTCACGGCTAGAATAGACTTCAAATACTCGATCCATGCTGGTGAGTTCAAAGAGCATCCTCACTTGCTCGTTAATGGAGCAGATCAGGAGTTTTCCCCCCGCAGAGCGTACAGTTTTTAAAGCAGCTACTAAGGCCCCTAGGCCAGAACTATCAATAAAGGTTACTTCTTTGAGGTCAATCACGATCGCGTCAGCACCCGATTTCACTAATGCACTGACTTCATCTCTAAATTGACCTGCTTTGGTACTATCTAAAATGCCGGAGGGTTGAATGTGTTTAACGGTTTGACTCATAGGTTTGGTTGACAGAAGTTGCTAAGTTGGTTAGTAATCCCGATTTATTGGATTTAGTTCAATAGGATACTATAATCTTGGATTCGGGTTAATCTGATTCTATCCGGATTAACGGAGAACTCAAAGGGAGGCTAAAATCCTGGATATTTGTGTGTTTAAGGCGATTGCTGCAATCATTGTGGGATTGTCCTCGGAGTCAAACCAAGGTATTTTGAGGGGAGTAGGGTAAAGGAATGATGTAGGTTGCTCCTCAAACCCCAAGCGATCTTTGACTAAAATAGGATCGCAATTATGGCTAAATGATTATGGGAAATCAATGCATCTATAACAATATAGAGCGATATAGAGCGATCGCCATTAAAAAGAATGATTCTAACCACAGTTGGCACTGAACCCTATCCCTTTAATCGTTTGATGAGTTGGTTGCAGGTTCTGGTGAACCGAGAATTGATTCAGGAAGAACTCATTGTGCAATACGGCAGTTGTAGTGTTTGGCCTGAAAGCAAAGACTGTTTTGCTGATATTCCAGAGACGAAGTTAGTTCAATTGGGGGGTGAGGCTCGTCTGATTATTGGCCACTGTGACCCTTATTGGCTCAAATGGTTGGATCAAACCAGCAAGCCTTACATTTTAGTTCCTCGTTCCCAATGCTATAAAGAGCATATTGACGATCGCCAAATTGAGTTGGCCAGTAATCTCGCATTGGCAGGAGTTCCTATTGCTTGGTCTCCAGGAGACCTGGTGCGGTTTCTTTATTCTCCTCGAAGGATTTCTCGGTCTACCCTAATGACAGTCGCCAATGAAACGGTGAAACGCTCTCTAAAAAAGGGACGTTGACTCAGCCCTCTGATGTTCACCATAGGGTATTTTTTCTGTTTTGACAGAATATAACTGTAATAGACTCCCCTTGAGGTGTTTATGAACAATCCAGTTAATCCCCCTGAGTTTGCCATGACTTCCTTTGGGGCTTGTTGTTTGGTTCAATTATCCAAAAACTTTACCGTTACCCAAGCAGTGGCGTTTAAGGACTATTTTAAGCAGGTCTGCGATCGGCAATCGGGTCTTGAGCGGGTGATTTTGGATTTAGGACAAACTACATTTATTGATAGTAGTGGTATTGGTGCTTTAGTGGGCTGTTTGAAAATAGCTCGTGCCCAACAGATCGAGTTGATTATTTGGAGTCTTCATCCTCAAGTGAAGATGGCTTTTGAATTAACGGGACTTACAGAGGCCTTTACCATTGATATGGGGACAGATGCCCTGTTAACACCAGTTACTGAGATTCCTCAGACCTCTCCAAAGATTCATCCTTCGGTACGATCTCCCCTGAAGCGGTTATTAGATATTATCGGTAGCTTGGTGGGCTTAGGGATTACGGCACTTCTATTTCTCCCGATTGCGATCGCCATTCAAATTGACGATCCTGGGCCCATATTTTTCGGTCAAATTCGCTGTGGCTGGATGGGGAAACGCTTTAGAATCTGGAAGTTTCGATCTATGGTGGCTAATGCTGAAGCTCTGAAGCATCAAGTTGAAAATGAAGCAGAAGGAGCCTTTTTTAAAAATAAGGACGATCCGAGGGTTACCCGTGTGGGTAAATTCTTACGTCGTACGAGTCTAGATGAACTGCCCCAGTTTTGGAATGTTTTAAGGGGGGAAATGAGTCTAGTGGGAACTCGTCCCCCTACAGCAGATGAAATTGAGCGCTATGAGATTCCTAAATGGCAACGGCTTGATGTGAAACCGGGTATGACCGGAGAATGGCAGGTGAATGGGCGATCGTCCATCCGAGACTTTGAAACCGTGATTCAAATGGATTTACGCTATCAAGAAAACTGGAGTTTATTCCATGATATTAAACTCATTTTGAAGACAATTGTGGTCTTATTTCAAAAAAATGCGGGAGCGATGTAGACCTAACAAACCCCCAGCTAATAATGATTAATCGTTAATGATTAATGAGGAATCTATCCACCAGCAGCAAAGGTAAACATCACCAGAGCAGATAAAAGAATTCCAGGACTGAGCAATAAAATCAATGTCAGTAAATCATGAACCGTCATACCCAATCGCTCTCCTAAAGTAAACACTACATTTTGTTAGGATATCCCATTCCTTCCAAAAAGCAACCCCAGAGTGAAGATTCTTAATCCTCGCTTAAGCTCATTGGTCAGTGTTACCCTGGAGAAGCATCTGTACGAATAAGGAGCAAGAAAACGGTTTATCCTAGTCCTTTAGCTCGTCTCATCGAGCAATTCCAACGGTTACCTGGTGTTGGGCCAAAAACGGCGCAACGTCTGGCTCTTCATACGATAAAGCGGCCAGAAGCAGAAATCAAAGCTCTGGCACAGGCTCTACTAGATGCTAAACAACAAGTGGGGTTGTGTCAGAAGTGTTATCATCTTTCCGCCGATCCTTTATGTAGTATTTGTCGTAATCAAAATCGCGATCGCCAAATCTTGTGCGTAGTTGTAGACTCGCGAGATGTTATTGCTCTGGAAAAAACCAGAGAATACCGAGGACTCTACCATGTTCTCGGAGGTGTAATTTCCCCCATGGATGGAATTGGTCCAGAACAACTAACTATTCAATCGCTGGTGCAACGAGTGAGCCAAGAAAACATCCAAGAAGTGATTCTAGCGATTAGTCCTAGTGTGGAAGGAGAAACCACTACCCTCTATATCGGTCAACTCCTGAAACCCTTTACACGGGTGACCCGCATCGCCTTTGGATTGCCCATGGGAGGAGATCTAGAATACGCTGATGAAGTCACCCTCGCTCGTGCCTTAGAAGGTCGCCGGGACCTCAATTAAAACCCAATTATTTCAGTTTTTGCTTAACAAAGTTGAAAATTTTCACGACCTGTTGTTTCAACGGTTCGATTTGAGCGACTTGTTTCTTCAGTGCGTTAATTTCGGCTTGCATTTTCTCAATTTGCTCTTTTAGGGCGGCAATTTCGGCCCCAGATGCTCCGGCTGAGGGTGCAGCACCTGTAGGAGTCGATCCCGTATTGCCAGCCGTTGTGTCTCCTCCCTCTAGAGCAGGTCGAGGTTTTTTGGCTTTAGCCATAGCTGACTTAATAGCAGCAATCAAATCTTTTTGTTCAAACGGCTTGGGGATAAATTCCCAAAATTCAAAGGGTTCTTTAATTTTTTCGGTAACCTCTTCCTTACGTCCTGACATTAAGACCAGAGGAATTTTACGCAAATCGCTATTACCCTGAATTTGCTGGAAAACCTCAAATCCGCTGACTTTGGGTAAGAGGAAATCGAGCATAATTAAGTTAGGGTGTTCTTGGCGGATCAAATTGAGTCCTTCTTCACCATCTTTGGCTTCAACGACTTCAAAGTTACCTTTTGGTAACATATCCTTGACTCGCGCTCTGATGACACGACTATCATCAATGACTAGAATTTTATGTCCCACAATGAACTCCTTGAAAGGGTGACGATTGAATAGCAATCCTGAGTTGAGCAGGGGGGCGAACGGTGGTGTTCAGAGGTCTAGGTCAATCCAGAAGAGGAATGGGGTGAGGTCACGCCCATGATGATGATTAGAAGATCATCAAGGCAATTCCTCTCTTTTCTGCTCTATCTATCAATAATAATAGAATTCTGACCCTAATCACTGGAGTCGTTTGAGAACCCTATTGATTGTTAACCATGAATTCTAATCCATCTGATGTATCGGTTACACCTCCTACTGTTTCGGCTGCTACCCAGAAGAGAGCGCGATCGCCTTTAGCGAAGCTTCCCCCTTGGCTACGGCGCTCTATTGGTAAAGCGAGCGAGCTATCGACGGTACAAAAAATTATCAAGCAACGCCAAATTTATACTATTTGTGAGGAAGGGCGATGTCCCAATCGGGCTGAGTGTTATAGCCAAAAAACGGCAACTTTTTTACTCATGGGACCGACTTGTACCCGTGCTTGTGCCTTTTGTCAGGTGGATAAGGGACATGCTCCCATCCCCCTCGATCCAGAGGAACCGGATAAAATTGCGGAATCGGTGCAGCTCTTGGACTTAAAGTATGTGGTGTTAACCTCGGTTGCTCGCGACGATCTACCGGATCAGGGGGCTGGATGGTTTGTGAAAACAATGGAGCGGGTGCGCGAAGTGAATCCGGAAACGGAAATTGAGGTGTTAACTCCTGATTTTCGGGGACAACGGGATTTAGTTGTGCAAGTGGCTGAAGCGAATCCGGCTTGTTATAACCATAATATTGAAACGGTGAGACGTTTGCAGCGCCCGGTGCGACGAGGAGCGAAATATGAGCGTTCTTTGGATGTGCTGCGGTGGGTGAAAGAGCTGAATGCCAATATTCCTACGAAATCCGGGTTAATGTTGGGGCATGGGGAAACGGAGGCGGAAATTGTGGAGACGTTGGAGGATTTACGGGGAGTTAATTGCGATCGCCTAACTCTGGGTCAATACATGCGTCCTTCCCTGGATCATCTCCCTGTGCAGCGCTATTGGCATCCTGATGAATTTGAGAAATTAGGCGAAATTGCCCGCAATATGGGCTTTAATCATGTGCGTTCTGGCCCCTTGGTTCGTAGTTCCTACCATGCGGGACAAGAGGCCTAGTTGGGAAGGGAGAGGATATGATGAACCACGGAGGCACGGAGGACACAGGGATGGAAGGTGGTGATTTGAATAAGATATCGGGGGAGGTGATTGGGGGAGCAATTGAGGTGCATCGAGAGTTGGGGCCGGGTTTGTTGGAGTCTGCCTATGAAAATTGCTTAAGGTATGAATTGCAGCAGCGAGGATTACGAGTTGAGCAGCAGGTTGCCCAGCCTGTTTTCTATAAGGGATTACAGTTGGAGTGTGGTTATCGTTTAGATTTACTGGTTGAAAATCAAGTGATTGTGGAGCTAAAAGCTGTTGAAGCTATCCTACCGATTCATCAAGCCCAACTTTTGACCTACCTCAAACTCCGTCAACTCCGCCTAGGATTGCTCATCAACTTCAACGTTCCTCTTCTCAAAAACGGCATCAAACGCCTGATCAATGGCTAATCCAAAACCCAGTGTACTCTGTGCCTCCGTGGTTTTATGTATAACCTAGGGACAAAAAAGAAGGGAGAACATCACATTCTCCCTTCTTTTGTTCACCCTTTAAGCGCTTGCGTAGTATTTGGGTTTGTTTTTTCAGTTGTCGCTGGCGGGCCGATCCGCCTTTTCCTTTATCATTTCTCCCTTTACGGCGGGGAGATTCCCATCGCTTGAGCCTCATAAACCCTCCGTTCAGTGGTCTGACTTTTTTCAGTCTTTCCGTATCTTAGCACAGTTGAAAGAAAGGCAGAGAGCTTCTCGCCCCATTCCCCTATCCTCCGCTCACGGGAGGAATTAAGACGACTTCATCGCCAGATTCTAGGATTCGATCGCCCTCTACAAACTGTAAATTAATCCCAAAACGGGTTAGGGGTTGCCATGGGGCTAATTGGGGATATTCGCTAATCATGCGATCGAGTACAGCAGAAACGGGGGTATGGGGGGGGAATTCCCAGGAAAGTTCAGGCACACCATAGGCTTCTTGATAAACGGCAAAGAGCTTAATGACGATCGGAATAGGAGATGCAGCCATAATTGCTAAACAACACTTAAAGACATTAATCGATCGCTCATTTCAAAATTGGGGGTTACAGTTTGAATATCATCTAAGTCTTCGAGAGTATCTAGTAATTTAAGGAGCGATCGCGCTAAATCTTCTTCTTTTACGTCTACCGTCATATTCGGTATCCAGCGCAATTCTGAGGTGAGAATCTCCAGGTTTGCCTCTTGCAGGGTTTGCGCCAAGTTCTGCAAATTTCCCACTTCGGTAAACACTTCTACCGTTGCCTCATCATCGGGATCTTCTTCTACCCATTCATAGGTTTCTGCTTCTGCTTCCACAGAGACTTCTAATAACTGATCTTCGTTTACCTCACCTGTGAGTCGCACGACTCCTTTTTGGGCAAACATCCAACTTACACATCCGGTTTCCCCCAAATTGCCACCATTTTTATTAAACGCTTCCCGCACATCAGCGGCGGTGCGATTACGATTATCCGTGAGAGCTTCAATCAGAATAGCCACGCCACTGGGCCCATATCCCTCATAGCGGATAAACTCATATTGGTTATTATCGGCTTCCCAAGTACCTGCTCCTTTGGCGATCGCCCGATCGATATTGTCATTGGGGATTCCTGCTGCTTTTGCCTTCTCAATCGCCGTCCGCAGTTGAAAATTCCCTGCTGGATCGGCACCACTGCGAGCCGCTACAATAATTTCTCGCGACACTTTAGTAAATACTTGTCCTCTTTTCGCATCTACCCGTGCTTTCTGACGCTTAATATTTGCCCACTTACTATGTCCTGCCATAATCCGGTTTAAGGATGTAACAATAAAATTTTGTTTAAACTTCTATTCTAACCTATTCTCACTTTCCAATCAACCCATCCAAACCTATTCAGACCCTTTGAGTGCTGCGACTACATCAATCAACTCCCTGGGTTCTGAGAGCAAAAAATCCGGATCGTACTCTGATAAAATCTCTGGCCACTGAAATCCCCACCCAACGGCGATCGCCTTAACTCCGATTTCATGAGCTGCTTGAATATCACGCACTTCATCCCCTATATAGATTACCTGTTCTAGAGACCAGCGTCGTTTTTTAATTATCTTCTTAATCACCCGACTTTTTCCGAAGACATTTAACTCCGATTCAATAAACTCAAATAGATGATCTAACTGGTGTTTTTTCAAAAAACTATTGACATTCTCTCGTCCATTTGAGGTCACAATTCCCAAGGTACACCCTTGATGTTTGAGGGTCTCTAATATGTCTGCCATATCCTGAACTAAATTCAAAGTATGAATGGCTTGATTCATTTCTCGTCTTAGCCGCAGCATCAGAAAAGGTAACTTATACCAAGCCACTCCTACTTTCTTGAGAACCTGTTCCGTAGAGTTGTTTCTGAGGTGATGGAGTTCTTCTGGCGAAGTGGAGCGATAGCCAAATTCGGGAGCAAGACGGTTGCTAATTTCAACCACCAGATCCAAAGATTCTGCTAATGTACCATCAAAATCAAAGATGAGGTGTAGAGTATTCAGCACCACAATTACAAGAGAATATGGGGACAACCGATCGGGATAACATCAATAGAGGTCAGGATTATGGACAGGGGCGATCGCCCAGGGGACTTGTCTGGAGTTGAGTGAGGGAGGCTGGAGTAAGGGTAATTGGGGTGATGGGCATCCACTTAAAGACCGTAGTTTTATCGGCCTCTTGAGAGATGTAAACGGGAGCGATTCGATCGAATTCCTCTTGATTCAACTCTAGGGAGAATTTATAGAGGGTATAGACAGTAGGTAAATTATAGCCTTTAGAGATTTTTTGGCATAATTCAGTTCCTAGAGATAAAAAGCGAGATCTTGAAAGCGTTAAATCCAATTCTTCCTGAATTCCCCGCATCGCCGCTTGAATGGGTTCTTCACCTGATTTGAGCTTTTCAGATACGCCCGCGAGATCTCTTTTGCGAGTATCCCCTCGATCGAGAATTTGATAGGCTTCAAATAACTGAAGTTCCGCTGGCAGATACGTCACTCGCACGCAAGCGACTTGAATATAGCGGATACCCTCTTGAAGCACGGATTCTCCTGATTGAATCTCTTGTTGGAGTTGTGCTATTGTTCGTTGCATGATTTTACCTCGGGCAATTTTTAAAGATGATTTTTATCGGGTTGTGATACTTCTGCCATTGTCCTTCCCTCTTTTGCGTCAGTACAACAAACAAAACAGGACTATTTAAGCAAAGGTTTTCAGGAATATCAGTCAGAATTAAGATTTGTTTTATAAATCTTCTAGAACCTTAGGAATCTTCTGTTTTCAGGAAGACGACCTATGTTAAACTACTGATTCAGGACTATTGTAGGGTTACCGGGGGCATAAAAAATGAAAACTGCTGCCATCGATCGGAGTTTAGTTTCTCCAGAGTGCGATCGCTATCCTCAGTTTACGGAACCTCTGCAATTAGGGGTGATGGCATCGGGGAGCGGCAGTAATTTTGAAGCCCTATTAGAGGCGATCGCCGCCGGGAAACTAAACGCCCGAATTAATGCCCTGATCTACAATAACCCAGGGGCAAAAGTTGCCGCTCGCGCTCAACGGTGGGGTATTCCTGCTATTTTACTCAACCATCGAGACTATAAAAAGCGTCGTCAAGAATTTGATGCTGCCATTGTCGAAACCCTAAAAGAACACAGAGTACAATGGGTAATTATGGCAGGATGGATGCGGATCGTTACTGAAATAATCCTCAGTGCTTTCCCTAACCGTGTGATTAATATTCATCCCAGTTTATTACCCAGTTTTCGCGGAATTCGTGGGATAGAAGATGCCTTAGAATCCGGGGTGAAAATTACAGGATGTACCGTACATCTAGCGGATTTAGAAGTAGATACAGGGCCGATTTTAGTGCAAGCAGCGGTTCCCGTGCTACCCGATGATACTCCAGAAACCCTACATGCCAGAATTCAAATACAAGAACATCGAATCTTACCCCAGGCGATCGCCCTAGCTGCCCAGCAATATAGCGCGTTGTAGGGAATGGGGAATACCAAGATATAATAAGAGAAAACTCGGATCGGTTTAAAATCTCTAGTCCCTAAAAAAAACAAATGGCTGCGTAAAAATGACAATGGATGAGCGTGAGAATCAACTGGCATTTGCTGTAAGTGGCGATCGCCAACGGGAACACGATCGATTACAGACCTTACAAAAACTTGGCTTACTCGACAACAGTAGTGTACCCATCTTTGAAGAAGCCACCCAAACCGTTGCCCACTATCTGCAAGTTCCCATTTGCATTTTAGGCATTGTCGATCGTCAAGTCGAATGGCTCAAAGCCGCCTTTGGCCTCTCGCGCCTGGGACTCATGAACGATCTAGCCGCTCAACGCTCCATTCCCCTACAACATTCCCTCAGTCGTCAAATTGTCGAAACCCGCAAAAAATGGCTGATTGCTGATTTAGCTAATCATGAAGAACTCAGCCAAAATTTCCTCTATCAAGAATATGGAATTCACGCCTATTTAGGCATTCCTCTCCTTCTCTCTGAAGGCGAATGTATTGGAGCCTTAGCTGTTTTAGATCTTGAACCCCACAGATTCACCTCCCAAGAAATTTCCTATCTAGAAATGACAGCTCGCTGGAGTTTGAGTGAATTTGAACGTGCCCATATACTAAAAATACCCTCCAACCAAACTGGATTAGTGGGTGTGAGTACAGCGCCCCAAAATTCCTCTTCTCAAGAGTTCACCACCCACTCTTCCAGACCTGCCCCAGCTATGGCAAGTAAAAACAAACTCCTAAATCAACTGAGCCAAGAGCTACGCACGCCCCTAACTTCGGTTCTGGGAATGGCTAAAATGCTCAACACCGAAACCTATGGCCCCCTAACCCCAAAACAAAAAGAATACATGACTATTATTTACAATAGTGGTCAAAATTTACTCTCTTTGATTAATCAAATCTTAGAATTAGCTGTTCTTGATGACCTCGCTCCACCGCTCAAAATTAAGCCCGTTGACGTAGAAATGCTCTGCCAGCAAGCTACCAGTCATTTAGAGACCTTAGCTAGCGATCAAAACCAACAAATTCGTTTATCTATTGAACCCGGAGTCCGCATTTGGCATGTTGATAAAGTATTAGTCCAACAAATTCTCTACCATCTGATTGCCAGTGTCATGGAGGGTGCAGCCGAAGAAAGTATCATTCGCCTTCATGCCTCTCATCGGGAAGATCAATTGTATTTTTCCATTTGGATTTCCCATCCTTGGCTTGGAGAAGGCCTTCCTAACCTAGATGAAGTGAAATACTGGTTTAAACAAAAAGAATTAAGAGACTCTAAGCAAAGTGTAACTTCCCCTGATGTCTCTTCTAGTGGGCCTGAATCTGCTGCATATGATTCTGTAAAATCTGATGGCTTCACTGATGTTTCGTCTCCATTAGAAACTCTAGAAGAGAAGCGAGAGACTTCTAGTAGCTTCAAAACTAAAATGCAGTTTCTGCGTTTAGAGTTAAGTTTCAATCTGGCTCAACTCCATGGAGGACATTTAGAGATTCAAGGGAAAAATGCGGCTAGTTATCGGTATATAGTACGATTGCAAGAATATAGTTGATTCAATTAACACTGAGATACTCTAATCTATCTACAATAACGGTATATGTAGAAGCGAAAAACTTTTCGCCCCTACAAAAATGTCTCACTGTTATTTGAATTGACTATACAGCGCTTTGCGCTGTTATGAGGGACAGTGTTGAATCCTCAAAGCTATGTACCAAAAGCCTATTCCCTATTCCCTAGCGCAAAGCGCTATATCTATAGGGCTTCGCGCTAGGGAATAGGGAATCGGTAATCCTCTATCTCCATATCGTCGTGTCTTCTTGTTCCCCTCATTCGCGATCTTTATCCTTCTTATGGTGTGCGTTGTAAGTATTGGAAAATAAGTTCAGCCGCGAGTTCATTGCCGGCGATATTCCAATGACTATCATTAGGTTTGTAGAGTTGTTCAAATTCTGAATATCCTTGAAAGTAAGGGAGGAGATCGATAAAATTAATCTCTGCTTCATTCAGTTCTTCTTGTAAGTATTGATTGGGTAAGCTAAAGTCGAAATCTTGGAGATTCATCTCTTGTGAATCAATGACTTTACTTTGCAGATTTGGATTGACTTGCAGTTCATCGGGAATCAGAATCACAAGCAGCTCAATATTCTGGCGATCGCACAATTCTTTGATTTCTCTTAAATACGTCATGGCTCCCCGCACTTTCGATTCTAATTCTGAATTATCAACCCGAAACAAGTCACTTCTGCCGATTTCAATTTGTAAATATTTCTCATCTGTGAGTGTGGGGAGATCGTCCTGATACTCTAGGTTGCCATGAATGACTTTTCCTTCATAACTGTTCTGAAGATCGATGAGGAATTTCCAAAATGAGAACACATAAGAATAGGATTCAATACTGCGTTTTGAATCATCAAAATCATTGCCGATAAAGAAGCTCAGAATGACTCGATCTGGATTTAAGGCTAGTCCTTCAGTCACCAGCAGAGCCAGATAATCTTTTGGGGAAAGGTTAGGAATCCCCATATTAATGATTTCTACACGATCGTCTCGTTGTTTGAGTTTCTCTTCCAAGCGAGTATAATAGTTGTAGTTATAGGGAACAACACCATAAGCAAAAGAGTCTCCTATGCCCAGAATGCGGAAGGTGTTTGGCGCTTTTTCAACTTGAAACTCCACATCTTTGAATCCCTGAGAATTCAAGCGAAAGTTATATTCAGGTGCTAAGGGTTGGCCGCGAAAGCGATTGTAGGAGCTATCATGAAAAATGAAACTGGGGTGCAAGTAGTTGTAGACTCGAAAGATAATTTCTGTTAATCCTAGGGAGATCAAGAGAATTAAGCCGATTTTAGCGAACGTTTGGCTTGCTTTTTTTAATCTCATGCGATAAAAAACAGGATTTATTGATCCGTCACACTAATATCTAAGCTAAAGTCTGTGGACTCGGTAGCTAGGACATCAATGATATACTCTCCACTTTCGGGAACTTGAGATTCCCAGTAGAGTAAATCATAGGCTTCTGGAATCAGTTCTCCTGTAGGATAGCGGATATTCAGGGTTACATTACCTTCAATTACCTTGACTTGCATGATCTGATCTTTTCTTATCCTGAGTAAATATCGCTGAATTTGCTGGCGATTGCTCTGAGAGTTGATTTCTATTCCTGTGGTTCCCGGTGCAAACTGAATCGTTTTGCTGTTAATTTCCAGTTCTGGTTCAAGAGTGGGTTCCGGGGTTAGCTCTGGTTCTGGAGTCGGTTCAACGGGAACATTCAACTGTTCAATTTCCAGTTGATAATCTGTTTCCTGTAAGCCTCGCAAGGGACTAACAATGATGGCATATTCCCCAGAAATAGGAAACTCTCCTTCCCAGAGGGAAATATCCGTGGAGCGATCGCCGATTGCCTCTCCTTCGGGAGTCAACAGCGTCATCAACACTCCATCCCCAGTAATAAACATCGAAAACCGATCCTCTTCCTGGGCAGAAATCAGATAATACTGGACTTCATTGGCTTTGAGCGATCCTTCCACCCTTGTCACTTCCCCCGGTGTAACTGTTAATCGTTCCTGATACGTGGTGGGTAAACTAGGAGGTTTAGGGGTTTGAAGGGGAGTCGGTGAAGGGGAAGGGGATAGAAACGGTGAAGGAGATACAGACGGAGAGGGAAAGGGAGATGGAGACGATGCAGGAGATTCTACCCCAGGATTAACCGTTTGCACCCTATCCTGACGCAACCAAGCACTCACCACCATCCAAGACGTAATCCCTGCAACTAAGGCCACGATCGCCCCAATCATTGCTATTTTGGAAGCAGACATAGGCTCGGCACCTGAAGAACGTATAGAACTTTGATATTGAGATTGAGTATATTGAGGGGTAAGTGCTTGGTTTTTTTGCTCCGAAAAACGAGGGAGAACGGTTGCACCACCAAGCGCGTGTAAAATGCGATCGGCACTTGGGAAGCGATCTCCCGGTTGTTCCGCTAACAGGCGCTCCAAAATCTGGGTAAACTGGGGACTGATGGAAGAACTCGGCAGCTTCCAACTCAGGGTTTGCGGATCGAACAATTCCCCTGGTTCCTTCCCCGTCAACAGCACCAACACCGTCACCCCTAGAGCATAAAAATCACTACTCGGATACGCTAAACCCATCTGAAGTTGTTCCCTGGGAGCATATCCCACCTTACCCACCGTTGTTGGCAAAGTTCCCGTTTCACTGCATAACTGTGTCGCCAGTTCTTTTCCTACACCAAAATCAATCAACACCGGCAACCCATCCCGTTGTCGCCACATCATATTATCCGGGGCAATATCGCGATGGATTACCCCTTGAGAATGGAGATATCCCAAAACCGGCAACACTTGAGCCAGAAACGTCTTGACTTCATCTTCCGCAAACACGTGCCCCTGTGCTGTGCGCTCATCGAGCAGAGTCTGATAGGATTTCCCCTCCACATAATCTTGCACTAAAAACAAGCGTCCCTCTTCCTCAAAATTGGCGCGAAACTGGGGAACTTGGGCATGTTGCAGTTTGTAGAGAATCGTTGCTTCCCGTTGAAATAACTCCTCAGCTTTCTGAAGTCCTTGAGGATTTCTGGCACTCGGGACAAACTCCTTAATGGCGCACAGTTCATTAAAGCGCCCCAAATCTTCCGCCAAGTAGGTACAACCAAACCCTCCTTGACCCAGAAGTTTCACTAACCGATAGCGATGTTGTAGAATCAAGCCCAAGGGTGATGACATAGCAGATGTTTCCACTCACAACTCAATTGGATCTGGCGATCGCAATTGTTTTATTTTATTATATTTCTCCATCAATCCTCTTTTGCACCGGAAAATCGGTTGATTTCTAATTGTAAATCTTCTACAGCTTGCTCAAGGTTCTGTAAAGCAAAATTGGTTTGTTCAAATGTTTCTCTGAGATAAGCCGCTGTATATTCAGAATCCGAATTGAGTTCATTTACCGCTTTAGTAATCTGATTCGCTCCTTCTTTTTGCTGTTGAATATTGTCGCGCATTGACTCAATTTCTGGCCCCAATTCCTCCATATACTCTTTCGTGAAACTTTTCATTTGATCGACACCATTTTTTACAGAACTTTGCATCTCTTTCACAATCGGCTGAATCGTTTTAGCAATCATGGCAGATTCTGTTGCCAAATGGCTAATTTCTCTCGCAATCACCGTAAATTCTTGACTGCTTTCACGGGTATTTGTTCTAGCTGCTTCAATCGAAGCATTCAGAGATAACATCTTGGTTTGTGTGGCGATTCCTGTTATCCTGTTAACAATCTGATTGACGCTTCTAGAGTCATTATCAATTTTTTTTAATTGCCCCGATAGAATATCAACTGAGTGATTAAGAGCAGTAAATGTGGTTTCAAAACTTTCAATCTTATCCAATAAGATGTCAGACATTTCCGCTATAATCTCAGTATTTTTCCCCACCTTCTGACTGCCAACCACTTGGTTGTCAATCATGCCTTTGAGCTGGCGACTAGAATCTCGAATAAGCTGAGTAACTTGGGTTGATTCTAGCACTTGACTTGCCAAAACTTTTAATAAATTAATACTGTTTTTGAGATCTTCAGATAAATACCGAGTTTTAGTTTGATAGGTTTCTATATATTCTAAGCACAGTCCAGTTAAAGGAACGAGATAGGCAATGATTTTCAGGAAATGGGCAATATTAAAATTATTGTCAAATAAAGCAGTTGAGCCAAAGGCCATATAAACTTGCGTAGCGACATTGGGAATTACACTAATGATTAATGAATCGGCAAAAATACTGGGTTCCTTTCGGTAAAACATGGGATATAACACCCAGCCACTCAACAGAAATAACAGCAAAGGAATCACATCCCAGGGACGCGTAATTAGCGAATTGGGAAACATTGTTTCTGGAAGATGGTGGCTGGTGGCGGAAAAGTAAATAATACCATAGGCAACAAATCCAAATACGATACTGACTGAAAAAATAAGTCTAAATCGTTTTTTAGAGTTTTTTTTAGCCGATGAATCGATGGAAGTATTCATGAGAAGAATCAAAACTCCACCGATCATAATTAGGGCATGAAATAAACGACAAATTGCCCAAGTAAAGGGGATTAAATTTTCAGGATCGGCGACCGTATTAATTAAGCGATCGGAGACTAAAGTATGAAAACCATCCATTACTCCCGCAAAGAATAAAGCAATTCCTAATGTGGGAGTAATTGGATTGCCTTTGATACTATAATTGAGAAAACTTAACAGAACAATTAGAAGTGCCACACAACAAGCACTCCATTCTAAAATGGTATGTACAAAGCTGCCGGCTAAGGCATAGTGCATGGCATCCACGACTTGACTGTTTTCCCAATTTAGAGCATCTTGGAGATCGAAAGATTGGCCAGGTGTTCCAAAGTCAAGTCCTAAGAGATTTAAGCTAAAAGGGAGGATACAGATCAGGACGACTATCCAGGCAATCTGACTAGGAACTTTAGGTTTACTATGATAGATTGATGACATAGTATGTTTTTCTTCTTCAATTGAATATTCCTTTTAAAATACGGTATTTGACAATTAATAGTCATCGAACCATACAGGCAAGAATAATTTTGTCTATATTGAACAATTGTAAGATAATTATTTCTTGTTTATGACAACCTGAAAATAAAATGGGTTTTATGATTATACCAATAATACCCTTAAATTTTTTAATTAATATAGTGCTTCTTTCTTCTTGAGGAGTACAACGTGAAGCCTTAGACTCGAAGCAATACAAGTTATAGCGCTACGTTTTAGGGTTAGGACATTTCTAAATCCTATAAGTCTTTCACAGTCTACTATTGCCTGTTGCCTGTTGCCTGTTCCTAGTGCGTAGCGCTATATTCCCTATTCCCTATTCCCTAGCGCGAAGCTCTCTATGACTAATCAACTACTTTTAGCCATCCGTTTTGGAGAGCTTCAAAGATTCGTTGAATTACGGTACGTTGTTCTGTGGTTAAGACGGATTCTGATTGTAGGGTACGGATGAGGAGCTGCTGATCTAACCGTGAAATCCTGCCACGGGCAAAAATTTGGGCGAGGACTTGCTCTATCATGAACTCAGAGAAAATGGCTTCAGCAGGCATGGAATTAGGTTGAACTCTATAGTTTGAGTATCTCCCGGAAGCCTGTTCCTAGCCGTGATGGGTTTCTCTGAGCTGGCGTGATACTCAGGGATCTTAAGGGTGATGAACTAGGATAGGGATAGCGATCGAGATCGCTCGATAGAGGTATCTGGGGATAACAACGTATCGAGCAGACTCGATAGAACTAAAGCCCAGAGCTATTATTTCACCGTTGACTTGGACTCTAGGGGAGCATCAAGAACTTTGGCAATGCGATCGCGGGTTTTTTCTAAGTGAGCCTTAGTATAAGGTTCTAAGCCTCTTCCTCGTCGGCGCAAGGTGTTATCAATCCGATCTTCTAATTCCCGTAAGTTATACCAAGCTAGGGTAACGGCATCTTCAGGAACTCTAACTTGTCGTAAGCTCATCTTGCTTAAGACGGACACATATTCCCGTTGTAGAGCGCGACGGATACTGGAGAGGTTGGCGATATCTCCATCAATGACTTCTGTCCAAATGCTCTCTTGCAGGGTGGTGAAGAGTTCCGGTAATTTCAAGACTTCTTCTGTGGAATCAGTTTTTAACTCTAGATCTTGCAGACGGGAAAGACGGGTGGGAGAGAGAAGATTTCGCAAGACAACCGTCTGTAAGAATAGGAGGCGATCGCTAATTGGATAATCCAACTCAAACAAATCCGGGAATGCCCCCCAATGAGACCAACGAGAGGGCGCTAATTGGTTCAGCAACTGGGGTGAAAACTCAAAAGCTTTTGCGGAAAACACATTTTCATTGATCGCTTCTAAGGCTGCTCGTTGCTTCTCTACTGGCAGGGGTTGAAAGGGCAAACTGCCATTCGGATCGCCCGCATAATGGCGATTAAACGATTGTCCCCCCACATAGAGGGTTAAATTCATCGCATTGCGGAAATAGTAGAAAAACACAGCATCAAATAAATCCCGCATTTCACTGAAACTCTCTCCCGGAGCAGGCGATCGCCGATTTAACCGAGACCACATGGCTTGGGCATTTTCAAATTGCCATTGGGCATAGGTCAGAGGATCGCTACTGAGATCGAAAATATTCACCGCTGGGTCAAGACCACTGATAAAATCCTCATCCGTACCATAGGCTAATTCTGGTTCTGCCGCCCGTTGAGCAATTTGGCGCAATTCTCGCAATTCTGCTTCTGGAGAAATCGCATTTAGAGGTTTATATCCATATTCAATTGCCCAAATATCATAAGGCCCTAATTTAGTGGGGAAATAATCTCCTTGCGGTTTTCCTGGGGGCGCTAAATTCGGGGAGACATAATCCATCACCGACCCCACCATTCCCAGAGTACGGGTAATCTCTGGGTTTTGTAATTCTTCTGGACTTAGGAGCGTACTGCCATGGAAATTATGCCGTAATCCTAGGGTATGACCGACTTCATGGGCGACTAAAAAGCGGATAAATTGCTGTACATAATTCTCCATTTCTGGGCTACTGGGCAACACATTGTGCATCAAAGAAAGGGAGGTTGACCCGATCGCCAATTGCCGGTTAAACTCCTTCGCAAAGCAAACATCCCGATCTAAGAGAGATTTTGCTAAGGGAAACCCAGAGAGAAGATCTTTTTTCTCTTCCGATTCTTCTGAAAGGTCAACCCCCCGTAAGTAACTTTGTTCTAGGGTATCTTGGCAAAACCGTTGCAGTAAATTCTGTTGTTGTCCCCTTCCTGCGTCAGGATTGACTAAGGTTTGATATTGTCCTTTGATTAAGCGCACGACATTAGCATCAATCAAAATATCTGCATCTAAAATTTGTCCAGTCAGGGGATTCGTGCGGGAAGGACCAATCCCATAAAAACTAGGTTCAAAGGAACTTGACCAGCGCACCACATTGTAGCGAATATCGGCTGGAGTCCAGTCCGCTTGATCGGGCATTTGTCGGGCTTCGATCGCCTGGGGTAATCCGGCTTTGGCGAAGGCTTCATTCCACATCAAAATCCCTTCTTTGACCACCTGGCGATATTCGAGGGGAACGGTATTTTCAATCCAAAAGACTAAGGGTTTTCCTGGCTGGATATTCCAACGATTAATGTAGCGCACAAAGGGATCGCGGCGATCGCTATTGCCAAAGTCCTTATAGGCAGTTAAAAAATAACCCACGCGCTCATCGGCTAACCGAGGCTGATAGTCATGGGTTGGCAATGGGGAAAAACTATAATGCACGGCTAAATTGAAAGCGCGGCTATCTGGCAGGCTGGATAACCCGAAGCCCCCCCCTCGAAAGCCATAGAGGGCTTCAATTTCCAGATTTTCGGGAAAATTCTCGACTTCTGTAATATAAGAACTATCTGGAGCGACTGAATAGGTGCCATCGAGCAGATAGGGTAAAAACGTGGATAAGCCACTGAGATCCCCTTCTCCCATGACTAGATTGCTGACATCAATCAGTAGGGATTTCCGTTCTGGATGAACACTTTTAATGTCTAAGGAATACAGAACTGAATCGCTAAAGCCGTCCTGGAGCGATCGCGCCAAAGGATCGCCCGGATTCGTGCGAAAATTGGTTTGGGGAACCACAAATTGCACCCGGTCTTGCACTTCGCGAAACTGGAATAAAATCTCCCCTATGGGCATTCCATTTAATAAAGATCCTTCTCCAATACCACTCGATAGGGTCATCACGCATAAGAAATTCCGGTTCAGTTGTTCGGGGGCAATTTCTAAATAGAGATGCTCATTTTTTTCGGTCTTGTAGAGGGGAAATAAACCGTCTTGTTTCTGAGTACCTTCAATCACCTGATCGAAGGATTTAGGTGCTTTAGACTCTGATGATTCTTCGGATTTGATCCGATCTTCAATAGTCTGGGAAACCTGTACCACTGGTGTAACTGGCCGATCGACAAATGTGCCCCAACTGGGCAAGATCGTGACCGCCAGAAATCCCAGAATTAAACCGGCAATTAGATATAGTCTTTTCATACCCCAATCCAACAGTTAAGCGTTAGTTTTGATTCCATGATTAGATCCCCTATCCTCCCATCTCCCTATCCCCTCATCCTCTTTTTCAGGGGGGTAAGGGGGGATCAAGAAGTCTGTTGGTGACCCATTACCCAAACTTGGTAGAGTCCCCAAATGGCCATGGCCCGCAAATAATGACTAGCGCGGAAGGTTCGGGCTGCGGTAATGGCTTCTGGGGTGCGAAATTGTAGCCCATGGGTATAAATTTGATTGACTACAGCTTCCGCAATAGTAAAGGCTTCGGCTTTCATTCCCTGTTGTAACATAAATGCGGCTAATCCGAAGTTAATTCCTGTCCAGATTTCTAGGGGATGGGTGGCCTTGGGGTTTTCTGGCGAGCCATCGAGGTTAACACCATTGGCTACACCTAGAGCTGCTCGATCTGGGTTTTGGATCTGATTAAATTGGGTGAAACAGGTGTGATAGATGGTTTGTAGGGTGGTTATAGTGCAGTCAGCGGGCACAATGGACGGTAAGTTTAATAACTGGGCATAAAATTGACCGCAGAGCTGATCGGCCATGACAACTTGCGATCTGCTTTGGCTATCCAAGTTATAATATGCTCCATTCCAGAGCGTTTTTTGATACAGAGGTTTAGACTGGTCTAACCAGGTTGACCATTGTTCAATTTGAGCTTGGAGGTTGGGATCTGGGGAGTTTTGAGCGTCTTGCAGGTGTTGACCGATCGCGATCGCCCCTTCTAAAGCTGCTAACCATAAGCCTCCACAATAGGCACTGATGCCCTTAAGCTGCCAATCATCAAAGGTTTGATCGGGCGCTCCTGAGTTTTCGGGGATGCCATCGCCATCTTGATCAAAGGTTTTTAGATAATCCAGGGTTTCCACAAGAGCGAACCAGCATTCTTGCAAAAATTCTAGATCCTCTGCTCCTGTCCACAGAAAATATCGATAGACTTGCAAGACAAAATCGCATCCTAAATCTTTCCATAGGTTGCAGTCTTGATAGCTGGTGTAATTGGTTTTATCCCAGGGATGTTCGTTGGGAGCGCCTAGATCGTGGGGGGTAGCACTGGCAATTTTGCGCACGGCTTGCGCTTGATTATAACCAATAATTCTTGGCGTACTATCTCCCTGGGGAATGGCGCGAGCAAAGGCTAACATCACTGCTTTTTCTAGTTTCGGCCAGAGTAAAGTTAAGGCAAACCCACCATAGAGCCTAACGTCTAAGCTTTCATACCAGCGATAGTCTAAACATTCGAGTACCCCAAATTGACCGATGGGGTCATTTTCTGTGCCTGCCGTCCACAGGGTTCCACCGTCGGCGAGTAGGTAAAGTTCATTAAACAGAGCCATTTTCAGGGGTTCGGGAAATCCCGAATCGCCTAAAATGGGTTTGCGCCAATCCGCGATCGCCTCTTTCCAAGTATCTGAATGTTTCAGAGCTGTGCGTACCATTGACCAGGCATTTTTACCATTGCGCCCGAAAAAGTCGGTATAGCGTCGATAGTAGCCAATCGGTTGCCCGGCGGTTGCTTCATCGGTTGAGGGAACTTGTCCAGCAAAGTCACCCTTGGCTTGGGTATAGCCAAATTGGGTAACGGGAAAGTCCCAAGCGAGGATAAAGGGAATTTTGCGAGTCCGTCCGGGTCTGAGGGTAAAGCGGACGGCAATCGCACAGGCGAGACGTTCCCCGGATGCGGCTGGGGTTTCGTCTTCTGAGTCGGACAAAGACCCATCGGTAGCAAAGGGAGACCAAACCGCATCCCCACTACTGGTAG
Source organism: Cyanobacteria bacterium UBA2566 (assembly GCA_002340255.1). Classification (GTDB taxonomy): domain Bacteria; phylum Cyanobacteriota; class Cyanobacteriia; order Cyanobacteriales; family Desertifilaceae; genus Roseofilum. The sequence continues at coordinate 51,950 of DDLS01000137.1, forward strand.
GGTCCCAACGGGTATGGTAAAAGACTTCGACGGCTGGATTGGCGATCGTGGCGATCGCCCATTGCCCTTCCCCTTCTTCGGGGATCTCATGGGTACTCAGGCGACTCATTAAGCATCCCACCCGAAAGTTATTTTCAATCCACCGGTTATAGTTATCCGTACTTTCTCCCCATTGGGGTTGATAGTCATAAACCGGCGATCCATCATCACGAACGCGAATTTCAGGGGTTTTGATCGCATTCGTAAACCAACCCACCGTATTTTCCCAGGTGAGCAGAATACTCAGAGTAAGGGGTTGATCTGTGGGGTTATGGGCAGTCCATTCAAAGATGGCGAGGGGATAGCTTGTCTCTTGGTAGTTGTGGGGAATAATGGGCGAAAACTGTTCGCACAGCAGTTGGGACTGATAGACCCCTTCGTAGTGATACCAGCTTTGGGGATAAAGGGCACTGTAGGTTCCCGTTTGTTGGACAGCGCTGGTGGGGGGATACCATTGCCAACTGCTTAGGCTTCCATCTGTGGGGGGTTCGGTGCTTAAGGCATAGGTTTTGCTGCGCCCATCTGAGGTTTCTTCAAAGACACTAAATTGACACGCGGGTAAGGTTTTGAAGATATGTTCTCCCCCATCAATATGCCAGAGGTTAAAGTCTCCCCTGGGCGATCGCCCGATGCATCCTGCACCTAAGCCACCCAGGGGCATTCCATGCCAAGGGCCATCATCTAAATTGGAAGCATAACGCACGGTGTAAGGGTTGTCCCACCCTAAACCGAGGGGGCGTTGCCATGCACAGGAAGGAATCTGGAGTTGAAAGGGTTGATTGGTCATAGGGTTTATTCTACAAGTCTCGGCGCGATAGTAGGGCAATTCTCCAGGTGCCGAGGACAAAGGAGAAACAGGGATGATCCCCCACAGGAATCAGGAGTTTGGCGACGGGTAGGTGCCCCAAGGGAGCCTGAAGGCTAAAGGTTAATCGATCGTAATCTAACCAGATTTCTTGCGATCTCCACCCCACTCTCTGTCCAAATTCAGCATAGTTCTGATAGCTGAGGTTCCAGATTTGCTGTTGGATCGAAAACCCAAAATGATTGTAGCTATGTTCTCTCCACAGGCGATCGAGCCATTGGAGATCGGAGGTAGGGATAGCCAGAGCATGGGACTTGTTGATGTAGCCTTCTGAAGCGCGATCGCTTAACTGCAATAATATCCGGCCGGTTTCTTCATCTGCTTCTTTCCACTGTTGTACTACCAGCAGATCTTCTAGCGTCTGATAAGTTGACTCATGAGGAATTACGGTTTTCATGGGTATTTTTTCTTCGTTGCTCCCTTAATTCATGATAGCGCTTTTATGCTCTTTTTCTCAATACACTACCCTTGTTCTCAGTGAACTCACTATGATATAAATCAAGAAACTTGACGCGATCATCTGGCACTAATTTATGTCTTCTCCGTTGAAAACCTGCCTCCTAAAAAACTTGGATTATATCCCCTACCTTGACGATCGAGGACAATTCCCCGAACAATTCTCTAAAAAAATTGGAGTTTATGCTATTTTTAACGAAAATAAAACATTACAACTGGTTCATTATTCACGGGATATCTATCTAAGCCTAAAACAACATATGGTGCGACAACCTCAAGGATGTTATTGGGTTAAAGCCTATGTGATTGACAAGCCGAACCGCAGCCAATTAGAACAAATCAAAGAAGCTTGGATTACTGAAAATGGCTCAATTCCCTTGGGCAATGATACACAGTTCAGTCAATGGACCGATCCCATCAATGCTAAGGTGTCCATGACAGATGAAGAAAAGGCAAGTTATGAAACCAGTGATGAATTAGGGCAAATCAAGCTTTTAAAAACGGTAGCTCGCCGAGTTCAAGAGGAAATCTTAGAGCGTTTAGAGCCTCGGAAAATTCAAGATTCATTTCGGTTTAATCCGAAGTTAAAAGAAAAAGGATTATTGGACTTGAAGTAAGATAGGACGGGGAATGGGAAAACTATTTTTCCTATTGCCTATTCCCTTTCGCTAGACTTCCAAAGAACTTGACTGACTTTCTCCCAAGTTTTCTGGGCTACCTCCTTAATTTGATTTCGATTATACCATTTCTGAAACTCTTGCTCATATTCAACATCAGTCATCTGGTAAGTATTCCAGGTTTTTAGACCTAGGAGTAGTCCCCAGGTCAAAACTACATAGATCGACCAGGACAACGTGCCAACACTGACTAAATTAATGAGGACGAGAAAACTATTAGCAATAATATATTTACCAGCATCTTTCTTTAAGGTTTGATAACGCTGGATATCAAATTCTTTACGATGTTTCAGCTTGCCTTGTTTATCTAGCCACTCTTGCTCGGCAGCTTTTAACTGTTCAGGGGAAATTTCTAGTTCTGTGGCAATTTCCACCAACTGTTCATAGGAAAACTCTTCTAAATGATTTTGGCGAGCGATCGCCAACTGCAAAATCTGTTGAAGATCCTCTTGGCGATAGGAACGAGAGATAGGCGACGAAGAACCAGACATCATCTTAAAGTTATAGGAGAATCAGAATCCAATCATTGACCAGGGGAGGGGGAGTGAGAGTGAAGGTAGGATAACGTTTGCCCCCATCTATTATGCCGAAGTTTAACCGATCCAGACAAGGGGAGGGGGAAGTGTTAACTCTAGGATTGAGAGCAAGAGAATAGGCAGATTCTAAACCTTTAAGCCGAACTGTTCAAGGACGGATAATCCCCCCAAAACGTCCTTAACCCTCAATTAGCCGACGATTACAATAGAGAGAGCGAGGCGCACCCCTCCCCTTATGTGATGCAATCTCAAAATCAGAGGTGTCTTATGAACGGCAATATTCGTGTGGGCAGTCTTTTTGGCATTCCCTTTTATATTAATCCCTCCTGGTTTCTGGTTCTCGGTTTAGTGACGTTGAACTATGGAACCAACCTCAGTGCTACTTTTCCCCAACTCGGTTTAGCTCTACCTTGGATTTTAGGATTAGGCGCTGCTCTGCTACTCTTTTCTTCTGTTTTAGCCCACGAACTTGGCCATAGTTGGGTTGCTATCCGTCAGGGGATTGGGGTGAATTCGATTACTTTATTTCTCTTTGGGGGACTAGCGAGTTTAGAAAAAGAATCGAAAACCCCTGCTGAAGCCTTTTGGGTGGCGATCGCAGGTCCTGCGGTGAGCTTAATTCTCTTTGGCCTGTTTACAGGTATCGCTATATATGCTCCCCTGAGTGGCCCCATAGCCGCCATTATTGAGCTTATCGCCTACATTAACCTAGTTTTAGCCTTTTTTAACCTAATTCCTGGTTTACCATTGGATGGGGGCAATATCCTTAAGGCTCTAGTGTGGAAAATCACTGGCAACCCAAACCGAGGTGTGGTGTTCGCCAGTCGGATGGGACAGGCGATCGGTTGGTTTGGGGTGGCGATCGGCGGACTCTCCCTGTTTAATATTCAAATGGTTCTGTTCGGTGTACCCATTGCTGGTAGTATTTGGACACTCTTGATTGGTTGGTTCCTGTTGCAAAATGCGGGTCGCTCGGCGCAGTCAGCAACCCTGCAAGATATTCTCACTCACCTGAAAGCAGAAGATGCAGTTTATACCGAAAGTCCCATCGTTGTGTCTAATCTCTCCTTGCGCGAGTTTGCCAATAACTATGTCATTGGTCAAAAGCAATGGAAAAAGTTCCTAGTCATTGATGCTGAAGGTCTTCTGTTAGGGACAATCTCCATTGATGATATGCGATCGGTTTCCACCTCTGAATGGCCTGAAACCACGGTTGAATCCTTAGTTAAACCGACTCCTACTTCAGAAACGATCCAATCCAATCAAAACCTCTTAGAAGTTGTGAAACTCTTGCAAGAAAAACAACTCTCTGAACTACCAGTGGTTCGCGAGAATGGTAGTTTAGTCGGCTTACTGGATAAGACAGAAATCGCCCGCTTGGTTCAACAGCAAGCCTAATCAATTAACCAGTAATATCTGTAGGGGCGAAAAAATGCGCCCCTACAGATATTGTACCCAATCCGGCAAGAATTCAATGTGGATACCGTCAGGAACTTTAACCTTTCACTCCTTGAGCCAACCTGCCCCATCCCTTTCTCATTGCTTTACTCGCCAGTTGTATTTGTTCTTTCGGCGCTTGGAAAATGGCCCAAAAGGGGATTAAACATCGGCGTAACCGAGAAAAACTCAAATCCAGCCAACCCAGATTATCATCGCGATCGGAGGAGGGCGATGATAATCTGAATAAACTGTTAGCATAAACAGCTAAGGGGAACGGGGTAGCCCAGTTCTCCGTCTACAAACCCCCCAGTTGCGTCATTCATACAACCCGGAGTAATCGATTCAATGTGTGGAATTGTTGGCTACATTGGTACTCAAGAAGCGAAGGATATTCTCCTTTCTGGATTAGAGAAGCTGGAATATCGAGGTTATGATTCGGCAGGCGTTGCTATGATTTCTGAAGGCGAACTACACGCCATCAAAGCTAAAGGAAAGTTGTATAATTTGCGCGATAAGCTCAGGGGGGTTGAAGACAAGGCGCGGGTGGGAATTGGCCATACTCGATGGGCAACCCATGGTAAACCGGAGGAGTATAATGCCCATCCCCATACCAATACACAGGAAACGGTGGCGGTGGTGCAAAATGGAATTGTGGAAAATTATCGGGAACTGCGAGAAGAACTGAAGGCGAAGGGTCATGAGTTTGTTTCCGATACAGACACTGAGGTGATTCCCCATCTGATTTCTGACTATTTATCGAGTCATCCCAGTTCCTTCCTAGAAGCAGTCAGGCAAACAGTGAACCGGTTAGAGGGGGCGTTTGCCATTGCTGTCATTTCGACTCAATTCCCCGATGAACTGATTGTAGTCCGCCAACAAGCTCCCCTGGTGATTGGATTTGGTCAAGGGGAATTTTTCTGCGCCTCGGATACTCCTGCTCTGGTTTCCCATACCCATATTATTTTGCCCTTAGATAACGGGGAAATGGCTCGTCTGACTCCCTTGGGAGTTGAAGTTTATGATTTTCGGGGAGAGCGACGGGTTAAATACCCCCAAACCCTGAACTGGAATCCCAGCAGCGCAGAAAAACAAGGATTTCGCCACTTTATGCTCAAAGAAATTTATGAGCAACCAACGGTTCTACGAACCCAACTCGATGCCTATTTTGACCCGGAATGGTATCTCCAACCCCAGGACAAAAGCCGTTCTAGCCAGTCTTCCCCGTCTGTCTCCTCCCAGGGACTGGTGCAACTCAATTTGCCTAAGAGCTTGTATGAAAACTTAGAGCAAATTTATATTGTGGCTTGTGGAACCAGTTGGCACGCGGCGCTAGTTGGAAAGCATTTACTGGAGCAGTGGGCGGGTATTCCAACTTGTGTTCAATATGCCTCGGAGTTTCGCTACTCTCCCCCTCCTTTAACAGCCAATACGTTAACCATTGGGGTTACTCAGTCGGGAGAAACGGCCGATACTCTGGCAGCTTTAGGGATGGAACAGGAGCGGCGCAAGGCCCACCCTTTAAGTACCTATCAACCTCGAATGCTGGGCATTACAAATCGGCCGGAAAGTTCGTTGGGTCGGTTAATTCCTTATATTATTAATACCCATGCCAATTTAGAGGTGGGAGTGGCAGCAACGAAAACGTTTAGCGCTCAGGTGATGGCGTTTTATGCTTTGGCGTTGGATTTAGCTGATCGCCGCCAGTCCCTGAAACCGGAGGTTATCGAGAGTATTATCAAGAAGTTACGGGAATTGCCAGCGCTGATTGAGAGGTTGATTGAAGAGCAGGATCGTTATATTGGTGAGTTGGCCCATCAGTTTAATGAAACGAGCGATTTTATCTTTTTGGGTCGGGGAATCAATTTTCCTATTGCCTTAGAAGGGGCATTGAAGCTCAAAGAAATCAGTTATATTCATGCGGAAGGCTATCCGGCTGGCGAAATGAAACACGGCCCCATTGCCCTGTTAGATGCAAAAGTGCCGGTTGTGGCGATCGCTACTCCTGGAGATCTCTATGAAAAAGTGCTCTCCAATGCCCAAGAAGCCAAAGCCAGAGATGCTCGTTTAATTGGAGTGACCCCTAAAAACTCCCTCGAAGCTCAGGATATTTTTAACCAAATCTTAGCCATTCCTACGGTCGATGAGTTTCTCTCTCCCTTGGTTACAGTGATTCCTCTCCAGTTACTGGCTTATCATATTGCTGCCCTTAGAGGTCTCGATGTCGATCAACCTCGCAATCTGGCTAAGTCGGTGACCGTAGAGTAGGGGGATAGGGGGATGGAGGGACGCACAGACACCCTATTCCCTGTTCCCTATTGCCTATTGCCTCACGGATAAAAAAAACTTTTCTATGCAAGTCTTCCCTTTCCTAGAGTGTTATGCTATTGTGAGGAAGTAACAAGAAAAATAATTCCTAGCTGTTCTTGTTCTCTAATTCTGCAGAATCCTCACGAGAAACCTAACTCGCTACTAGGAAAGTACACATAGAAAAGATTTGACAAACTTCAAATATGAATCAAGGTTGTATGAAACAACAGGTTGTTCACCCAATGTTTAAACTACAAACCAAAGTGAAATCATTGGTGGATTCCAATATCCTGAAACCGACAGATGGCATTTGGAAAATGGCATTTTTGTATGGCGATCAGTGGAAATATTGGAAAAAAGAATTGAAAGCCTATGACTTCTCTATGCAAGACCCAGTTAGTGAACTCCTGGCCGTAGAAGAATGGGAAGACTAATGCCATGCTAGGGGTAAATAACCAATTATCAAAAAAATAGGTCTCAAATCCCAAAACTCCTTTATCCCGTAATGGCTGAAAGTGCAGAATCTAAAGCTTGCGCTAATCGTTCAGCATTGGGGAATCGATCGCGGGGTTTAGGAGCTGTCGTCTTTTCAATCACGTCCCGCAGAGGTGGAGAGAGCGCTCCCACCGACTGCAAGTCTAAACGATAGGAGAGATCCCGGCGACGCTTATAATACTTAAGCGGCTGCTCTCCGGTCAGTAAAAACACAAGAGTTGGACCTATCGCATATAAATCTGATTGGGTTACCGGTTGTCCTCGATCCTGTTCGGGGGCACTATAGCCCTCTGCTCCAATCCGAGTTCCCAAGGGCGTTCCAATCTCCTTAACTGCTCCAAAGTCAATCACCACAATCTGACGATCTAAGCGACGTAGCAATAGATTCGCTGGTTTGATATCCCGATGCACAATCGGGGGTGATTGGCTATGCAAGTAACCCAAAATCTGGCAGGTTTGAATCATCAACTCAATGGCAACTGGTGCAGAAAACGGCCCCTGCTGATAGAGCAAGCGCTCTAAATCCTCACCATGGATTAACTCCATTGCCAAATACTTTTTACCCTCCTCAATAAACGAATCAAAAAAGCGAGGAATTCCGGGATGGTTCAACCCCTTCAGGGTTCGAGCTTCCCGATCAAACAACTCCCTAGCCTTGGCAATGCGGGCTAAATCAGAATTCATTTCCTTAAGCACGATTAACGGAGATGAATTTTTTTTCGATGGAGGAGGATAGGCTAAATAAGTTGTGCCCATACCCCCTTGACCTAAAATTCGCAAAATCCGATAATCCCGCACTTGTTTTTCAACGTGCAAGGGTTGACCACAATGGATACAAAACAAATTATTCGGAGCATTGCCTTCATGGGTGCATCCTGATGTCGTTGGAGGGAGAGCAATCATCTGATTTACAAAGGTAAGCTCTAAAATTGGCCCTCCAGCAGCTAACTGGATCAGACTTTTACTCTCGACGATCATTTGGGAGATGGCTTGATGGTTCACTAGCGTGCCATTTGTGCCTCGGTTAGTGACTCTCCAGGCGATCGCCTCATCCGTCTGATGTGGAATGGGTTCTAACTCCAAATGATACCGAGACACCAAATCATTAGAAAGCACCACTTCATTATCCTGGGCCCGGCCAATACGAACTTTCCCTTGAGGAGGGAATTCCCAGCTTTGCAGCGGCTCTCCTTTCTTCGGATCTAATAGAGTGAGGGCGATCGTCCCTTGTATCATCTTGACGTATCTCAAACAGTACAGAACAATTCAATATTGACTTAACGGCTTAATCCGCCTAAATTAGGGCGCACCTTGGCCCGAACTAGAACCACCGTAATATTGTCATGACCATTATGTTCGTTAGCCAAATCTATTAAATCACTCACTCCTCGCTCCAGATTGACACGAGAACTCATTAGGGGTTCAATATGCGTCCCTACATGCTTTTCTACTAAATCATTATCCGTCAGTCCATCGGAGCTTAATAGCAATAGACTATCTTGATTAAGTTCAAAACAATAAATATCCGGTTTGACAAAATCGTTATGGCGTGGACCTAATGCTTGAGTTAACTGATAGGCATCGGGACGAGCAAAGGCTAATTCAGGTTCTAATCCGCGCTTAATTTCCCGTTGGGCAACATCATGGTCTTGAGTCAGTGCGCTTAACCCCTGTTTTCGACTAAACATGTATAACCGACTATCGCCCACATGGGCAACAGCCACATGAACATCCTGAATTAAGACCAAAACCAAGGTAGTTCCCATTCGTCCGCTTCCGGTACGACTTTGGGATTGATTAATGTCATAGATGGCTTGATTAGCCTGTAATATGCCTTCTCCAATACATTCAGTCGAAGGTAGACGAGAGTCAGAATCGGGTAAATCAAACCAATGGGTTTGAAAATACTCTTTGAGGGTTTTCACTCCAACCATACTGGCTTCTTCTCCACCAGCATGTCCACCCATCCCATCACAGAGAATATACAAGCCTTTGGCATGGATAGTACGCCCAGTTTTATCTTCAATGCGTTCTAGTTGGGTATGAATCAGAAAACTATCTTCATTGTGGTCTCGTTGCATCCCCTTATCCGTTGCCCCCGCATAATCGAGGCTAAACAGTTGCATCGGTAAAACCACAGTGGGCATATCTTCAAAGGGGGCACCTGTGGAACTGGGAAACTGGGTAGGGGCAGATGGAGAAAATGCAGCGGGGTTATAGTCGTTGTAGTCAATAGGTTGGGTTTTGTCCTGATCGAGTTCTTCTTCAGAATAGAGGGGGGCAAGGCTTTCGGGATCGTTGTCTAGGTCTGGATGACCTTGTTCTTCGGCTAAAATGTCTTCTAGGCGATCGCGTAGTTGGTCAATGGAGGTCATTTTTTCCGCTTTCAGGTCTTGAAAGAGGGTGAGTAACGATCCCACTTGAGTCATATCTGATTGTTGAAAGAGTTTTTGCCACAGTTTACCTAACTCTTTAAGGGTGACTGCTTCTGGGTTGCCATCGGGATATAAGCATTTAAGGCACAGAATTTCATCTTCATCGAGCAGAAGGTTGTCTAGTTCTAGGAGGCTTTGGCAACAATGGACGATTTCGAGCTGTTCCCAGAGATCGATCATCTCATGGAACATAAAGATAATTTGCTCTGAGGGCATGTTTTCTTCCCTCCACAGATCGACCACTTTTTTCCAGTCTGAACGGTCTTCGATCGCCGTAACTGTTTTGTTTTCGTCTTCCAGCCAAGATTCCTGCAGGGAAGGGACACGATGGCGATCCATTTCATTGAGTTGTGATTCTAGCGCTCGATAAATCTGGGCGAGTTCTGGAAGAATAACTTGTGCATTGGGTGAGATATCCATAGGGTTGTTTAGGGTTCGTCTTGAGCTTGATTTGGGAGAATTGTTAATTAGTACGTCTGGAGATTCTGGGCATCCAGAATAGTGGCTTAAGAATAGATAACAATAATCAGGGGAGTTGGACAACCGGGTGGACGGTGGCGATCTGTGACTGATCGCATTAGCGATCGGGCTGGGCATTGCTGCGCAATGAGGCTGGGCATCGCTGTGCGATCGCATAATCTCTTGCACCTTTCAGGATAGCAGGTTAGATTTCCCATGGTCATTTATTGTCTCAGTTTGATGATTCAATGAAGAGCCGTTTAATTGTGTAACAAATTGCAAAAATGATGTCTGAGCTATCCGATCGCAATCTTAAGATAATTGGAAGGAGAGGATTAAAAAATTGACTCAACCTCCTTCCGCTACTCCTGTTACTCCAAGGATAACCCTTGCTAAGATCATGTCTGTTACCAGAGCCTTACCCTCAATTCAACCCCATTTACCTAAAATTCCTAAAATCAGTTCCACCGTATCTGCCCTATTAGCTGTCTTTTTGGCGATCGCTTGTTTATCCTTCGCTGCTATTTTCATTCGCTTGAGTGAACGAGAGCTGGGCCCATTTTCTACAATTTTCAACCGGTTTTGGATTGCCTTTATCGTTTTGGGGGTCGTTTATGCCCTAGAACACTCAAAAAACAGCGATTCTCTAGATCCCAACCCAAACGTTGAACCGCTCAATCGACGGGATGTGATGTTGTTAATCAGTGCAGGGGTGATGTTTTGGGGATGTTTGGCCTTTTGGGCTTGGTCTTTGACTCTAACCGGTGTCGCCAATTCTACCATTTTACATAACCTAACGCCTTTATTTACAACTCTGGGGGCTTGGATCATTTTCCGTGAGTCCTTCGATCGGCCGTTTTTAATGGGCTTACTCATTGCTCTGATTGGGGCGATCGCCCTGGGACTCGATGATTTCCAAGTTGGCGCTGAACATCTGAATGGAGATATTGCCGCCCTATTATCGGCTGTCTTTTCTGCTGCCAATTTAATGTTAATTGAAACTCTGCGCCACAAATTTCCCGCTACGGTAATCTTAATGTGGTGCTGTGGTGTCGGCGCAATTCTCTCCCTGCCGGTTGTTTTATTGGCTGAAGACCAACTCTTTCCGATTACAGTATCGGGATGGCTCTCTGTGATTGCCTTAGCGGTGATTTGTCAAGTGGTGGGACAAGGATTACAAGCCTATAGTCTCAAGCGTCTGTCTTCGGGTTTAGTGGGAATTTTCCTGTTACTCGATCCGGTTTTTGCCGCGATGATTGCTTGGATGGTTTTTGCTGAAGGATTAACGTTGATTAATATGATTGCTTTTGCTACGGTTTTAGGGGGAATTTATCTAGCTAAATCGAGTCAATATAGCGATCGCATCCTCAGTCAAGAGTCATCTACCTAGAATGGTTGGGTTAATCGCCATCCATCTGTAGGGGCGAAAAAATCTTCGCCCCTACTTGATCGACGATAGTATCATGGTGAGTTAAGTTTCTAGTTATATCATTTCTGAATTTTTAATTGATATTAGGTCTACAGTCATGAGTTCCCATATCCTGGTCATTGAAGATGAAGAAAAACTCGCTCGTTTTGTGGAGTTAGAACTGCAATACGAAGGATACCAGGTAAGTGTTGCGGGGGATGGGTTGACGGGATTAACTCGTATTCGAGAGTTGAAACCCGATTTAGTGATTTTAGATTGGATGTTACCAGGGTTAAGTGGAATTGATTTATGTCGCCGTTTACGCCAAACAGGAGAGAATGTCCCAGTGATTTTGTTGACTGCTAAGGATGAAGTTGGCGATCGCGTTGCGGGATTGGATGCGGGTGCGGATGATTATCTGGTCAAACCCTTTAATATTGAGGAATTATTGGCCAGGATTCGGGTACAAATTCGCCGAGTGCAGAAATCGGAGCGCGAGTATTTAGCCTTTGAGGATCTCAGTTTAGATCGCAGGTCGCGGGAAGTCAAGCGCGGCGATCGGGCGATCGAGCTAACCGCCAAAGAATTTGATTTGTTAGAATATTTGCTGATGCATCCCCGCCAAGTTCTCACCCGCGACCAGATTTTAGAACAGGTTTGGGGCTATGATTTTATGGGCGACTCCAATATCATTGAAGTTTATATTCGTTATCTGCGCTTAAAGTTAGAAGCTAATGAAGAAAAACGATTAATTCAGACGGTGCGCGGTGTCGGCTATGTTTTGCGGGACTAGATTGATTTATTCTCTAGTAGGTAAAACGTAAGGCTCTAAATTTACCGTTGTTTTAATACCACCAAAGTAATATCATCAAACACTTTTTGTTGCCCAATAAACTGGCGTACTTCTTCAATAATCAGATCGCGAATTTGCATCGCTGAATATTGCCGATACTGTTGTGCTAATTGAGTTAATCGCTCTAACCCATAAAGTTCATTCTCCATATTTTCCGCTTCTGTAATGCCATCTGTGTATAAGATAACAATATCATCTCGATTTAAGATGATCTCTTGTTGAGCAACAAATTCACCAATCTCCAATTCCAAACCAATAGGGAACCCTAAATCCAGAGTATCGATCAATTCCAGTTGTCCATCGGCTCGAACTAGGATAATTTCTTCATGTTGACCACTAACCTGAATCACTCCACATTCATAGTTCAGAATAGCTAAACTCATATTTTTGTCAGAGTTCATGCGTTCCAAGTTTTGATATAAGGTTTGATTAACTATTTCTAAAAAATGAATCGCATGGGTTTCCTGGATATTTTCTAGAGTGCGAATAACCGTTTGCGCCATTAACATCAATACTCCACTTTCTAAACCATGACCGGTTACGTCTCCGATACTAATTTTAATGCGATCGCCTTGCTTTAATACATCATAATAATCTCCTCCTACTTCATCCGCAGGCTCCATAAATCCCGCAATATCCAAGTTTTCCACAACTTCTAATTCAGTTTGCTTAGGTAACACCATCTGTTGAATCTTTCTGGCGACATCCACTTCTGAACTCAAGCGTAGATTTTCGGAAGTTAGTTGTTCATTTAATGTTTGAATTTCTGCGTTAGCTAAAGCCAGTTCGGCAGTTCGTTTTTCTACTTTTTGCTCTAAATTACGGTATAAATATGCATTTTCTAGAGCGATCGCCGCTTGTCCTGAAAGAACCTGTAGTGTATTTACTCTATCATCCGTAAAAGCACCTGTAGTTAAGTTGTTCTCTAGATAAACCATACTAATTAATTTACCCTGATTGACTAGGGGTATACAGAGAATTGATTGAGATTGATTGGTTTTAATATAAGGATCTCGAGTAAAATTGCCAGAATAACAAGCATTATTTAAGACCAAGCTTTCCTGCGTTCTAGCAACATAGTTCACGATCGCATGACAAACCGTATTAGATTCTGTTACGGGTTGGTTCTGAAGGGCTACAATCTCTTCAGAATCAACACTTCCTGATGCTTCAATGACTAAATTGTCTTCATTAACAATAATCAAACATCCAGTTTGTGCCCCCGCATTTTGCAGGATAATATGCATTAACTCTACTAGCAATCTATCTAAGACAATTTGTCCAGAAATAACTCGATTAGCTTTAAAGATTGTATCAAAGTCTAAGACCTGTCTGTAAGTTCCGGTAGTATCTCTTGAGGTCATGCTATGGGAAGGAGAGCTATTGTGCAACGTGGGGAAATCGTTCTCGAGGGCAGCGATTTTTGCCAAGGCTCCCCAGCGATCGTAACCATAGATCGCATTGAGCAAATATTGCTGGGCAATTTTTTCCCGTCCCAAGCTCCGATAAAACTCAGAGGCTCGTTCGGCCGCAATGCCCATTTCTGCCAAAAAGCCATTGGTTTGGGCACTTGAGAGCGCGCGATCGTAATAGTCCATTGCCTCTAAAGCTCGCCCTTGAATGCGTGCTTGTTCGGCTAAGATCAGTTCGTGCTTGCTTTGATAATTGTGAGGGGCGTGACTCGCCCAGTTAGCGATTTGAGCCGTATTTGCTTGAATAGCCTCCCAAGTTGTTATTTGTTCCTCTGGCGATAAGTCAAAATAGATGGCTAACTGTACCAAGGTTTCATAGAAAATATACCCTCCAGCAAGCATAGAAGCATAAGCTGATGTTTGGTATTGGGATGCGATCGCAATCTTGGTCTTAGCAGTTTGCCAATCTTTCATCAGGTAAGCCAACATCACCTCGGCACAATATACAAAAAACAGCAACATCAAATTTTGTGAGGCTTCGATGTATGTTACCTCCTCGTGGCTGAGATATTCACCCTCAAGGATTTGCACATTCGGTGCTTCGCCCCGTAAATTTTGGGTCAATTGTCGCCAAGTTTTCGCTGGATACCAAGCATGATCCTGCTTTGTTTTTGCGAGTAGGTCTACATAAGTCTGCTGTGCCCTTTCCACATCCGTTAGTGTCATCCCCGTCAGCATCATGTAGCCGCACGAAAACATTGCAGAATAGGCTGCATAAACTACATCCCCAGTTTCAAGACCCATGTATACGGTTTCCTCTAGAGCTTTAATCCCGTGCTGATGGGGTTCTTTCCAATGACCCGTAAAGCAATTAAAGAGCATATGCACCTTGCACTTGAGTGCATCGGAGGGATATTGCTCCAGAATCCGCAATGAAATTTGTCCTGATTGATAGGTCACATCAACATCAAATGGGATCAAGATTATTCCATAGGCATAGGCTGCTAGAGAAGAGTGACCAAATTCCAAGCAGAGGTTCTTGATTTTGTAAGTCAGATAGGGCAGCAGATCTGGGCGGGCTTGGTAGACGGGGCCACTAATGAGGGTAAGGATTTTGAGGACGGACAGTAGCTTGGGATCGCACATTTCCGGATAATCTGCCAATTCATCCAACTGCGGCAGAGAACGCACCAATTGCAACTGTGCCGCATCGGTTTCTAGCGGATACCCTAGCAATTCCAACACGGGGAGTGTTGTCTCGATCGCCTCCAACATTTGGTTTTGGGCAATGAAAAACTGGATTTTTAGCTCATAAATTTTGACTTTATCCAGTAGGGTTCGCGCCTGATCGAGAGCAACTTCTGAAAGGCTCTGAGCGCTGTCAAGCCGAGCAAGTAGATATTCAACTTCAACGGCTTCAGTATAAAGTTGCAAGGTCAGATCGTATTCACTTTGCCATGCCCCTTCTGGTAAAAGAGTCCGACCTGTCATCAGATATTCTAACGCCGAGTGGTAGGCATTAGAAGCCTTGGCCTTGCACCCAGCCTGCAAGTTCAGTCGTGCTAAATCCAGCCGCTCGGCGGGTTTGACTATGAGAGCAGCCCCGATATTAAGTGGGTTAACGATATCAAAGATACGCTCGTCTAACTGTTCTGGTGGAATGCTCTGCCAAAGTAAGCGACCCACCTTGAGATGAACCTGTTGCTTTTCTGCCTCGGGAATCAGAGAATAGGCCGCCTGTTGAACGCGATCGTGCAAAAACTTGTAGTCAATTTGCAAAGTTTCGCAGTCCTTGACGACTTGCGGAATTTTATAGGCATCGCTCAAAGGAACGACTAATCCAGACTGAAGGGCCTCCCATAAATCGGCAGCAACCATCTTAGCTGACTTTTCATTGACAATTGCCAAGATTCTCAAATCGAACCGATTGCCCACACAGGCGGCTAATTGCAAGATATTTTGTGTGGCAAGGGGTAATTTTTCGATTTCCCCTACCATCAAATCCACAACATTTTCAGTGATTTCAATATCGAGTAAATTTTCTGCATTCCATTGCCACTCGCCCGTTTTTAGATTGAATTTAATGACTTCTTCAACATAGAGATATTTAAAGAGCTGTGTTAAGAAAAATGGATTGCCTCGGGTTTTCCAGACGAGTAATTGGGTGAGTGATTCAATCTCCGTTTGCTCCATCTCGATTGTATCGCTGACTAGCTCGGTAATGTGGGTTGAGTCTAGTGGTTTGAGAACGATGGTCTCTAAGTTTGTTCCCATCTCCTGAATCTCACTGAGGGTTCGTATTAAAGGATGGGTGGGACTCACCTCGTTGTCCCGATAAGCACCCAATACGAGCAAATATTGTCCGTCAGGATTCGTAACGAGCAGTTGAATGAGTTGCAGCGATGCGGCATCCGCCCATTGCAAGTCATCCAAAAACATAACGAGGGGATGCTCTTGGCGAGTAAATACGTCAATAAACGCCCGAAAAACAAGATTAAAGCGGTTCTGGGCTTCGGAGGTAGACAAGACTGACAGAGCCGGTTGGGGACCAACGATCGATTCGACTTCCGGAATCACATCCACGATCGCTTGACCATTTTTCCCCAGGGCAGTTGTTAGTTTTTCGCGCCAAGTGGCAACTTGCTGATCCGTTTCTGCGAGCAGTTGGCGCACCAGTTCTCGAAAGGCTTGAATCAACGAAGAATAGGGCTTATGGCGCTGTAACTGGTCAAACTTGCCGCTGACGAAATAGCCTCGCTGTCGCACGATAGGCTTATGAACTTCATTGACCAGAGCCGATTTACCGATTCCCGAATAGCCTGCTACCAGCATCATTTCTGTTGTGCCTTGGCTGGTGCGATCGAAGGCCGCCAGCAATTGCTGTACTTCCGACTCCCGGCCATAGAGCTTTTGCGGGATTGAGAAGGTTCCTCGTCGGTCTTGCCGAGCTAGTATAAAGGGGCGCACGGTTTGACTTTCCCGCCATTGCTGCCAGCAGATTTCCAGATCCGCTTTGATGCCATAGGCACTCTGATAGCGATCTTCAGCGGTTTTGGCCATGAGTTTTGCGATCGCACCCGAAAGGATTTCGGGAATTTGAGGATTTACACTATTAAGGGGCTGGGGAGTTTTGGCCAGATGGCAATGTATAAGTTCCATTGGATCGTCGGACTCGAAGGGAAGCTGTCCCGCGAGCAGCTCGTAAAGGGTAATCCCCAAGGAATAAAAATCGGTGCGATAATCGACCGCCCGGTTCATCCGACCCGTTTGTTCGGGAGAGATATGGGTGAGGGTTCCTTCGAGAAGATTGGAATTGCTTATAGTCACCGCTTCCTTAGACAAGCACGAGGCAATGGAGAAATCGGTCAGTTTTAACTGTTTGGTTTCTGGGTTAAAGATAATATTTTCGGGTTTAATATCTTTATGAATCACTCGTTTTTGATGGAGATATGCCAAAGTTTCTGCCAGTTGCCATCCAACCCAAAGAACGCATTCGACAGATAGAGGTCTCGCGCGCGACCAATAAGCGAGATCTCGCCCGCCAAAATCTTCCCATACTAAAATTGGTTTTTCCTGAAATTCATCTAAAGTAAGGGGAGCGACGATACCTGAAATCTCCAGGTGTCGAGTGATATCGTACTCGTGCTTGAGTCTGGCAATATCCACCGTAGAAGGATAATTTTTCCGGATGGTTTTGAGAATCACCAGAGTACCATCAGTTTGCGCAACTGCCCGATAGACAATTGTATTCATATTTTCCGACAGTGTAGCCAAGATTTGATACTGCGACAGATTGAGCATGATTCAATATGGAAGGATATAAAAAATCAGAGTAATGTAATGTATAGATAAAGCAAGTCACGATCGCGCGGCAGGAAAGATCTGATTCTGCTCTAATGTATCTATAATGACCAATCCAATCCCACCGCAACACCCCCTATAAACCGGTTATGATCCGAGCTTTTTCAATCAAGCTCGGATCATATAACCCACTAACGCAAC
This sequence comes from Cyanobacteria bacterium UBA2566, assembly GCA_002340255.1. Lineage (GTDB taxonomy): Bacteria > Cyanobacteriota > Cyanobacteriia > Cyanobacteriales > Desertifilaceae > Roseofilum. The sequence goes on from DDLS01000137.1 coordinate 69,334, forward strand.
CAAGGACACAATCGTTGCAGCCACACCCATAGCTGTAAAAGCAAAATCTCTAGAATTCCCAAAAATAAAACCAAGGGAAACAAAGGCTTTAGATACCAAGGGAGTTTGCCACTCCACGGCAGGCCCTGTTGATAGCGTTGGCGATCTGACCAGCGATGCAATGAATAAATGATAGGTTGACGGAGATTCCAGACTTTACAGTAGGGGACTTTCGTCCTCGAAGCATCGATAATGGAGTTGACGGCGTAGCGAGCGGCTTCGTTTGCACCTTCCATCGTTGCCAGATCGACATTCGTTCGCACATAGTCCGAAGCGAGGAATAGGTTGGGGATTTGGCTGTAGGACAAAGGACGCAGATTCCAATTATCAATCACATTGACCATGAGGGGTTCGCTGTTGATATTGGCGGAGGAATCATGGCGCAGGCGGCTGTAATAGCACAGGGTTTCATTCTCTGGCTTTGGAGGAGTGCAGGATACTGTCGGACTTGCCCCCGGACAATCTTTGGGTCGGGGGATAGGTCCGACAAAACCTTTAGCGATTAATGCATTCACTTCCAAGCGCGCTCCATACTGGTCGATCTCGAGATAATTGGCAATTTCTTCGAGGGTGACGGAATCGCGCTCGTGCTGATGAATCCACAAAAAGAGTGCTTTAAAAGAATCCGGAAGATAGAGATTTAATACTTCCTCTAGTTTTTCTGGATTGTCAACCAACTCGGAACTATTGGTAATATCGGGGTCGAGAAACCAACCGTGAGGGAGCAAATCTTCATCCTTGAGGAGCGGTTTGCCATCTTTCTTTAGGGAGTTTTTCATTTCGTCCCAAATTTCTTTTTTGATTTGGTCAGGTGAAGCCACTTGAGCGGGTTTGTTGCCATCATCCCCGAGATAAAGACTACAAGAGCCGGGGTTCGCCCCAACTTCATTATTGTTGGGATTGATAAAATATCCCCAGTCGGAGGCGATCGCAGAGATAATTCCCTTCACGTTGCCCTTCCCAAATCCTTCCATGGGAAATTCCTCTTTTTTCCAAACGGCTTGCTGGGAAATGGAAGTCAAAGACCAAGGTGTGCCTGCATAGAGAATATGTCCCTTGATATCGACGACATCCCGATTCAGATAAAATTGAATGCCGTTCATCCAAGCTGTACTCGTCCCCAAGGATTCGATTGTTGCTAGGGCGGGATCGCCCTTGAGGATTTCCTTAGAGAGCAAGCCCGCCATCATATCGGCGGGGACAGCAGCAAGATAGTAGTCCGCTGCGATCTGCTTGTCCGTTTTAGTTTCCAAATCCGTCACGATCGCCCCCGTAACTCGCATCGTCCCCTTATCATCTTTAGCGACTTCAATACGACGCAGGCGATGGCGAAGATAGTATTTCACCCCTTTGGCGCGCAAATACTCAAGCCAAGGGTCGATCCACACATCATTTGTCGGTCCGTTGAGAACGCGATCGGCACCGCTTATACGGGTAAAGTCAAACAGCAATTGAATGTAGATTTCCCCTGCTGTCTTCGTATTTGCCAGTTTGGGACGAGAGGCGACTAAGCTGGTGGTTAGTCCCTGTGCCAAGAGGTCTTGATAGGCTTTAGACATTCTTTCTGCATCAACATAGTCCCACCAACTGATTTTTTCGTATTCTCCAATAAACCTTTCTTGGCAAGAGGTCATCAACTGCCAAGTGCGAGCGGCAAAAAATTTAAGCTCGTGTTTTGGGATTTGATTTTGGACGATTGCTTCGATAATTAGCTCGATATCCTCGAGCAAATCCCAACAGGAATGAGGGAAGCTCGCAGGCAAGATAGTCAAGTTATGATTTAACTGTGCAAGAGCGAGATACGGGACAGATACTAAGTTGTCGAAAACACCTCTGGGATTATTCTTATAAGGAATGCGCTTCATCGTGTCGGTGACATTTTTATAAAAGCCTGGGAAGAAACGAAATCCATGTTCCCCCGGCAGGGGTTTTTTCCCGGGAGCGGCACTATCAGGGACATTAATGCTTCGGGCCTTTCCTCCCGGAATCCCTCTGAGTTCGTAGACTTCAACATCAAATCCTCGCTCGATCAATTCCTGAGCGGCGCTCATTCCAGCAACTCCGCCGCCAAAGATCGCTACTTTAGCCATGCTAGTTTTCACTCCAGTGTTGACAATACCTTTAAATCCTTGTACATTTTAGACCTATACTACTGAGTACTGAGCAAACTTAAAGTTTTGTTCCAATTCTAACATAGATTTTTAAGTAATAGACCGATTTCCGGATCGGATTGGAAAACGTTATAGTGCCAATCGCAGTAAGCTATGCTACAAGAGTAGATACATTTTTGATAACGCTTATGCACAGATTTTTTTCTGGGCCGTTAACCGTTGAGACTCTAACAGTTACCGTCAAGGACTTGCCCCCACAGTTACCAGGACTGAAGATCGCCCAATTATCTGATTTTCATTATGATGGAGTGGAACTTTCTGAGGAACTGTTAACCGAAGCGATTCGCACTAGCAATAGCATCAATCCCGATCTGGTGGTCTTGACGGGGGATTTTGTCATTCATGAACCCGATCCCATTCATGCTCTAGTCAAACGGTTAAAACGGCTAGAGTCTCGGCGAGGGATTTATGCCGTTTTGGGGAACCACGATCTTTATTATCCGACCACTCAATTCATCGTTACTGAAGCCTTAACTAAAATTGGGATTCAGGTCTTGTGGAATCAGGTCATTTATCCTCTGGGAAAAGGATTAGCTTTGGTGGGATTGCCGGATTTTTGGTCACCCGAATTCAATCCAGCTTCAGTGTTAGATCATCTCGATCCAAAGTTACCGCGTATTGTGCTGTCCCATCAACCTGATAGTGCGGAAGTCTTACAACAATGGCGTGTGGATTTACAGCTATCTGGTCATACCCATGGAGGGCAAATTGTGTTACCTCAATTGGGGCCATTAATCGCTTATCAAGATCGAGTAATTAAGGTAACACCTAAGTGGTTACGGGAGTATATCCCTTTACTGCAACGCAAGTGCAATCGCGTCGTTAAGCATTGGGAATGGTCTGCTGGGTTGTACCAAATTAATCACAATCGCCTTTATGTGAATCGAGGATTGGGAACTTATCCCCCTGGTCGGTTATTTTGTCCTCCAGAATTAACGGTTATTACGTTAGTTTAAGTCAAAACGATCAAACTTTATGGACAGATACCAGTGATTGAAATTGAGCCAGAAAAATATTGGTTTGAATTGAATACAATTTTGGTCTATCTCAGTCAAGGAAGTAATCTATATCCCGATATTTCAAGGGAGAAAGTACAGGTGTTACAGTGGATGTTTTTTGAACAGTACAGCCATGAACCTTATATTGCCACACCTCGCTATTGGATTTCGATTTTAGGAAAAGAACAGGAGTCTCAGGAAGCCATCGCGCAAAAATGCCAGGGAGGATATGCGGTGTTAGAGGGGATGGAAAATCATTTAAGGGTTAATGATTTTTTTGTCGAAGATCGTTATAGCGTGGCTGATATTGCCCTATCAATTCACCCTTATTCACTATAATATTGATATTGCCAATGGATACGAGGGTGCAGAAGTCTCTGTACCGTTTCCCCTCCCAGAAGATGGGATTCAACAATCTCAGCCACATCTTCTGGTTTTACCCGACAATACCAAGTTTCATCGGGTAAAACCCGCACCGTTGGAGCCAGATTACACTGCCCTTGACACCCAACAACTTCTACTTTAAGTGTTTCACTCGCATAGGCTTCAAAAGCAGCTAAAACTTGAGCCGATCCTTGCCTAGTGCAAGATTCATGTTGACAAAGCCAAACATACCGACAATTCAGCTCTTCTGGAGAATTTTCTGACCCCTTACCCATTGCCTATTGCCTTTTTAATGATGAATTTAATGATGAATATCCAAGGATAAGACATATTGACCTAAATTGAGGCGCTCGCACCACAGTTCATACTCAATTCTCAAGTGTTCAGGTTGGGAATACCCCGTTAAAATCAAACTGTGAGTAAAATTGCGTAAGCGCATCTGTCCTACCTCATGGGCTGATTCTCCAGAGAGCCAATATCGAGATAATCCATACATGCCTTGTTCCCAGAAATGGCGATAACTCAATTTGCCATTCCCCTGCATCGTCATCACTACCCGATGAGCAGAAATCTCTAACCATAATAATCGCGGCGGCCCGGCTAAGGGAATGGTTGGATCGATTTCTGGGTTACGGTCGTAGAGTCCTGGTTCATTGAGTAACAGATGAAAGCGGTCTCGATCTTTACGGTATAACGTAGCGGCAGTTTCGACAAACGAATAAATAGGAAGATCCGTCGAGGAAAAAGACAGACTAACAGGTTTGCGGTGATTTTTGAGCATATCACATGAAGAGAGAACAACAATTGACAGATTTAGAAGTGAACCCCTACCAGCCTGTAACACCATAGGGTATGATTGCGCTACAGAGTCTTAATTTTCACTTATTTTTAGTTTATCTCCATGACCGCCCCGATCGTTACCTTAAATTTAATTGGCCCTGATGAAGATTTGATCGTTCAACCCCCAAAAACTGGGGTAGCGCTACAGGGCAAGATTCAAGTGCCTGGAGATAAATCGATTTCCCATCGATCGCTGATGTTAGGGAGTTTAGCCCAAGGAGAAACAACGATCGCCGGATTGCTCATTGGAGAAGACCCCCAGAGTACCGCCGCCTGTTTTCGAGCTATGGGCGTAAATATTACAAAACTTAACTCCGAAGAAGTTAAAGTTAACGGTTTAGGACTCGGAGCACTACAGGAGCCAACTGATATTTTAGATTGTGGCAACTCTGGAACCACAATGCGCCTGATGTTGGGAATTTTAGCCTCCCATAAAGACCGCTTGTTTAGTGTAACGGGAGATGGTTCCTTGCGATCGCGCCCTATGTCCAGAGTGATTAACCCCCTAAAACAAATGGGCGCTCAAATTTGGGGACGTAAAAACCACACCCTTGCTCCTCTAGCTGTACAAGGCACCCAACTCCAACCCATTCATTACCATTCCCCTATTGCCTCAGCCCAGGTCAAATCCTGTATTCTCCTGGCAGGACTGATGGCAGAAGGAGAAACTACGGTCACCGAACCGGCGCTATCTAGAGACCATAGCGAACGGATGTTAGCCGCTTTTGGCGCAACGGTAAAAAGAGACCCCCAAACCCATTCGGTTACTGTTGTAGGGCCAGCTCAATTATCCGGTCAATCGATTATTGTTCCTGGAGATATTAGTTCGGCAGCCTTTTGGTTAGTTGCAGGAGCCATCATTCCCGATAGCGACCTGATCATTGAAAATGTTGGTATTAATCCTACCCGCACTGGAGTATTAGAAGTCTTAGAGCAAATGGGAGCCGATCTTGAATTTCTGAATCAAAGAATAGTGACGGGTGAACCCGTAGCCGATTTACGAGTCAAATCGAGCCGTCTGCATGGATGCGAATTTGGCGGTGACTTAATTCCCCGCTTAATTGACGAAATTCCCATCTTAGCGGTCGCTGCTGCCTTTGCGGAAGGAAAAACCGTGATTAAAGACGCGGCAGAATTACGGGTTAAAGAAAGCGATCGCCTGTCCGTTATGGCCTCCGAACTAAGCCGTATGGGAGCCAACATTACCGAACACCCCGACGGCTTAGAAATTATTGGCTCTACCCCCCTTAAAGGGGCTGAAGTTGACAGCCATACCGACCATCGGATCGCCATGAGTTTGGCGATCGCCGCCCTCAATGCTCAAGGGAAAACCACCATTCATCGCGCCCAAGCAGCCGCCATTTCCTATCCCAGCTTTACCCCTACCCTAGAAAGACTGTTAATTGAGGGATAGTCGATCAAGAAGATTGCAAGTCTGCCAACTCTCAACTATTCACTATCAACTATCCTAAGATAGAATGCACTATAGTAACCCTAATTCATGTTGCCTTAAAGCCCCAGTTTAAAATCCATCCCAGAGATTTCCTGAACATCAGCTATTTTCAACCACGGGGTTTTTCAGTTAAGCTCTGGATAACCTAATGTGTCGCTGCTCGCGAATGGACAGTTCAAATTCTACTCTAGAGTTATTCAAAGTATTTGTTGAACAAACCCCTGCCGCTGTGGCTTTGTTCGACCAAGAAATGCGTTATTTACTCACCAGCGATCGCTGGCTGAGTGAATATGGTCTTAGGGATATCCCCCTAAACAACCTCACCTTCTATGACACCTTTCCCCATTGCCCAGAGCAATGGAAACCCATTCATACAGAATGCTTATTAGGAAACTATGAAGGGTGTGAAGAACATTATTTTTTCGGAGAAGATGGCAAACTGCAATGGGTCGAATGGGATATTCGACCCTGGCATAATTCTTCCGGAGAAATTAATGGTCTCATCATGTTCACCCAAAATATTACCAAACGTAAACGAGCAGAGGCGGCTTGGATGAAAATTGAGAATCGGTTTAACAAACTTACAGCTAATGTCCCTGGAATTATCTGTCAACTCCTTCTTAAACCCCAACACCCCATCCAATTCACTTATGTTAGTCCAGGCTGCACCAAAATCTGCGAGCTCGATCCAGATGCTCTCGAGCAACATCCCCTTTTGTTTCAGGAATTAATCCATCCTGACGATTTGTCAGAATACAAAGCTTCTATCACAACAGCGATTCAAAACCAATCGGCTTGGTCTTGGGAAGGCCGAATTATTACCACATCAGGTCAAATTAAATGGCTCGCTTGCTCCACTTCCCCCCCAGATACTCAAAACTCACTAGAACAACAATTTTTAGACGATCTCCCCTATAACTTTACTCCCCATGAACTCCTCCTAGATGGCCTATTTATTGAAGTTACTGAACGCAAACAGGCAGAACTAAGCCTTCTGCAACAGGAAACCCAGTTAAGGGCCCTGTTTAAAGCCATGACCGATTTGATCCTCGTCCTCGATCGAGAAGGTCACATCCTAGAAATTGCCCCAACCAACTGTAACCTATTTACTCAAGACCGTCTTGAACTCTATGGCATGAAAATCAGCGATCTCATGCCCGATGAAAACGCCCATCGCCTACTTGCCAATCTTCGTCGTTCCTTAGAAACCCAAAAAACGATTGATGTAGAATACTCGATGACCCTAAATGACCAAATTTTTTGGTTAGCGGCAAAAGTCTCTCCCTTAGATCTCGATACTGTAGTTTGGGTCGCCCGTGATATTACCCGTCGCAAAGAATCAGAGGGAAAATTAGAGCAATATCGAGATACCTTAGAAGATCGAGTTGAACAAAGAACTGCTGAACTAGCGGCGGAAGTTGAAGAACGTCAACAAGTGGAACAGTCCCTACGACAGCATGTACAAATGCTGGATTTAGCCAATGATTCCATTATGATTCTTGACTTAGAGGGAACGATTAAATATTGGAATCATGGGGCCCATAAACTCTATGGTTGGACAAAACAGCAAGCGATTAATCAGAATATTCATAGTCTCTTACAGACGGAATTTAGTATCCCTTTACCGACCATTCACCACATTTTACAAGAACAAGGGTATTGGGAAGGAGAATTACAACAAACCAAGCGCGATGGAACTCCAGTAACCGTTGCCAGTCGATGGACGCTTCAGCGAGATAGACAGGGGAACCCAGCCGCCCTGTTAGAAATTAATAATGATATTACTTATCGCTTTGAAACTGAGATGGCCTTGCGAAAAAGCGAAGAACTCTATCGCACCTTGGCTCAAAATTTTCCGGATGGTGCAGTCGTCTTGTTCGATCTTAACCTCCGGTTTACCCTGGCAGAAGGCCGAGAATTAGGGAAGTTGCGATTAGCTAAAGACAAATTGGAAGGGGAAACTCCCGCAGATATCTTTCCTCAATCAGTCAGTCAGTTGATGGAATATCATTACCAAAATGCGTTAGCGGGAGAAACGGAACAGTTTGAGATTTCTTTGGGGGAAAACTGTTATTCAATCCAGACCCTACCGGTCAGAAATGATGACGGATACATTATGGCGGGTATGGCTTTAATACAGAATATTACTCAGCGTAAGCGCTCTGAAGAAGCTATTCGTAAAAGTGAGACTCGCTATCGAGAAATGGCCCAACGGGAGGAGTTGATTAACCGTTTGGCTTCTCAAGTCCGTAATTCTTTGAATCTTGACCAGATTTTGGAAATAGCGGTGGTGGAAATTCAGAATTTGTTACAGGTGGATCAGTGTTTATTTAGTTGGTATCAGTCCCAGGGAGAAGAAGAACTACAAACTCCAGAATTTTCTCCCTATGGATATGTGAATGTGGTCAAAGAAGCAAAAACGGAAACTTTACCAACCGCATTGGGGTGTTTTCCTGTAGCGGCTGACGATCCGCTGTTGAATAATTTGCTTAATCTAGAAATGCTTCAAGTGGATGATATCTTCAGTCATGAAGATCCAGGAATTCATCAGCTTTATGAAAGCCGAGGATATCGGGCGATCCTCTTTTTACCAATTAAAACGGCTTATGGTGAGTTAGGATGTGTCAGTTGTGCCCATTTTGATGGCCCCCGTCGATGGACGGAGGATGAGGTAGAATTATTACAAACTGTCACGGATCAGTTGGCGATCGCGATTAGCCAAGCTGAACTCTATCGTCAGGCGACTGTAGCGGCTGAAAACGCCGATCGCAAAGCCAAAGAACTCGAAGAAACCCTCAGACAACTGCAACGCACCCAATCCCAACTGATTCAAAGCGAAAAACTCTCGAGTCTTGGTCAAATGGTAGCCGGTGTTGCCCATGAAATTAATAATCCCGTCAACTTTATTTATGGTAATTTAGTTCCGGCAAGAGATTATACGGCTGATATTCTCGGACTCTTACAACTCTATCAGGAAACCTTTCGCGATCCACCAGAACAGATAGAAGAAGAAATTGAAGCGATCGATCTAGAATTTATCAGTGAAGATTTACCCCGACTCCTAGACTCGATGCAAGTGGGAGCAGAACGGATTCGGGAAATTGTCCTATCTCTGCGTAACTTCTCCCGATTGGATGAAGCAGAAATGAAAAAGGTCGATCTCCATGAAGGCATTGATAGCACCTTAATGATTCTCCAAAATCGATTAAAAGCCAAAGGCGATCGCCCAGGGGTAGAAGTAATCAAACATTATGGTAAATTACCCCAAATTTTCTGCTATCCGGGACAACTCAATCAAGTGTTTATGAACTTGTTCAGTAATGCCATTGATGCATTGGAAGAGTCTAATATAGCTGAACCCAAAATTACAATTACGACCGAATTGATCGACAATAACCAAGCCGTAGTTAAACTAAAGGATAATGGGCCAGGAATTGGTGAAAAAGTTTGTCAACGGTTGTTTGACCCCTTCTTTACGACTAAACCTGTGGGTAAAGGAACCGGCTTAGGACTAGCCATTAGTTATCAAATTATTGTGGAAAAACATCAAGGACAACTTAGTTGTGTTTCTGAATTGGGTCAGGGCGCAACCTTTGTGATTCAAATTCCTGCTGTTTCCCATTAGAGTAGGGAATAGGGAGTCGGTAAAACCGGGTTTTCCCTATTCCCTAATTCCTTAATTTCTTAATTCCCTATTCTCCTATGACTCTACGATGGAACTCCTTTGCAAGTTTACTCAGTACAACGCTGTTCGTTGCCCTGAACTGGGGATGTACTCCCCAAACCCCTCAAGACTCCTCTGCTCCTCCTGCTTCGGAAACCATGCCCTTTGTGGCGGTCACTCAGATTGTAGAACATCCGGCTCTAGATGCTACCCGTGATGGCATACAGGATGAGTTAAAAGCAGCCGGATATACGGCTGGAGGAACCCTAACCTGGAAGTGGGAGAGCGCCCAAGGCTCACCGGCAACTGCCGCCCAAATTGCATCTGCGTTTGTAGCAGAAAAACCGGATGTCATTGTGGCGATCGCCACTCCATCCGCCCAAGCCGCCGTTGCTGCCAGTACCGATATTCCCGTGATTTTCAGTGCTGTCACCGATCCAGTCGCAGCTAAATTAGTGGAAAAACTCGATCGACCCGGTGGTCTAGTCACTGGAGTGAGCGACCTATCTCCGATCGATCGCCATGTGTCCCTAATGCAAGAAATTAATCCTAATCTGAAGACGATTGGTGTAATTTATAATGCTGGAGAAGCCAACGCCGTCTCCTTAGTCAATTTACTCAAAGACCAAGCCCAAATTAAAGGATTATCCGTCGAAGAAGCCACCGTTGCCAATTCCAGTGGTGTAGTCACCGCTGCCCAAAATTTGGTTGGGAAAGCCGATGTAATTTATGTCCCCACGGATAATACGGTGGTTTCGGCTCTAGAATCAGTGATTCAAGTGGGGATTGATAATAAAATTGGTATTTATTCTGGAGATACTGATTCGGTAGAGCGGGGAACGATCGCCAGCTTAGGCTTTGATTATTATGATGTTGGCCGACAAACTGGCAAACAAGTTATCCGCATTCTGGAAGGAGAATCCCCTGGTAATATCTCTGTAGAATCTGTCGATACCCTAAAACTGTATGTTAACCCCAAAGCTGCCGAATCCATGGGTGTAACTCTTCCCACGTCAGTCCTCGATCGCGCCGATGCGGTAGTAGATTAGGGGAATGGGGGGATGGGGAATAATTGTTAATTGTTAATTATTAATTGTTGCTTATGACTGCCCTTTTAGGAGCCATTGAACTGGGTTTACTCTATAGTCTCGTCGGTTTAGGCGTGTATCTATCTTTTCGTGTCCTTGACTTTCCCGATTTAACCGTCGATGGCAGTTTTCCCCTTGGAGGTGCTGTAGCTGCCACCTTAATTGTGAATGGAATGCATCCTATCATTGCCACAGCAGTGGCGATCGCTGCTGGGGCACTTTCAGGAGCTTGCACTGCCTGGCTAACCGTACAATTCAAGATCCTCAATCTGCTCTCTAGCATTCTCACCATGATCGCCCTCTATTCCCTCAATCTGCGGATCATGGGTCGCCCCAATGTTCCCCTTTTGGGGGAAACCACCCTCTTTAGTCCCCTGAATAGCCTCTCTGTGCCCCGTCAAGTGGTCATTCCCATCATTTTGGTCATCATTGTCATTTTGCTCAAAGTTAGCCTAGATGCCCTCTTAGCAACCCAATGGGGCTTGGCATTGCGGGCAACTGGTGCCAACTCAACCATGGCTCGCGCTCAAGGGGTCGATCCCGGAATGATGATTATTGTGGGTATGGCCTTAAGTAATGCCCTGGTGGCTCTGGCGGGGGCACTCTTTGCCCAAATTTATGGATTTGCTGATGTCACCCTGGGAGTAGGAACCATTGTCCTTGGATTAGCCGCCGTGATTATTGGCGAAACCTTTATCCCTGGGAAAACCATCTTTCAAGGCACATTAAGCGTCATTTTAGGCGCACTGGCGTATCGTTTAGCGATCGCTGTTGCCCTGAATGCCAATTTTATGGGACTTCAGGCCCAAGACTTAAATCTAGTTACGGCCTTATTAGTCGCGATCGCCCTCATCCTACCCCAAACCCCCCTTAAAAAATTAACCCTTAAAAATTAAGGGAATCGCAATAATTCAAAGTTCTTCAATTCCCCATCTCCCCATCCTCCCCCTACTCACATAACCGTTCCTTAACTCAAGCTCCTGGGCGATCCCCCTTGCCAACTGCCCGGTTCAGTCAGACACTGGACTAGGAAAGTTATTGGTTTTTGATATAAGAGGGTTTTTTCGTGAAAAATGTCTTAGGGATTATTCTCGGAGGAGGTGCAGGAACCAGACTGTACCCTTTGACCAAACTACGGGCTAAACCAGCCGTACCTTTAGCTGGTAAATACCGGTTGATTGATATTCCCGTCAGTAACTGTATCAACTCCGAGATTTTCAAAATCTATGTTCTGACTCAATTCAACTCCGCTTCCCTAAACCGCCATGTGACTCGCGCTTATAGCTTTTCTAGCTTCTCGGAAGGCTTTGTAGAAATTCTGGCAGCTCAACAGACGGCTAATGACCGTGACAGTTGGTTTGAAGGAACGGCCGATGCCGTGCGTAAATATCTATGGTTAATGCAAGAATGGGAAGTTGATGAATATTTGATCCTATCGGGGGATCATCTGTACCGTATGGATTATCGGGACTTCATCAACTACCACCGGGAAAGCCAGGCAGATATTACCCTGTCGGTAGTTCCTATTGATGAGGAACGCGCCTCTGATTTTGGGTTAATGAAAATCGATGAGACGGGACGAATCATTGATTTCAGTGAGAAACCCAAGGGAGATGATCTGAAAAAAATGGCGGTGGATACGACCATTTTGGGTCTTTCTCCAGAAGAAGCGAAACAAAAGCCCTATATTGCCTCCATGGGTATTTATGTCTTCAACAAAGATTTGATGGGTAAACTGCTCACGGAAAATCCGACGCAAAAAGATTTTGGTAAGGAAGTTCTACCTTTTGCGGCGGCTCAGAATTACAGAGTGCAGGCCTACCTGTTCAATGATTATTGGGAAGATATCGGAACCATTAAGGCGTTTTATGACGCAAACCTGGCACTAACGGAACAACCGACTCCACCGTTTAGTTTCTATAATGAAACCACCCCGATTTATAGCCGTTCCCGGTTCTTACCTCCCTCTAAACTGTTGGATGCGAAGGTGACTCAATCGATTGTTGCAGAAGGCTGTATTCTCAAGAATTGTACTATCCATCATTCGGTTTTGGGTGTGAGATCGCGCGTAGAAGCTGATTGTGTTATCCAAGATTCCATGCTGATGGGTTCAGACTTCTACGAACCGTTTGCTGAACGCCACTCCGGGATTCAGAAAGGAAAGGTTCCAGTGGGAATTGGCGAAGGAAGCACAATCCGAGGGGCAATTATTGATAAGAATGCTCGCATTGGTCGCAATGTCAAAATTATTAATAAAGACCAGGTGGAAGAAGGAAACAATCAAGAGACTGAAAAGCTAGGCTTTTTAATTCGTGGTGGAGTGGTGGTGATTATTAAAAATGCCACTATTCCCGATGGTACAGTGATTTAGTCCACTCAAGATTTAGGGTAATGGAGATCCTCTTTTAATCAAGGATTATGACGAACTCCTGCCGACTGATTTTATTAATTGGTCTTCCAGGTAGTGGGAAGTCTACCCTAGCTCACCAGTTGATGGCGGCTTGGCCGACCTATCGACTGGTTTCTACTGATGCTATTCGGCGGCAATTATTTGGAAATCCGGCAGTTCAAGGGGATTGGGGATTAATCTGGAATCAGGTCAGGTTACAGTTTCAATCAGCTCTGCTCGAAGGAGCGCCAACGATTTATGATGCAACGAATGCGAAACGAGCCAACCGCCAGGATGTGATTCGGCTTGGCCGTGAGTTGGAGTTTTCTTCGATTACCGGGATTTGGATGAGAACCCGGTTACAGGAGTGTTTGGCGAGAAATCGATCGCGCGATCGCCAAGTTCCTGAAGAGGTAATCTTAACTATGTACCGCCAGCTTTGGGGTGCGCCTCCGAGTCTGAGTGAGGGGATGAATCATTTGATTTTTTATCAACCCAGGAAGAGACCCTATGATGATTGAGAGGGAGATACACAGATGGGTGTGTCCTGTGATTTTTGGGATTTGATACCCCTTTTCATAGAAAAGGGGTACAGGAGAAGGGAAAAGTTTCGTCGGCGTAAATCAAATTCCTGGATATAAAACAACAATACATTTTCTGGCATCACTTTAATAAAACCCTATTCCCTAGGGCAAAGCATTATATCATCTCCATGTCCCCGTGTCCCTCCATTGAATCAGGCGAGGGCAATCGCTTTCTGAACTGTCATGGGGTTCGGAAATTGCGATCGCAACCGAACACCAAGCCAGACTTAACCTTTGATACCCTTAAGCTGGTATTGCTATATAAACCATTAAACTAAAGACTTAAGAGCGTTAAGGAGCATATGATGGTGGCTACTGATTTTAAGGACTACTATTCGGTGTTGGGGGTTAGTCGCGGTGCAAATGCGGATGAAATTAAGAAGAGTTTCCGTCGTCTAGCCCGGAAATACCACCCGGATATGAATCCTGGAAATCAGCAAGCCGAAGCTCGGTTTAAGGAGGTTAACGAGGCTTACGAGGTCTTGTCCGATCCGGAAAAGCGCAAAAAATACGACCAGTTTGGCCAATATTGGAAGCAAGCGGGTACATCATCCGGTTACGGACGGGGTACAGCTCCTGGTGTTGATTTTAATGGCTTTGATTTTAGTCAATATACAACCTTTGATGACTTTATTAATGAACTCCTGGGACGGATGGGAACAGGAAGCCCTGGAGCGAGTACGGGGCGCAAAACCTCTTATAATTATCGCAGTACTGGACGCTCTACAGGGTTTGGTGGATTTGAGGATTTTGCCAGTTATGGCTCTGCTCCAAAAAACAGTACAGTTCCCCAAGAAGCTTCTATTGTCTTGTCGTTGGCAGAAGCCTTTCATGGGGTGCAAAAGCGGATTAATTTAGGTTCAGAAGTCATTGAGGTGCGTATTCCTCCCGGAGCAAAACCCGGTACTCGGATTCGGGTACGAGGAAAAGGGAGTATTAATCCCCAAACTCAGCAACGGGCAGATTTGTATCTAACAGTTTCCTTGCAATCCCATAGTTTTTTTGAGTTTGAGGGGGATAATTTAGTTTGTGAGCTGCCCATTTCTCCGGAAGAAGCGGTTTTAGGAGCCAGTATTGAAGTGCCTACTCCTGATGGACGGGTGCAAATGAGTATTCCGGCTGGCATTCGCCATGGTCAATCCTTGCGTTTACGGGGTAAGGGATGGCCCAATCCAAAAGGTAGTCGGGGAGATCAGTTAGTGAAAATTGCGATCGCCGTTCCCAAGACGCTCAGTAAAACTGAACGGGAGTGTTACGAAAAGCTGAAAACCCTGCGCACAAATAATCCAAGGGCAAACTTGTCATCAGTACGACTGTAACCCACAGACACGGGGAGATAGGAAGATAGGGTGACAGGGACACGCAGACACACAGATCGTCCATTCCCTATTCACCATTCCCAGCGCAAAGCGCTATATCATGAGGAAGATCAACCGTTTCTACAGACTTCAACCATGGCAGACGAACAAACCACAGCACCTAAAAAAGAAAAACCCCCAGCTCCAGAAAAGAAACCCTTTGCCGAATTTATTCAAGAGGATTATCTACCTGCCCTAGAAGCGGGCTTAGAAAAGCAGGGCATTACGGATCTGAAACTCAACTTTACCCAAGCCCAAATAGCGGTGCAAGGAATGGAAAAAGAACCTTCCTGTTGGCAAGTGATTGGAACCTGGAAAAATGGTCAACACCAATTTAATGTTTACTTTTTTAAAGAAGACATTAAAGGACAACGAGCCTTTTCCTATTCTCAGAATGGTGCAAAACCCAGCACCCTGGAACCCTTCTTGATTGACGAACGGAAAATTACTCTGGGTCTGTTGGTCTTTGGGGTCATTACCCGTTTGAATGGACAAAAGTGGCTCACGCTCAATTAGGAGACTATGTCCTGGGGAGTAGACAGTAGGAGTACACAATGGTGGTAGACGGAGACCCTCCAGACCTGGGGATTGGATGAATTCCCAACTCCCAACTGCCGACTCCCGATTACCAGCAAGTCGCGCTAAAATTTTAAGAATTAAAAAGACTCTAAAATATGCGTTAAATTGTGTGGATTTTTGGAAAATAGAAGCGATACAATTCAAAAGCGATTTAATCAGGCAAGTAAACTGAAGGAGAAGACCTATGCAAGCCACAACGGTAATAGCTACTCGAAGAACGGGCGCATATGCCCTTATGGATAGCTTAAAACGGCACGGAGTCAAGCACATTTTTGGTTATCCAGGGGGAGCAATTCTACCGATTTATGATGAATTGTATCGCTGCGAAGCCAATGGAGAACTGAAACATTTCTTAGTCAGACATGAACAAGGGGCTTCCCATGCAGCAGATGCTTATGCTCGCGCTACGGGTAAAGTGGGCGTATGTTTTGGAACCTCTGGCCCTGGAGCAACGAACTTAGTTACGGGTATCGCTACAGCTCAAATGGACTCGATTCCGATGGTCGTTATTACCGGACAGGTGACTCGAGCAGCCATTGGTACAGATGCATTCCAAGAAACGGATATTTATGGGATTACCCTGCCGGTGGTGAAGCATTCCTATGTCGTTCGTCATGCCCAAGATATGGCTCGAATTGTGGCTGAGGCTTTTCATATTGCTAGTACAGGACGGCCGGGACCGGTTTTGATTGATATTCCCAAGGATGTGGGTACAGAAGAATGTGATTATGTACCCGTAGAACCCGGAACGATTAAGTTACCTGGCTATCGACCCACTATTAAGGGTAATCCTCGACAAATTAATCAGGCGATCGCCTTAATGCAAGAAGCTGAACGTCCCCTACTCTACGTTGGGGGGGGAGCGATCGCATCTGGGGCCCATGCGGAACTCAAGGAACTGGCTGAACTGTTCCAAATTCCCCTCACCACCACGTTTATGGGTAAAGGGGCCTTTGATGAAAAACACCCTCTATCGGTGGGGATGTTGGGAATGCATGGTACAGCCTATGCTAACTTTTCCGTTAGTGAATGCGACCTGTTAATTGCTGTCGGGGCCCGCTTCGATGACCGGGTAACCGGAAAATTAGATGAGTTTGCCGCCCGCGCTCAAGTGATTCATATTGATATTGACCCAGCAGAAGTGGGTAAAAACCGCACCCCAGAAGTTCCAATTGTTGGCGATGTGCGCCAAGTATTGATCGATCTTCTGACTCGCTGTCATCAAATGGGTCTATCGGGTCAACCAACCAAAACTACTTTGTGGTTAGAGCGGATTAATCGCTGGCGCACAGACTATCCCCTAGTTATTCCTCGTCCGGAAGGGCAACTCTCTCCCCAAGAGGTGATCTACTCCGTTGGTCAACAAGCTCCTGATGCGTTCTATACAACGGATGTAGGACAGCACCAAATGTGGGGAGCGCAATTCTTGGAAAATGGCCCTCGGCAATGGATTTCCAGTGGTGGCTTGGGAACCATGGGCTTTGGTGTGCCCGCAGCGATGGGAGCGAAGGTGGCTCTGCCGGATGAACAGGTAATTTGTATTGCTGGAGATGCCAGTATCCAGATGAATATTCAGGAACTGGGAACGATCGCCCAATATGGCATTAATGTCAAAGTGGCGATCGTCAATAATGCTTGGCAAGGTATGGTACGCCAGTGGCAAGAAACGTTCTATGGTGAGCGCTATTCTGCCACCAATATGGAAGTGGGAATGCCCGATTTTGTGAAACTGGCCGATGCTTATGGCATTAAAGGCATGAGGATTGATCACCGGGATCAGCTCGAAGGGGCGATCGCCGAAATGCTGGCCTATGATGGCCCTGTAGTTCTTGATGCCCATGTCACCCGCGACGAAAATTGTTATCCCATGGTGGCTCCGGGTAAGAGCAATTCCCAAATGCTCGGCTTACCTACACCCAAGAAGGAACAGTCTTTAGAGTTACTCTATTGCACCAGTTGTGGAGCCAAAAACGCCCCCAGTAACCACTTCTGTCCCGAATGTGGCGCGAAACTCTAAAAAATGGGAATGGCTAGGGAATAGGGAATAGGGAATAGGGAATAGACAATCTTCCCATTCCCCCATTCCCCCATTCCCCTACCCCATCTCCCCATCTGCCTTTAAGATAGAACAGATGGCTATGGCACTTGGGTTATGAATAAAGTAATCTCCACCGCACTTATCGTTTTGGGTTTCACTTTAGCCACTCCTGTGGCAGCAGAAGATTTAGAACATCTTAGACAACTCCTCTCTTCTAAGCAATGTCCGATGTGTAACCTGAGCGAGTCAGGGTTAAGTATGGCTCAGTTAGAGAATGCCGACTTAACAGGAGCCGATTTAAGTTTTGCCAATCTGGATAACGCAGATTTAAGTGGAGCGAATTTGAGTGGGGCAGATCTGACGGGAGCGCTGTTATACAAGGCAGATCTGCGACGCGCTAATTTAGCCGGAGCCAATTTAGCTGGAGCCAATTTAATGGGCACAGATTTATCCTATGCTGACCTGACTGGGGCGAATTTGGCTGGGGCGAATTTGAGTGGGGCCTATATGGCCAATGCCCAAATTGAAGGGGCAATTATTAATACAGCGATTCTGAATGGAGTACTTGAATTTCCGGGTGGAGTTCTGAGTCCAGAGGATTATTATCGGTTAGCGTTTGTGGATGCTCGTTCTGGAAATCATCGAGGAGCGCTGGAAAAACATAGTTTAGCCCTACAGATCGATCCCAATTTCGCCCCCGCTTATTTAGGACGTGGGGTAAGTCGTTTGCAACTTGGAGATGGCAGTGGGGCGATCGCCGATTGGACAGTCGCCCGTACTATTTTTGAAACCCAAGGCAATGAGGAAGGCTCCGAAATCTCTCAAGAATTTATTGACGTGACGGAAAAGGCGATTGAGGAAAGTAAAAAAGGCAAACGACGGGGAGGGTTTCTGGGCGTTATTAATCAATTGGCTCCCATGTTACTCCAATTCCTGTTGTAACGGATGTCTTTCACAGTCTACTATTGCCTGTTCCCTAGCGCGTAGCGCTATATTGCCCATTCATAGTTGGATCTATGCAAAACCTTCGGCGACTTGACCGAGCAATTTCGTCTAGCATAGGCAACTTTTGAGCTATGGCACAGTTTAAATGCACAAAAGATCAGAGGTTTATATAGGAAAATACCCAATCCTACCTCCTCAATAACACGCATATAGTCGATCTCACCTTTCTCACAAAATTAGAAAATCTGCTATCAAAACCGATCGAAAATTATCGAAACCTCTGTAGATTTTGGGGTTTTCGACCAAACTTCCGTAGAATCCATGAAATTGCAAAGATTCGGCCAAGATGAGGCATTGATCCTTGTCAGACAGAAAAAAAAACGATTATCCTAATAATTAAATCTTAAGCTCATGTTTTTTCTGAAAGATTAAAAGCAAGAGATTAAGTGAACTGACTGAGAAAAAGTCGGCATCTACCTGAGTACTGAAGCAGCCAACTATGGACAACATCCTTAAAACCCGAAATTCCTCTCCTTCTTCTTCTACCCATGAAGCTTGGGACGGTGAATATAAATCAGAGTCTCCTAACTGGGCAGAAAAACTAATCCGAGAAGAATCTGCACCTGATAGTGACTGGGAATGGGGACAATTCATACCCATTTTGCGTAATCCTCAGTTTGAGGCTTGCTAATGTAATCTCGTTTGTTATGATCGCCTGGGTTCTGGATAAGCTGAAATCCTGATTCTATAATTGCTCTCAATTCCCATGCCATCATTAAATCAGTGGTCAAATTCTCTTATCCCGAACTCAGGTTACTTCAACGCCGCATCCTACCCAGTTCGTTGAATCGGTCATTTATGCTAACGGATGGGAATTAATCCCTATCCCTCTAACCCCCGACCTAATGTTTCTTCTAGCATTGCTAGATCGGGAACTTCCTCGGGTGCATAATATCCAGCCGCCCGCTTGGCCGTAATCTCAACTTGTGCATCTTTGGGAATTAACTCAGGAGGAATAGGAACGCGCTCAATGACTTCAATTCCTGAATTGGTAATCGCATCATATTTCATGTTACTCATGGACACCAACCGGTCAATGCGGGTTAAGCCTAACCAATGCAAGACATCGGGCATAAATTCCTGAAAGCGCATATCTTGAACTCCCGCTACACATTCGGTGCGCTCAAAATAGGCTGTTGCTCGATCGCCTCCTTCCTGACGTTTGCGAGCATTATAAACTAGAAACTTAGTGACTTCACCTAGGGCACGACCTTCCTTCCGAAAATAGACAATTACCCCTAAGCCCCCTTCTTGGGCAGTCCGAATACAGACTTCAATCCCATGGGCAAGATAGGGACGACAGGTACAAATATCGGAGCCAAATACATCAGAACCATTGCACTCATCATGGACGCGAACAGCGGTGGGGCGATCTCGATCCGAAATTGCCCTTAAATCGCCAATCAAATACACCGTTGATCCACCGATAGGGGGTAAGTATAACACCAAATCCGGCCGCGTCACCAACTCCGGAAACATGCCCCCCGTCTGTTCAAACAGAGCATGACGCAAATCCATTTCCTCTACCCCAATGCGTTTGGCGATTCCCGGTAAATACCACACTGGTTCGATCGCCGCTTTGACAACGACTAAATCTCCACCTTCTTTCAGGATCTTGCCATCAACTTGCAAGCGCCCCTTACTAACGGCTTCCTGAAGTTCGGGCATATTGATATGGGCTTGGGTAATGGCGATTGTTGGCCGAATATCGATTCCTTGTTCGTAGAATTGCGTATAAATGTCACCCACACGAGCGCCAAAGGGGTCTAGAGAAACAATTTTATCCGGATCGGTCCAACTGGGATGGGGACCAATGTCTGCCACGGGTGCCGTATTGGTTAGATCCGCTCGATGTTCTGGATTCAGCGCTTGACGAGCAACCGCTAGGGCACGATAAATGGCATAGGAACCGGAATGGGTTCCTATCACATTTCGGTGAGCAGGATTGGTTAATGTAGCAATTACTGGTCCTCTGGCAATCGGATCGGAATTGCCCCAATCAATGGCGATCGGTTTTGCCCCACTGCTGCGAGGATGGGATGTGAGGACAATAGGTTTAGATTTACGACGGGTTGAATCAGCCATAGAGAGCAGGGAAGAGTAGACAAAGGTTGAAACTATACCGTATTGTGTCACGATTTTTGAGACTGGGGCAGAAAGTTAGCTATACAAGCTATTGCCTATACCCTATTCCCTGCTCGCGTAGGGCTTCAATAATTTTCAGATTAGCTTTGGGAAAGGGAAATTGGTCTAATTCTTCTAAGGTAACCCAACGAATTTCTTGGCATTCTATCGCTTGAGGCGTACCCGAACCGTAGCGACAATTATAAACATTTAAGGTGACCCGAAAATGGGTATAGGCATGGTCAATGGTAATTAGACGATCGCCCACTTCTATCTCGATCGCTAATTCTTCTTGAATTTCCCGTTTAATACATTCTGGAAGCGTTTCGCCCGGTTCGAGCTTGCCACCTGGGAATTCCCACAAACCCCCAAGTAATCCTTTGTCTAAACGACGGTCAATGAGCAGTTGTCCTCGATCGTTCCAGATGACGGCAACACCGATGTTTTTGTGGGGCCGAACAGGGGGAGTTTCACGCATGGGCCAATGGGTAGGGGTTCCGGTTTGATGGGCGAGACAATGGGAATTCCAAGGACAGCGATCGCACTTTGGCACTTTCGGAGTACAAAGGGTTGCCCCTAAGTCCATCAGAGCTTGATTAAAGTCTCTCGGACGATCCCGATCTACAATAGCATCAGATAATGCCCAAAGCTGTTTCTGGGATTTCCCTGGGGGCTTCGGTAGCGTTATTAGTCTAGCCAAAATGCGTTTAACATTACCATCTAAAATGGAAATGGGCTGATTAAAGGCAGCGCTGAGAATGCCGCCAGCCGTTGTCCGGCCAATACCTGGTAGACTTAAAACCGCTTCTAGCTGTTGGGGAAAAATGCCCTGATGCTCTTCCATGACTTGCTGGGCTGCTCGATATAAATTTCGCGCCCGGCTATAATAACCGAGTCCCTCCCAGAGTTTCAGCACCTGTTGCAGATTAGCTTGAGCTAAGGTTTCTAGGGTGGGAAAAGCGTGCAACCAGCGATCGTAATAGGGTAAAACCGTCTTCACTTGGGTTTGCTGGAGCATGATCTCAGAAATCCAGATGGGGTAAGGGTCTCGTTCTTTTCGCCAAGGCAAGACCCGACCCGCATCACCATACCAGCGCAGCAAAGAAGTCCGGAGATCCTCAAGAACAGCCGGTTCAGGCGACTTCCAAGGAGTTTGTAGTGATTTAGATAATGAAGACACCTGAACTTACTGGAAACTTGACTTCAGTAAACTTTACTCCATCTCACTTGCGTGGGATTCAGAGGCTGACCAAGTATTTTCAAACATCATACGCTGTTCGGCATTACGCAAAAAATAGCCACTGATCATGGCAGAGGCTAAGAGGCGACCTAGGTTTTCTCGGTTGGTTGTTACGGTAACCCCAAACTGTTCTGATGGGAGATGGCCCAGAAGTCCCATGATGTTGTTTTCCATGACTTGGAAAACTTCCGAAGAGGTAGGTTTAGAGAGTTGAGCCACGGTTTCCGGACTCAAGGATTGAACATAGTCCCATAATAAGTTATTGTCAGTGTCGCCCTGAAATAATTCAGGATTTTGATTCGACGGGTTATTCACGTTAGACCTCCGTACAGTTCACCGCGAC
Source organism: Cyanobacteria bacterium UBA2566 (assembly GCA_002340255.1). GTDB lineage: Bacteria > Cyanobacteriota > Cyanobacteriia > Cyanobacteriales > Desertifilaceae > Roseofilum. The sequence continues at coordinate 91,631 of DDLS01000137.1, forward strand.
AACTTCTAGCCTTTTAGGTTGGAGCCGCTTTTGCAAATCAGATTGAACAAGAGTCTACTACTGTAGTGTATTGTCAATCTCATTTGCCTATAAACTAATGTAACAGTTTCTTGCAAAAGGCGGGGGGCCTCAAGCGAATTGAAGATAATCAATCTGCTCTGTTGACTGGAATTAGGCAAATTGGGGATTCGTGCGAGTAATGTCAACCGTGACTTGGCCGCTAAAGTCGGGTATGGGAGGAGATTTAATCACGCGTACACCAACTTTTTGTACGGGAGGGCGTTGGTGGGGTTGGTTTTCCCGGTTTAGAAGTTCATCGGCGATCGCCGTCGCCAATTTCTCGATTAAGTCAAATTTATTGCTACTCACAATTCCTTTAACGATCTCAATCGCTTCACAATAATTGAACGTATCATCGAGATCATCACTCGCTCCAGATACCGATAAATCTAACCACAGGGACAGCTCAACTGTAAACCATTGTCCCAGTATTTTTTCTTCCGGTAAGTAGCCAATATATCCATAACAGCGAATATTGGAGACGTGAATACAATCCATCATTAACTTAAGAGCAGGGATAAAGAGTTTATGCAGTTGATTATCCCATTACCAGGGGACAGCGAGCAACTGGGCATGAGTAAGGCGTAAACTTTTTTCGCCAGTGGTGTAACGTTAGAATAGGATATTTCTAGGAATTGAAATGTTTTAGACAGAGGTAAGTACTATGATTGGTGAATACAAGTTGGCGAAAATAATAAGCGAACGAGGTAATGCTATATTTTTTGCTCAGGTATTTGTGGAAGTTGAATATTTTGATGGTGAAAATACTGTGATTGATTCAATAATAGAAAAAACAATCAATAGAAGAGCAGCAGAAGTGAATTCAGAAACTCATAGTGATTGGATTAATGCAGCAATAGAAGGAGCTAGGCCAACTTTACAATACTTAAAACATCAGAGTGTAAGCATCGAGTCCCAGTGTTGATAAAGGTCTTCTGCGTAGAACATAATTTCTTCATTAGGCAGATGAATTTTAGCTTTTTGCCGTGGATATAAACTTTCAAGACATTTAACGTCTTGTTGCACCACAACCACAATTGAAGCCATATTGAGTAAGGACTCTTGCATGACCGATTTCAGTGCGGGATCGCTGAATTTTGCATAGAGCAAAATAAATGTTTTGGTTGTCGTCTCTGTTTCCGGATAAAGAATATGACCTTGATAAGTTTGAACATCAGGGGAAACTAAGCAAAAGAACTGTGTTGATGGAAACACATATTCTAGAAAATTATGCATAATTTCTGGAATAGCTCCTAGGGCAGGATTGGCGGCAATTTCCTCTGGTGTATAATCAGCTTTCTCCACAGTTTGCGAAACCTTGGCATAGATGCCCTCTTTAGTTACGAATTTCGACTGACAGGATTTAACTTTAAAAAATTCTCGATGGGTGCCATTTTGATGATCGTGATCGTAGTTAATCATCAGACTACTCAAAAAATCACTTTGAATGCTTCTCTGGGCTGTTACGCCTAGAAATTCGTACTCAGAGGCGACCTGTCGGTGCAACTCAGGAACAGGGAACCGAGGCTCAAATCCACCGTAAGTCCAGATCAAATCGCCATCAACAATTAACTCTAAGGGGTCAGCCAATGGCGCTTGACTCAACTGACCTTCTCGCCACAAGTGACCCGATCCGTCGAATTCTATAGCATGAAATGGACAGGCTATCGTATTGTGCTGCTCACAAATCCAGCCATTGGATAAAGGGGCTTGCATATGCGGACAAATGTTATTGAGAGCGAATACTTCTCCAGAGGGATTCTGCCAAAGGACATAATCTTGGGCATTCAAGGTGACTTTATATGGGCGATTGATACCCAGCATGGACTTGTGCGCGATTAGCCAAGGCGCACCAGGAAGAATTGGTTGCATAATGAAGGAACGTAAGTTAAACAGGTGTTTAGTTAGTTAAACGTCTGTTTAGTTGTGCTGTCAAGTGCTTCTGAGGGAAAACATTGAGCGGATGATTATTGACCGAGAAAGCGATCGCGCCCAAGATCAACCTGCAACTCTACAACCCTAGCAGATCGCCCACTCTGTTCGCCCAGCGATCGAGAGAGGCTAAATTTTTTACTCGATTGAGACAAGTCATGCGGATAAGATTCAGTTGAAAAACAGCTTAAATTTACCTAAAATTTTAGTGTATACTAGCAGCCTAACACTGCGTTGGTGCAGGATAGAACATAGGTTGTCGGTGAGTATTTAAGGCTGCCTGCCGCCGCACAACGCTGCCGTTATGAGTAAAGAGAGTATCAAATGAATATCGGGATATATATCTATGAAGAAGCAGAAGTATTAGATTTCTCTGATCCGTTCGAGGTATTTTCTACGGCTGCTAGGCTTAGTGAGGAAGTCGATCTTTTCAATGTGTTTTTAGTAGCAGAGTCGAATGAGCCAATCAAAGCTAGGGGTGGTTATATGGTGCTGCCCAACTTTGGCTTCTCAAATCACCCTTCGATTGATGTTCTGATCGTGGTTGGGGGTGTACACATTCGTGAGATGAGGAAGACTCACGTTATAGAATGGATATCGCTACAGGCAAATAAAGCATCAATCGTTGCATCAGTGTGTACAGGTGCGTTTTTACTTGCGCAAGCTGGTGTACTCAAATCCAACAAGGTGACAACTCATTGGGAAGATACGGATGATCTAAGGCGGTTGTTCCCAAAACTAGAGGTAGTGGAAGGAGTTAGATGGGTTGATGAGGGTAACCTGCTAACATCTTTGATGTCCAGTTAGTTAAACACTCATTTAGTTAGCCTGTCAAGTGCTGCTGAGGGAAAATAAGGTTTAGGCTCGATAGAGTAGTCTGTTTACGAAAATGCTCTAGATCGTGTCCAAGCCATTTGACCCGACTGCCAAGAAAGAGAAACAAAGGCGTAATCCAGAAGTTACAAAAGCTAATATTCTGGCCGCCGCGATTGAAGAATTTGCACAGTATGGTTTATCTGGCGCAAGGACGGAAGCGATCGCAACTCGCAGTGGAGTAACCAAGGCGATGCTCTGCTACTACTTTAAAAACAAAGAAACCTTGTATCAATCCGTCTTGCAGGAGCTGGTTGATGAAATTAACCAGGCTTTTCAATCGATTGATTTAGAGAGATTATCCCCTGAACAGGCATTAGAAACGGTTGTGCGAAACTATATCGAGTTTGAAGTGAGTCATCGTTGGCATGGAATGCTCTGGTTTCAAGAAGCCATTCAGAATCAAGGACGCTACGGCGAACAGACGGGTTGGGAAGCCGGGTTTCAATCCATTGTTCAGATCTTGGAGCGAGGAATTGCGGAAGGGCAATTTCGACCGGTCGATCCATTTCTAACCGCCATTAATATCTTAGGGGTTTGTTCTTTCTACTTTGATGCCTATGAAAACTTGAAGTATCTCAATACCGAGAAAGCACTCCTCAGTGCTGAAATGGTTAAACAGCAAACTGAAACGGCGGTTGAATTCATTCTTGCTGGACTAACGACTTCTTGACAGGGAGTCAAGAGATGGGGCGATCGCCCCAAGACCAAGCAGCATAACAAACCCCTACTGCCTGCAAAAACGTCCAAGACAGCGATCGCAACTCATCCATTAGACTGGGAAATATTCCCCGTCAGGGTTATGAACCAGAGGCTTATCCGATATGGCGCATCAGATATCCACAACCGAACAGGTCAAATTTTGGCGCGATCCAGTCCTCAACGATCTGGAAATGCTGCACGCCACCTACATTACCTATTCCTTCTCGCGCCATGCTCACGAAGGCTTTGGCATTGCCATTGTCGAATCTGGGGCAATGGAGTTTGAATATGAAGGCGAGACCTACATTGCTCCACCCGGGAGCGTGGTGGTGACCCAACCGGGGGCGATTCATACAGGGGGGGCAGTCTTGGAAACAGGATGGACTTATCGCACCCTCTTGCCCGCTGCCGATTGGCTCCAGCAAGCCGCAACTGAATTGGCCGAGCGCCCCAAGGGAATTCCCTATTTTGCCTCACCCCTCATTCACGACAAACACCTCAATCGCTTACTTCTCCAACTTCATCGCAGTCTCGAAGCCATGCCATCCCCCTTGGAACGGGAATCCCGCTTTCTGTGGGGCATGGCGCAACTGATTAATGCCCATGCGAGCGATCGCTCCTGGGTCAAACCAATCGGTCAAGAACATTCAACCGTTGAACGGGTGCGCGAGTATTTAAATACCAACTACCATGCAAATATTTCCCTCGAAGAACTGGCTAATCTGGTGGATCTAACTCCATTGCGACTCTTGCGCACCTTCCGCAAACAGGTCGGATTGCCACCCCACACCTATCTCAACCAAGTGCGAGTTTACCAAGCTAAACGGTTACTCGCAGCAGGCTGGTCAATTATCAATACCGCGTTGGAAACCGGCTTTACCGATCAGAGCCATCTTCACCGCCACTTCAAGAAAATAGTGGGACTCACTCCAGGACAGTATGTCCGGGGCTGCAAAAACGTACAAGATTAACCGGAATTAATCCTGATAGGCTAGCCATCATCAAGTCTACTGGCTATCCTCAATGATCCAACTTCAAGAAGGTTCTCACTCAAAGAGGCGAATTCTGTCTCCCCAGGCTGAATTCTGGACTGGGGCGCGGGATATCTTGCCGCTAATTATTGGGGCGATTCCCTTTGGCATTATCTTTGGTACGTTGGCCACCAGCAATGGCCTATCCATTGGCGGCACGTTGGCAATGTCAGCCTTTGTATATGCGGGATCGTCCCAGTTCATTGCCGTAGGTCTGATGGCGGCGGGGACGGGCTGGCTGCTGATTGTATTGACTACCTTTATTGTCAATCTTCGGCATTTGCTGTACGGTGTTAGCCTCCTTCCCTACCTCCAATCCCTGCCCCAACGCTGGCAGGCGACTCTGGGCTTTTTTCTCACAGATGAGTCATTTGCCATTGCCATTCGACGTTACGAACAGGTTGATGGTGCTTCGATGAAGCACTGGTACTTTTTGGGAGCATCAGTGACGATGTATGTCAGTTGGCAATTGTCCACGCTGCTTGGCATTACGATCGATCAGACTCTACCCAATGCCGCGAATTGGGGACTCGATTTTGCCATGTCCGTTACCTTCATCGGCATGATTGTGCCCTATGTCAAAACGAAGCCCATGGCGATCTCCACCCTCGTTTCCGGGATGGTTGCTCTGCTTGCCTATCCTTTACCTCACAAACTGGGGCTGATCGTAGCGGCGATCGCTGGAATTACTGCTGGTGTCCTCAGCGAACGGATTCTCAAACCCAGACCGAATCTATGAAATTCAATCGAACTGTACTCTGTGGGAGTAAGCAGCTATGATCCATGAAGAACTTATGATTGCGGGAATGGCGATCGCCACATTCTCAATTCGCTATGTCATCTTTGGGACGAGTCGCCATATCACTCTGTCCCCCTCATTATTGAATGCCTTGCGCTATGTCCCGCCTGTGGTGTTGACTGCGATTGTGGTGCCAGAAGTGTTAATGAGTGATGGTGGGCTAGATATGAGTTGGATGAATGCTCGCTTAGTGGGGGCGATCGCCGCTGTTCTGATTGCCACAACGACTCAGAACCTCTTGTTTACTATTGGTCTAGGTATGGCTATATTCTTCGGCTGGAATGGATTTCTCAACCTATTGTTATAAGAAACATGCTGAAAACCCTGTGGATTCGTTGCACCAAGAATCCACGCGTCTTTAGAGCAGGCAGTGTCAACAACAGGGATTCAGAGGCAAGAGGCGATCGCCGATGCAACCTACGATAATCTCGTGTTGAGGGGTAAGGTAAGTTACTCTTAGCCCATTCCTCCTTACTCCTCGTCCCAATCATCATCTTCTGGGGTGCTATTTTCGAGTTTCGTAATCGCCAGTTTAATCACTTGCCCTACAGAGGATTCATTCTCCTGAGTTAAAGCAGTTTGTAGGGATGATATCACCGTTCGATCGCCGATTTTCATTAAGGATAGAGCCGCGCTTTTGCGACTTTCTGCCTCTGAATGCTGGAGTAGCTCTAAAAGCGGAGGAATACCTTGGGTATATTTCAAATTGCCTAACGCGGTTGCGGCTTCACAGCGCACGATAGAGGCAGCATCATTTAAAGATTGTAATAATAACTCAAGTTCGCGATCGCAGTTTCCGGGATTTTCTTGAGCCACTTGCACAATCACTTCTATCACTGCTGCTCGCACTTCTGGGGACTCAGAATACATTTGTTCATACACCAAATCCTTGGCTTCCGAACCAATAAAGGCCAATGCCCAACCCACTAATCCCTTATAATTTTCTGGATGATTGGGATTGGAGAGAATATCGAGTAGAGCCGGAACTGCGACTTCTCCGGTTCTGGCTAAAGCTCCCACAGAAGAGCCTTTAACCACCATATCATCATCATTGAGCAGGGCTTGAACCAGCGTGGGAACCGCTGTCGGATCGGCAATTAAGGTTAAGGTTTTCGCTGCTGCTCGTCGCACGACAGGATTGGTATGATGTTGTAGAGCTTCCAATAACACCGGGGTGGCAGGTGTCCCAATTTTTCCGATGGTTTCCGCAAAACTGAGGCGCACCATCCCCCTAGAATCGCCCAAGCATTCTACCATCTGTTGCAAAACTTGGCGATCGCCATCATCAAACTCTTCAGCAACCATTTGCGCTTGCACGCTTTGCAAAAAAGCATCGGTTTCTTCAGCAGACAAAGCACCCAGGCGATCGCCAGTGGAAAATTCAGCAGGAGAGGGATAATTCATAACAAACTACAGTAAGCAGAACCTTAATTTTATAACGAAAAGGGTGGGTTTACTTCAGAAGATGGCTATGTGCCCATGTGTATCTTTCCCTCCCATTTCTGAATTCATGTGTCCTTTATCGAACCCTCAATAATTCCTGCCACAATTGCCCCTACCGGTGTTTGCTTGAGTCCTTCCATCAGTCCACCCTTTGCAGCATTAATCGAAAGTTTGTCCAGGGTGGACAGGAAGATAAGCGATCTTATTCAAGTTCTACCTCTCTTTTCCTGCCCCCCTACGATGTGACCCTCAATTTTTAATTGATTAAGGCAGAGCAAACCCCTTAGATTTCTTCTTCTTCTTACCCTTCGACTCCTTCGCACTGCCATTTTGCATATACGCCTTCATCTGTGCAGTAAACCCATCTCCATCCGCATTCGGCAGATTTCCCTTAGCGATATTTTCCACAATTTGAACATGCTTAGGTAACAAATCCTTCAGCGCATATTGCTCCACAATTAATTCCCTCGCCTTTTCACGCAAAGGAGCCATTCGATCGCGGTTATCTAAAGCCTCACCTACCCGTTGAGCAATCTCTTTCGGTGAGAAGAAATCCACTAATAAACCATTCTCTCCATCCCGGATCATTTCTCGTACCGGAGCAGTATCGGAACCCACAATTAAACATCCTGTGGCTAAGGATTCCATCATCGACCAAGATAATACAAACGGTCGAGTTAAATAGACTCGCACAGTTGAGGCTTGTAGGACTTGTAAATAGAGTCCATAGGGAAGAGGCCCGGTAAAATGTACCCGTGACATATCCAAGTTTAAGCGCTCTAACATCGCCTGTTTATAGGTTTTGCCATCGGGTAAAGATTTACCGTAACACACCCGGTCTTCTCCCACAATCACCACATGACAATTGGGGCGCTTTTCCTGAAGATAAACAATGGATTCCATGAACTGAGGAAAGCCGCGATAGGGTTCCATTCCCCTAGTGGCATAGGTGACAATTTCATCGACTCCAGATAAATCGAGTGGCTCGATATTTTTACTGTATCCTTCACCGGTGAATTTCATTTTTGCGCCTGGATTGGGCTTAAAATAATCTGTATCGATGCCATCGAAAATTACAGATAACTTGCTTTGAAATTCTGGTGGAAATTGGGACTTTTGCCACTGGGTCGGACAGACTCCCCAATCACAGTTATATAAGTCTTGTAAAATCCCAGCGTTTTTAACCCGAATTCGACATAAATCATCAGCCGAAAGGGGTTCTGAAGGATCAAAATCAGCATCGGTTCCCCTGGCGTGATAAAACCATTCGTAATAGCACAGAAGGGGAGATTCGGGGAAAACTTCTTTCAAAAATAAGGTTGGTCCCCATCCAGAATGGCCATACATAATATCGGGAATAAACCCTTCTGCTCTCAGTTTCTCCGCGACTCGATACACACTTTGACCATACAAAACGGCACTTTCAAAAGGGCGGACATAGTGATGGGTTTCCGCTCTTGGTTCCCGACTGGGATTAAACAGAACTTTTTGCACTCCAGGAATCACCCATTCTGGGCGTTCATTTTTGGTAATGAAAACGACTTGATTGTTGGGGTTGCTGCCAAAGACGTTGGCTAAATGGCGGAATTGGGCAGGAAAATTGGGGTGTAAAAATAGGATTTTCATGGATTTTAATGAACCATTGGACAGATGAAAATTTAATTTTGTTCAGGAGCGCGACAGATCCAAATACAATCTCTGGGCACTAATTCCGTATTTTGTTCTAAGATTTCATAGCCCAAGGTGGTGAGGAATTTTTCCATGATTTCATTGGTCATAATGGAAAAGGCAGTTCCATCTCGTTTTCCAAGGAGATTATGGGGATAGTCATTGAGGAATTTTTCCCATCCGAGAGGGGAGAGGATGTTACTATGGTGGAATAAACAGAGTCGTCTACCGCGCAAAAGTGGGGGGATTTGGACTAGATAATTATAAATATCTCGCGGTTCGATATGAACCATGGTATCGTAACAGAAACACACATCGATACTTGCCGGTTTAATGCTTTCTAGGGTGAGTCCATTGAGTTTGACGTAGGATGTACGTTCAGTTCCTAATCTTTCTTGAGTGGCTTTGAGCATTTGGGCGGAAATATCAGCACAAACTAACTCTTGACAATAGTTCAATAATAGGGCAGCGGTTTTACCTCCACCAATACCAATTTCTAGGACGCGATCGCCAGATTCGATATAAGGTGCGATTAAATGGGTTTCGATTAACTGCTCGTATTCAGATAGGGAAGATGCGGCTCCTGCTTGTTTTCCGATCCACTCATCGCCAACATGCTGATATTGGGGATCGGTAGATGTCCAATTTTGGGCGTAGTTATCCCAAGCGCCTTCATAATCAATGGGGCTGGATGGTTTAGTCATAGTCCAAGGTAAGGGTTGATGAAGATAAACAGATAAACGTTGGTTGTGAGGGGTAAAATAGTCGGTAAGCTGTTGATACAGTTGGGGAGAAACGTTGGGGTAATCTCCAGCATCATAAACGGGAGTGTCGGTTAAGGTATGGGGCGGTAATTGGAGAAATTCATAGACTCGATTGGCGATCGCCTGGGGATGAGCATAAAAGTCTTCTGCGAGTAAAATCAGGAATTGTTCTGGAGGAAAGTAGTGCTGCCAACGGAGCAGTTGATCGATGTATATACCTCGCTCTAAATAACTGTAATGGCGATGGTTAAAGCTATGGTAAAAGGGGTTGGCTTGGATTTTTTCCACTTCTGTTTGCAGTCGCTGGGGTTCGCTGGCGATCGCTGCTTCTAATCCCAACGATTCAAATCCCCACCTTACCTCATGATAATAATGGGAAATTGCCCGCTTGACCGGATCGCGCAATAGCACAATCAACTTCACATCTGGATAACATTGGTGAACCCGTTGGGGAACACAGGGATGATAGAGATAATAGGGACTCGCTTCCCCTTTGATTCCCGGTTGAGGAAACTGTTCCTTATACCAGGAAACGCCGCGATCGAAGTGTAAGCTAAAGAAATGGAGTTCTTTTTCCGTCGCTGGACTGATCCCTGGATGTTCAATGAGATGATGATAGAGGGAAGTTGTCCCGCTTTTTTGCGCTCCTATAATGAGGTAATCGACCATAAACCGGTTATTGAGAGTCCTTAGGCAGGCTAGCCAACGCTTACTTAATAGACTTCTTGCAGAAGTCAGGGAATAGGGGATAGGGAATAGGGAATAGGGATAAAAATATAGGATTACTCCATTGCTATTTATTTTCTACCTACTTATGCAAGAGGTCTAATAATCTTTTAACATCTTTGCGGCATTTATGAACAAAAACCCGGAGGGCTATTCCCTGGGAACCATAGCCTGCTTGCCAACTGCGCCAACCTAGCTGTAGGATTGGTAAACCAAAATTGAGGAGGCGATCGCCAAAAGGATTGTTTTCTACCTCTTGGGGATTGAGATTTAGGCGATCGCACACTGCATGGTTCAAGTTGCAATGGGTGATATAGCTCCTTCCCCTGAGTTTTTCAGCTTTCTGCAATCCAGTCATCACTTCTTGGGAAAGAGTTCCGGCATTTTCTACTACTCCCACGGTGTTCGTGTCATGAATGCGATATCGCACCAAGGGGGTAGGAATATGGGCAATTTTCCCCTGATGGGAAGCAATGAGCGCTATCCACCAATCATGATACCAATCGCCGCCCTTTCGGGATGGAAATGGCAGCACGAGAGAGAGCAGTTGGGGGCGAAACATCATCGTACATCCGGTTAAGGTGTTGCGCAGCAGCAGCAGTTGGGGGGTAAGATTTTGGGGTGATCGCTGTTCAAATTCCCACGCGGAAGGATGACGCGTGTCGTCTTGCGCGTCGATTAGCTCTAGGTCAGAATGGACTAAAAGGGCCGATTGGGACTCTAAAGCGTGCCATTGACGCTCCAGTTTATCCGGTAACCAAATATCATCTTGATCGCAACAGGCGATCGCCTCCAACCGTTGATCTCCTACACATAATTCTAATCCCCGCTCAAAGTTATGATAAGATCCCACATTTTCCGAGTAGGAATGGAAGTGAAAACGGCGATCGCCGGCGATCGTTGCTTGAATCTGGCTTTGACACGCTTCAGATGAGCGATCGTCCACCACATGACACATCCAATCTTGCCAAGTTTGCTCCTGCAAAGACTCAATTTGTTTGCGCAAATATTCCATATTGGGGTTATACGTTGCTAGAATAATTCCAATTTTTCCCATTACCAATTCCCGATAAAATGATGTGAAAATTTGAGGATAACCAGAGTGAAGAAAGCCAAGGGAAAACGCCCCGTTTATTTAGATAACGCCAAAGTAGATCGGTTATTAACGATGATTATGACATTGGCCAGTGAGGTTTCTGTCTTGCACGATCGCCTCGATACCCTCGAACGATTAGCCCAGGAAAAAGGTATCCTTTCCCTGGAAGACATTGAAGCCTATCAACCCGATGAGCAAACGCAACAGCAACGGGAACAGTGGCGACAGGCTTATCTGGAGCGCTTGTTAGGCGATCTCGCCACGGATCATGAATAATGAATAACTGGAAACCCCAGAAATACAAACCACCCATGACTGCATTACCCCAAACTCTAGATGAGGCGATCTCCCAAGCGAAAGCAGCAACGTTGCAAGCCCTCGAAGATGGAAGACGCTTAATTCAAGTAGAGTTAGTCTTTCCCGAAATTGCCCTAGAAGCGCAGAAGCTCGCCCAAGACTTTATCCCCATTTTGCAAGAGTTTGGGGGACAACCAAAAATCTTCTTTCCAGATACCGGAGCGGCAGCTCTAGCCCGTCGAGACTGGGGTGAAACTCCCTTTAAAGTCACGGATTTAGGCAGTAGCCGATCGCCCATCGATAATAAAATAGACCCTGAAGACGAGAGCTTTCTAGTTGTTAACCCCTCATCCGTAGAAGTCGGGCAAGTCGAGCGTCTGGTGAACTTAGCCGGCGATCGTCCCATCATTCTTTTAATCCCGAAACTCGAAGATGTCGCTGTTGTCGGTATTGGTTATACGGCTCGTCAACTGCGCGAGAGACTCTTAAGCCAAATCTACTCCTGTTATTACATCCGTCCCCTAGAAGGCGCAGCCCTCTATCGCTGCCATCCCCATCCCTGGCAAGTTTGGCTCGAAACCGCAGACGGTAATTATACTCAAATTGCCGAACAACCGCAAAAACCTGTAGGCGAAGCCCTAGATCGGATTTTAATCCGAGCAACGACTGGAGAAAATACGGAAGAAGCCACCCCGACTCAGAAACGGCGAGGGGGGATTTTCGGTGAACTCGAACGCTTTATTAAAGCTTTGACTCAATAAACCCAGAACAGTTGTCCAGGACTAAACTTTGTCAGTACACTGTAGGGACACCAAAATAGCTCAGATCTTAAAGTAGATCGGCAAAGCTAACTGGGTGTTGAGGAAGCTTGTGGCAACTTACCCTGGATTCCTCATACCCTATTCTCTATGATGATGCACCTTAAAAATTGGCCTAGAGCAACTTGCCTCCCAAGGATCGATTAAGGGCAAGGTTAAAGAGAAAGGGTATCAGTACGGAACCGACTTGATTAGCACACAGGGAATACAAAGCAATGATAGGAGCAACAGGACGACGAGTTTTTATTGGTGATGTCCATGGGAATTATGATGGCTTAATGCATCTTCTGGAGGCGATCGCTCCTGTAGAGAGCGATGACTTATACTTCTTAGGAGATCTGATCGATCGCGGGCCAAAAAGCGCAGAAACCGTTAACTTCGTTCGTGATAGTGGTTATCCCTGCATTCGAGGCAACCACGAACAACTACTGATCGACAGTTTTCCAGACGGCAAAATCCATTATCCCGCCCTCCAAGCATGGCTCTATAGTGGCGGACAAGCTACTCTGAGTAGTTATCAAGATGCCCAACTCCTTCTTGAGCATCTGCAATGGATTAGCAATCTTCCCCTATACCTCGATCTCGGCGATGTTTGGCTTGTCCATGCTGGAGTTCATCCCGATTTACCCATCGACGAGCAAACCGAATATGAACTCTGTTGGATTCGCGATCGATTTCACTGCATTCCCACTCCCTATTTCCCCGATAAAACCATTATCACCGGCCACACCATTACCTTTACCTTCCCTGGTGTGTTACCCGGTCAAATTGTCCAAGGACAAGGCTGGTTAGATATCGACACGGGAGCCTACCATCGCCGCAGTGGATGGTTAACCGCCCTAGACTGGACAAACCAACAAGTTTATCAAGTCAACATCTATCATCAAGCAGTCCGTGTCTTGCCTCTAGAAGAAAGTATCACTTTTATAGAACCGGAAGCCATTATTCCTCGACATCCAGTTGCCGCCAACCATTAATAATAGGCAATAGGCACGAATAGCAATCGGCAATAGAAAATGTTCTAACTATTCTTTGCCCTGCTATACATAGCGTGATAAGGTATGATCTCCCTCTAAGTCGATCGCCATCCTCAACCATGGAAACCAAAGCTGCTATTGCCTTTGCCCCTAATCAACCCCTGAGCATTGAAACCGTCAGTCTGCAACCTCCGGAAGCTGGAGAAGTATTAATTGAAATCAAAGCGACAGGTATTTGCCACACGGATGCCTATACCCTTTCTGGGGCCGATCCAGAAGGACTTTTTCCCGCCATCCTAGGTCATGAAGGTGCAGGTGTCGTCGTAGAAGTTGGCCCAGGGGTCACCAGTCTCAAACCTGGCGATCATGTGATTCCTCTGTATGTTCCGGAATGTCGCCAGTGTGAATATTGCCTCAGTCTAAAAACAAACTTGTGCCAAGCGATCCGTACTACCCAAGGACGGGGCGTGATGCCCGATGGAAGCAGTCGGTTTGCGTTTAATGGCGAGATGCTCCATCACTATATGGGCACTTCAACCTTTTCTAATTATACCGTTGTCCCAGAAATTTCCGTAGCCAAAATTCGCGAAGATGCCCCGTTTGATAAGGTTTGCTATATCGGTTGCGGGGTAACAACGGGAATTGGAGCCGTGATTAATACGGCAAAAGTAGAACCGGGTTCTAAGGTCATTGTGTTTGGCTTAGGGGGAATTGGCTTAAATGTAATTCAAGGGGCAAAAATGGTGGGAGCCGATCGCATTATAGGCGTTGATCTGAATCCCCAAAAACGAGCTTTGGCGGAAAAATTTGGCATGACGGATTTTGTCAATCCCCAGGAGGTGGAAGGAGATTTAGTCCCTTATTTGGTGGATTTAACGAAAGGCGGTGCAGATTATACGTTTGAATGTATTGGCAATGTGGAGGTGATGCGCCAAGCGTTGGAATCTTGTCATAAGGGATGGGGCGTTTCGACGATTGTTGGTGTAGCGGGAGCTGGACAAGAAATTAAGACTCGCCCGTTTCAGTTGGTGACGGGACGGGTTTGGAAAGGAACGGCGTTTGGAGGGGCAAGGGGACGAACGGATGTCCCAAAAATTGTGGATTGGTATATGGAAGGGAAGATTAATATTGATGATTTAATTACCCATGTGTTGCCAATTGAGCAGATTAATGAGGGATTTGAGTTGATGCATAAAGGCAGTTCAATTCGCACTGTGGTAACGTTTTAAAGGCAGATTAGGAACAGGCGGTAATTATGATGTTGCGTGTCATTTCTCGTTTGGGTGTTGGAGTGATTTTACCGGCGATCGCCGCTTTCGGACTGATCGGGTGTGAAGAAGAAGATTCTTTTCTGCCACCTGCACCGCCTCCCGATATTTCTCAACCGGAGGTTCCCACCACTCCAGAAGTGGCGACTCCCACACCAACTCCCTCCCCCAGTCCTACCCCTGCGGCGAAACCCACTACCCAACTAGCTGCCCCAGAAAATCCCGATCCCCAGGTGAATGCTCAAGTGCAGGAAACTCTAGATACCATGGCGAATAAGGGATATCCCAAAGCCAATCAAGGGGTATGGATGCAGTCTGGAGATACCCTATTAGCGAATTATCAAGGGACAACTTTATTACCCGCCGCCTCTTTAACCAAAATCGCCACCACATTAGCCGTATTAGACACGTTTGGCCCAAAACATCAATTTGTTACTCAAATTGGCTATACCGGAACCCTAGAGAATGGAGTGATTAACGGGGATTTAGTGATTATTGGCGATCGCGATCCCTTCTTTGTCTGGGAAGATGCGATCGCCCTCGGCAATGCCTTAATAGACATGGGGATCAAACAAGTGACTGGGGATTTAGTCATTGTTGGTTCCTTTTACATGAACTACGAAGAGAACCCTAAAACCTCTGGCGCTCTATTGCGTCAAGGCTTAAACGTGCAACTGTGGCCGGATCGAGCCTATCTGCAATATGAAACCCTACCTGACAATACCCCGCAACCGGAACTGAGTACGGGTGGCTTGATCAAGACAACAACTACAACACCCGCTAACGTTAAACCCCTTGTGCGTTATTCCTCCCTTCCCGTCGCCGAATTGCTGAAAAAAATGAACCAATACAGCAATAATCCCATGGCAGAAATGTTCGCTGGCATGGTGGGAAGTGCAGGAACCGTCGCCCAAAAAGCGGCCACTCTTGCCGGTGTCCCCCCAGCCGAGATTAAACTCATTAATGGATCGGGATTAGGGGAAGAAAACCAAATGTCCCCACGAGCGGCGATCGGCCTATTCTTAGGGATTCAAAAACTTTTACAACCCCATCAAATGACCATTGGTGATGTAGTTGCTATTGTCGGAGAAGACGAAGGCATCTTAACATCACGCCCTTTACCCAAATTTGCTGTTGTCAAATCAGGCAGCCTCTACGTCGTCAGTACCTTGGGTGGAGCCTTGCCCACCGCTCAAAAAGGGGTCGTTTGGTTTGCTATGTTTAATGGGGGTAGCTACTACGAAGACTTTCGAGAAGAGCAAGAAGCTTTCCTTAACAAACTCGTTCGCCAATGGGGAGTTGTATCGAGCCTACCGGAAGAATTAAAACCCGGCTTACCTCCAACCTCTGGATCTCGGATCGAGAAAGTAAAGTGATATCCCTCTTTTGTCACTCAGGGACAACTCTGGTCTTGACTGAATTCTAGAACTCTTAGAGGATCGGCGATCGCGATCGCCGATCCTCACCCCATAA
Source organism: Cyanobacteria bacterium UBA2566 (assembly GCA_002340255.1). GTDB lineage: Bacteria > Cyanobacteriota > Cyanobacteriia > Cyanobacteriales > Desertifilaceae > Roseofilum. The sequence goes on from DDLS01000137.1 coordinate 107,558, forward strand.
ATAGCGTTTCTTTCTTTTATGAGGTACATTAATGACTGTTTTTAACAATAGCTAGAACAGCTAAAAGCGCCACCGAGTCTGTTGTCTGCTCCCCCTATCTCCCTATCCCCCCATCCCCAAGCGCTGTATTCCTTATAACGTCTATACTCTAGACTCATTTTTACCCCTTAAGTTCTGCAACTTATGCCTGAAACAATAACCATTAAACCTTCTCCCCCAAGCCATTATGTCTACCCCCCACCGTCAAGCCAACCAATATGTCCGAGAACTTCTAGAACAGAACCGCCTAACGGAACTCTCAGACAAACTGCTACCCAACCCTAAACCCTTACCCCGCAAATTTCGCGGAGCATTTCGCCTCAGTCGTCAACGGGTAGAACAGCATTGGAAGCAACTGGAGACTCTCCCAGAAACCCAAGCCAATTTATTAGATGGGCAAACGCTCTCTCAACTGGAAACTTATCAGTATAATATTGAAAACTTTATCGGTACAGTGAAACTTCCGGTGGGTATTGCCGGTCCCCTGCGAGTCAATGGACTGTTTGCTCAAGGGGATTATCATGTGCCTTTAGCCACTACTGAAGCAGCCCTAGTCGCCTCCTATTCGCGGGGATGCCAACTGATTTCCGAGGTAGGAGGCTGTCAAGCCTTATTACTCAATGAAGCGGTCAACCGCACTCCTGGATTTGCGTTTAGTACCTTGCAAGAGGTGGGCTTATTTTTGGCTTGGGTGGTAGGGGAACAAGAAAGCTTTAAGCAAGAAGCAGAACAAACCACGCGCTACGGAAAACTAATCGATACTCGAATTACCGTAGAAGGCAATCATGTTTATCTGGATTTTCAGTTTACGACAGGGGACGCGGCTGGCCAAAACATGGTGACTTTGGCGACGGATGTCATTTGTCAGTATATCCTCAGCCAGAGTCCTGTGGCTCCCCAATATTGGTTTATTGAGGCTAATTTATCGGGGGATAAAAAGGCCAGCGCCCAATCATTTTCTGGAGTGCGAGGTAAAAAAGTAACAGCGGAAGTAAAAATACCAGCTAACTTAGTTGCCCAACGCTTGCACACCACTCCAGAACAAATGGTGAACTATTGGCGGATGTCAGCTTTGGGGGGAACGATGAGCGGGACGATAGGGATTCAAGGGCATTATGCCAATGGGTTGGCGGCGTTGTATATTGCTTGTGGTCAGGATGCTGCTTGTGTGGCGGAGTCTGCGGTGGGGGTAACGCGGTTTGAGTTAACCTTAGAGGGGGATTTATACGCGGCGGTGACGTTGCCAAATCTAATTGTGGGTACGGTAGGCGGAGGTACGGGGTTACCCAGTCAGCAGGCTTGTTTGCAGATTTTGGGGTTAGCGGGTGCGGGTAAGGCAAGGGCGTTTGCCGAGATGTGCGCGGGGTTGGCGTTGGCGGGAGAGTTGTCGATTATTGGGGCATTGTCTGCGGGAGAGTTTGTGCAGGCTCATGCTCGGTTGGCGCGGGAGCGTTGAAGAAGGACGAGGGGATGGGTAGATGCGGGGATGTGGTAGACTTTTGGGAACACTAGCCTCTTTGTTGAAGTAGAGGTAACTAAATTGTTTCGGCTGTCGCCGACCTGAAAATTATTAATTGTTAGATTGTTAATTTTAATTGCTCATGAGTTCTTCCACGTTAGTCGAATTGGCCCAGAAAACACGACAAGGGGCGCGTCAGTTAGCTGGATTGACGACAGAAGAGAAAAATCAGGCTATCGAGGCGATCGCCAAATCCTTAGAACAGGCTCTACCGGAAATTCTAGCAGCGAACCAAGCCGATTGTGAAGCGGCGATCGCCGCAGGCATTGCTAAACCCCTCTATCATCGTCTGAAATTGGATGAAACGAAGTTGAAAGGGAATATCGCTGGGGTGCGGGATGTACAAAAGTTACCCGATCCGGTGGGGACGGTTGAGATTCATCGAGAGTTGGATGAGGGTTTGGTTCTGAAACGGATCAGTTGTCCGTTGGGGGTTTTGGGGGTGATTTTTGAAGCGCGTCCTGAAGCAGCAATCCAGATTTCTACGTTGGCGATTAAGTCGGGAAATGGGGTGATTCTCAAGGGTGGAAAGGAAGCGATTCAGTCGTGTGAGGCGATTGTCAAGGCGATTCGACAAGGGTTATCGAAAACGGCGGTTAGCCCGGATGTGGTACAACTTTTGACCACCCGCGAAGAAACGGTGGCGCTGTTGAAGTTAGACCCATATGTGGATTTGATTATTCCTAGGGGTTCTAATTCTTTTGTCCGGTTTGTCCAGGAGAATACGAATATTCCCGTGTTGGGTCATGCCGATGGTATTTGTCACCTCTATCTGGATGAATCTGCGGATCTGGAAAAGGCGATCGCCATCACGGTCGATGCCAAAACCCAATATCCGGCTGCCTGTAATGCCATCGAAACCCTCTTAGTGCATCGCTCCTGCGCTCCGCAGATTCTTCACCCAGTTGCCCAAGCGCTACAAGATAAAGGGGTGAAATTACTTGGAGATGATGCAACGTCTGAAAGATTAGGGATTCCCACAGCCACAGAAGCGGATTGGTCTACAGAGTACAGCGATCTGATTTTAGCGATTAAACAGGTGGACTCTCTAGAGGAGGCAGTAGATCATATTAATACCTATGGATCGAAGCATACAGATGCGATCGTTACCGAAAACCCCCAAGCCGCGCAACTCTTCCTAAATCAAGTTGATGCTGCTGGCGTTTATCATAACTGTTCTACTCGCTTTGCCGACGGGTTCCGCTATGGTTTTGGTGCAGAAGTTGGCATCAGCACCCAACAAATGCCCCCACGCGGCCCTGTAGGATTAGAAGGATTAATCACCTATAAATATCAAGTTACCGGTAACGGTCATATTTCCACTACCTACACTGGAGTGAATGCCAAACCCTTTACCCACAAAGAGCTAGGGTAGGGAGATAGGGAGATAGGAGGACACAAAAACGTAACAATTACTCCCTATTCCCCATTCCCTATTCCCTATTCCCCATTCCCCATTCCCTAACCATGACACAATCAATTCAACCCCCTGAAGAAACTATAATCCCTGACTCCTTGGGGTCTAAATCTAAATTTTCCTTTTCCTGGCAAATTGGGTTTACCGTGGTCATGTTTGGGTTTATGTACTTGCCCATTGCCGTCTTAGCCTTTTATAGTTTTAACCAATCTGCTTATAGTGCCAATTGGAAAGGGTTTACTTTTGATTGGTACATGAAGCTGTTCTCGGATGCCAGAATCCTATCCTCTCTGCAAAATAGCTTAATTGTTGCGTTTTGTGCCGTCGGTGCTTCAGCAATTTTGGGAACCCTGATGGCAGTGGGATTAGCAAAATATAAATTCCGAGGGAAATCCCTGTATTTGGGAGTATCTTATTTACCTTTGATTATTCCCGATATTGCGATCGCTGTTGCCACCCTTGTCTTCCTGGCTGTCTTTGCCATTCCCCTCAATCTGTGGACAATTGTAGCCGCCCACATCGTCTTTTGTCTCGCCTACATTGCCCTCGTCGTCTCCACCCGACTCGCTGATTTAGATCCGCATCTGGAAGAAGCAGCCCTAGACTTAGGCGCAACCCCCTTTAACGCCTTTATGCAAGTCCTCTTGCCCCAATTATTACCGGGTATCGTCTCCGGTTGCCTCCTCGCTTTCGTCCTCAGTATGGATGATTTCCTCATTGCCAGTTTCACCGCAGGCAGTGGTTTTAACACCCTGCCCATGGAAATCTTTAGTCGCATCAGAACCGGCGTAAAACCCGATATTAACGCCTTAAGCGTAATCCTGATTGTGATGTCCGGATTAGTGGCATTCCTGGCAGAATTTTGGCGCTATAAGAGTGAAAAATAAACCGGAATTATCGATAATCTGTAGGGGCGAAAAAATTTTCGCCCCTACTCTAATTGACCGGAAATTCGGTATAACGTCGGATATGGGGAAGATAAAATCCCAGGACAATTTTATTTTTGGGAATTCCGGCTCTGAGTAAATCATCGGCGATGCCATCTTCTAAACCATCCTCATGAATCCAAATTTTATCCCCAACTACTTCTATATGCACAATACAACTATGGACGCGCTTTCCCTGCAACTCTCCGACGGTTAACAATACATAATTCTGGCGATCTTCTCCAATAACCAGTTTGCGCTCTAGCCTCCCATGGGCATAGGGCAGTTTTGCGTATTCTACCAGAATATTTTTAATCACTTCATAATAACGATCTAGGGAATCCATTGCACAATTATCTCCTGCTGTTCATCGAAAACGATTAGATTCAGGCGTTTTTTCCTTAATAGAACTTCTCCAACAGATTCTGTAAAAATCTCTTCAAATGCATCTTCTGATATGGCGAGATACAGACTTCTATCTGGATCTGTTTCTTGCATGATATCATAATAGAGAATTTACTGTCCTAACGCCTTTTCTAAGTCATTAATCCGGGATTTGCCAATAAAGCTTTTAACTTCGACAGCAATCTTTTGGTTGTCCTTCTCTGCCGACAGCCTAAAGTCGATTTTCCCAGTAATGGGGTTTGCATTGCCAGTGCATCACCGCCACAATTAAGATTCTGTCTTCCTCTTGAATTTGATAAATAACACTATAAGGAAAACGTCCCATAGAGCCTTGACCACTATGTGGTGAAATTATAAATGTATAAATTCCTGTTTGCTTTAATGTAGCTTCAAATACTATACCATAGTCTGAGTCTTTGCCTAAGCTATTTCCGCTAGGATCGATCACTTCAAAATTTCTCTGTGATCTACCAGAAACGCTAAAAATAATTCGATCCCTAGCTGTTGCTTGCAAACGAAAAATATCAGTGTCTCCTCGTCCTTCTGTTGTACAAACAATACGATCGTCGTAATAAACTGTCATATCTGTGGGTTCGCGATCGCATTGTTTCTCTTCCTGTGCGTAAGCAGGCTTTGAGAACCCATTCGCTAAGGGCTTCAGGAGATTAAATTCTCCAGTCAAGGCTAGTGCTAATGCCATCAAGGTCAATGACAATGTACTAGAAATTGCCCAGATTTTAGATTGATGTTTGATGTTCATTGTAGTTGATTCACCCAATTGATTGAATATTGGTTACAGATAAGTAGTAATCAGGATACAGAGCTATACCATACTTGTACAGAGGGAAATTATTAATTTTATACACCAGAAAGGAAAGTTTTGTAATAATGCTTTACAAATACCGTCAAAAGACAAAACTTTAGCCGGATGGGGTGGGCATGGGGCGAGTTTGCGGCGAGCCTGGTATCTTAAATCAAAGAATTGATCATAATAATAGTAAGCTTAAGCGCGAAGATCGCCCATTACCCTAACCATGCAGCCAACTGATTCATCGAAATTTACCAATAAAGCTTGGGAAGCCATTGTCAACTCTCAGGATGTCGCTCGTCGCGGGAAACATCAGCAGTTGGAAGTCGAGCATGTGGCGATCGCCCTTTTGGAGCAAGGAGGACTGGCTAAAACTATTCTAGAAAAGGCGGGAATTGATCCAGGACGGTTATTACAGCAACTCAACCAGTTTGATAGTCGGCAGAAAACCACCTACAATGTTGACCAACTGTATCTTGGTCGCAGTTTAGATAAGCTCCTCGATGAAGCCGAAAGTGCCCGCCAAGCTTGGAATGATGAATATATCTCCGTCGAGCATATTTTACTGGCTCTTGCCGAAGATCAACGGATTGGCAGGGAATTGGTGCGCCGGTTTAACCGCACCCGCACCCAACTCGAACAAACGATCAAAGACATTCGCGGCAGTCAAACCGTCTCGGATCAAGCCCCAGAAAATAGCTACAACGCTTTGGAGAAATATGGGCGAGATTTGACAGAATTGGCGCGATCGGGCAATTTAGACCCCGTTATCGGGCGGGATGAGGAGATTCGGCGGGTGATACAAGTCCTCTCCCGCAGACGGAAAAATAATCCGGTGTTAATTGGGGAACCAGGAGTAGGAAAAACGGCGATCGCCGAAGCCCTAGCGCAGCGTATCGTTAATAATGAAGTGCCAGAGTCTCTGAAAAACCGGCAACTGATTACCCTGGATATGGGCAGTTTAATCGCTGGAGCCAAATATCGGGGCGAATTTGAAGCCAGACTGCGGGCAGTTTTACGGGAAGTTACCCATTCTGAAGGGCAAATTGTTCTCTTTATCGACGAGCTACATACCGTAGTGGGAACCGGTTCCGGACAGTCGAGTGCCATGGATGCCTCGAATTTACTCAAACCCATGTTAGCGCGGGGCGAGTTGCGCTGTATTGGAGCAACCACTTTGGATGAATACCGCAATTATATTGAAAAAGATGCGGCTCTAGAGCGTCGTTTCCAACAAGTTTATGTCGATCAACCCGGTGTCGAAGATACCATTTCCATCCTGCGAGGGTTAAAAGAGCGCTACGAAGTCCACCATGGAGTTAAAATTACGGACTCGGCGCTGGTAGCAGCCGCGAAGTTATCGAACCGGTATATTACGGATCGCTTCTTGCCCGACAAGGCGATCGATTTAGTCGATGAAGCGGCTGCTAAACTGAAAATGGATATTACCTCCAAACCGGTGGAACTGGAAACTAGAGATCGCCGGATCATGCAATTAGAGATGGAAAAACTCTCTTTGGATGGGGAACAAACCAAAGAACCCCAAGAAAGAGTCAGACGCATTGAGCAAGAAATTACCGAACTCAAGCAAGAACAGAAAAAATTAAACGATCAATGGCAAGGGGAAAAACAATTGATCGATGATATTAATATCCTCAAAGAATTAGAAGACCAGTTGCGCGTGCAAATTGAACAAGCAGAACGAGCTTATGATTTAAATCGGGCAGCGCAACTCAAATATGGAAAATTAGAGAAAACGGAACGGGAGCGGGAAACGAAAGAAGGGCAACTACAACAGCTACAGGAACAAGGTTCGGCTCTATTGCGCGAACAAGTCACCGAAGCCGATATTGCCGAAATTGTCGCTAAGTGGACGGGTATTCCAGTCAATAGTTTACTGGAGTCGGAACGGCAAAAACTGCTACACCTGGAGAGCTATTTACACCAGCGAGTGGTCGGTCAACATGAGGCTGTACAGGCGGTTTCTGAAGCCATACGCCGTGCCAGAGCAGGAATGAAAGATCCCGGTCGTCCCATCGGTTCGTTCCTGTTCATGGGGCCGACAGGGGTGGGAAAAACGGAATTAGCCAGATCCTTGGCCGCCAGTTTATTCGACTCGGAAGAAGCCATGGTCAGAATTGATATGTCCGAGTATATGGAAAAACACGCCATTTCCCGTTTAGTAGGCGCGCCTCCGGGATATGTGGGATACGAGGAAGGGGGACAGTTAAGCGAACAAGTCCGTCGTCGTCCCTATTCTGTGGTGCTATTAGATGAAGTAGAAAAAGCGCACCCGGATGTGTTTAATATTTTGCTACAAGTCCTCGATGATGGTCGAATCACGGACTCCCAAGGACGGACGATTGATTTCCGCAATACGGTGATTGTGATGACCAGTAATATTGGATCGGAGCATATCTTGGATGTTTCCGGCGATGATAGCCAATATGAAGAGATGCGCAAACGGGTACAAAAGGCACTCCGCAAACAGTTTCGACCGGAATTTCTCAACCGCGTTGACGATCTTATTCTCTTCCATGCCTTGGGTAAAGGGGAATTGGGCAATATTGTCCATATTCAACTCAAACGCACTCAGCAGTTGTTAGCCGAACAAAAGATTACGCTGGAAATTACCCCGACTGCGGTTGACCATCTGGTAGAAGCAGGCTACGATCCGGTCTATGGGGCCCGTCCCCTAAAACGGGCGATTCAAAAACAGGTAGAAAATGCGATCGCCACCCGAATTTTAGACAATAGCTTCATCGAAGGCGATATCATTAAAATTGATTGCCAAGAGGGTGCGCTCGCCTTCAGTAAACTTAGTGATGTAATTGTATCTCCAAAACCCGAACCCGTTGCCTCGATCTCCGAGTAAAGAGAGGAAAAATGTCTGTACAATTTACCGTTTCTATCCCCACCTATAATGGCGCAAACCGGTTTCCAGAAGTTTTGGATAAATTGCGCCAACAAACTGGAGTTGATTCGCTCTCCTGGGAAATTATCTTAGTGGATAATAATAGTACGGACAAAACTAAACAAATTTTCCAAGAGTACCAAGAAAATTGGGATTTAGATATTCCCTTGCGCTATATCTTTGAGCCACAACAAGGACTTGCCTTTGCTCGACAATGTGCCTTCAAAGAAGCGCGAGGAGAGTGGGTAGGCTTCCTGGATGACGATAATTTGCCCTATCCCAATTGGCTGATTTCAGCTTATCAGTTTGGGCAAGCACATCCTAAAGCGGGAGCCTTGGGTAGTCAGGTTCACGGTTTATTTGAATCTCCTCCTTCAGAAGAGCTTAAACCTCTCCTACCTTATTTAGCTCTGGTTGAACGAGGTTCTAAACCCCGACTCTACCCTCCTCAAAATAACCTCCTTCCTCCAGGTGCTGGTGTTGTCATTCGCAAACAAGCGTGGTTAGAAAGTGTGCCGGAAAAATTAACCTTAAGTGGCAGAATCAACGGTAAGTTTATTAGTGGTGAAGATTTAGAGCTATTATCCTACATTCAAAACAAAGGCTGGGATATTTGGTACAATCCAGCGATGGAATTGGATCATAAAATTCCCCCTTGGCGTTTAGAACGAGATTATTTAATTCAGATGTTTCGGGGAATTGGTCTGAGTCGATATGTCACTCGTACCTTGAAGGCTAAGGATTGGCAGAGGGTTTTAATTTATCCCCTCTATATGATCAATGATACCAGAAAGCTTGTCATGTTGCTGTTGCGCTACCGCGATCGCGTCCAATCTGATATCGTTGCAACCTGTCAATTAGAAATTCTCCTCAATAGTTTGAGGAGTCCATTTTATTTGTGGATGCAAGGGTATTTTAATAAGACAATTGATAGGTCTAAAGTTTGAGAGATTCATTACTTATGACAGTAGATTTTACCATTGCAATTATTACTTATAATGGAGCCACAAGGATTCCAGAAGTTTTAGAGTGTTTATTGAAGCAAGAGATAAACTCTATCAACTGGGAAGTTTTAGTGGTTGACAACAATAGCGAAGATAACACTCGCGAAGTCGTTTTGCAATATGGGAAAACTTGGCGTACAGATAGTCAACTTCGTTATACATTTGAGAGTCGTCAAGGGGCAACTTATGCCCGATATCGTGCGGTAGCAGAAGCCAAGAGTAAAAGTTTAATCGGGTTTCTAGATGATGATAATTTACCGAAAGCAAATTGGGTTGCAGAAAGTGTTGATTTTGGCATAAAAAATCCTAATATTGGTGCGTATGGTGGAATCATTCATGCCCAACTGGATATCGATCCACCCAGTTATTTTCGCCAGATGAAAAACTATCTAACCATATGCAATCGCGGTTCTAAGCCTTTCCAATATAAACGTAGTAATAAGATTCGCAGAATTCCCCCTGCACCCGGTGTTGTGATTCGTAAAGAAGCTTGGCAAGAGGCGATGCCTGCTCCAGAAAAATTGTTAATTTCAGGACGAGATCCAAGGACAATGGCTGCGGGTGAAGATGCAGAAATGATGCTTTATATCCAAAATAGTTCCTGGGAAGTTTGGCATAATCCCAAAATGGAGATTTGGCATCATATCTATGCTCACCGCCTACAAGAAGACTATCTTCTGAAGTTAGCTAGAGGTTATGGTTTATCCAATCATTTAACTCGTTTAGCACGATATTATCCTTGGCAACGTCCCTGGTTGCAGTTGCTTCGACCTGCATATTTTATACGTGGTGGTTTAAGAGTGATGATGTTTTATTACAAAAATCGCCATGACTTAGATCATGATTTCTCTAAACAATGTGAGTTGCAATGCAAAATTGGCCAGATGTATAGTCCATTCTTAGGAATTTATACAACTTTGATCCATAAATAATGCTATGACGAGAAACAAGCGCAAATTGGGATTATAGAAAAGAGAATCGCTATCTGCCCACGATAACCTAGAAACTGAGTTTCTGGTGTATTGGGTAGAAACCCAGTTTCTTCTCACGGCTATTATCTAAACGGTTTCCTGTTGAGCGGCTGCTTTGGGTTGTCCTTGGGGTTGGAACTGGAAGAGAGAATAAACTACATTGCGGCGAATGGAAATCATCATCTCTAAGAACAGTTCATAGCCTTCACTCTTATACTCAATCAATGGGTCTTTTTGCCCATAACCACGCAGTCCCACAGACTCTCGCAAGGCATCCATTTGTTGGAGATGCTCTCGCCAGAGGGTATCAATTTGCTGGAGAATAAAGAACCGTTCTGCTTGACGCATTAACCCCGCTTGAATTTGGTCTACTTCTGCTTCTTTCAAGTCGTAAGCAATGCGGACTTGTTCGTGCAAGAAGGTTTTCATCTCCGCAAAACTCAGGTCTTGGAGTTGTTGGGGTTGTAAGTCTCTGAGTAGATAGACAAACTCTTGGACTTTACTCACCAGTTGCCCCAAATCCCATTCTTCGGCGGGCAGTTCTGGGTTAACATAGGCTTCAACTATATCGTCCATGGTTCGTTCGGCATAGGCTATCACTTGTTCTTTCAAGTCTTGTCCTTCCAAGACGCGGCGACGCTCGGAATAAATGGCTCGGCGCTGGTTATTCATCACCTCGTCATATTCAAACACCTGCTTACGGATGTCGTAGTAGTAGGTTTCGACTTTCTTCTGCGCTCCTTCCAGAGAACGGGTGAGCATTCCTGACTCGATGGGCATATCTTCTTCCACGCGGAAGGCATTCATCAGACCGGCCACGCGATCGCCCCCAAAAATTCGCAGTAAGTTATCCTGTAAGCTGAGGAAAAACTTCGTCGTTCCAGGGTCACCTTGACGACCTGCACGACCTCGGAGCTGATTATCAATACGTCGAGAATCATGGCGCTCTGTACCAATAACAAACAAACCACCGAGGTTAATCACCTCGTCATGTTCTTGGTCTGTCAATTCCTCATATTCCGAGCGAATTAGATTAAACACTTCCCGCAGTTTTTGAATCACTGGGTCATTCGTCGGCGCTTTTTCTGCGGCTACCGCTACCTTATCCTCAGCCGTCAATTCCGGTAAAGAGCGCTCACCATACTCTGCTACGGCAAAATCAACAACTTCTTTCAATTTAGCTTGGGTACTCGCCGACAACTCGGTGGGGAAAATCTTCGGGGACACCTTCCAAGTTTTCACCTTCTTATCCAAACTAAACCCTTGGGCAGCCTTCCGTTTACCCGTACCCGCCACTTTCTGCACGCCCAAGCCATCCTCATCTTCCGGCTTCACAATTCGGGGCATAAAATACTCCCGCAACTTCAACCGGGCCATATAATCCGAGTTACCACCGAGTATAATATCTGTCCCTCGTCCTGCCATGTTCGTGGCGATCGTTACCCCCCCTTTGCGCCCAGCTTGCGCCACAATTTCCGATTCCCGCTCCACATTCTCCGGCTTCGCATTCAGCAACTGATGGGGCACACTCAATCCGCTCAACAGCTCTGACAAGACCTCCGACTTCTCCACACTCGTGGTTCCCACCAGAATCGGCCGACCTTCTTGGTAAAGTTCAGCACATTCTTTTGCCACCGCTTTCCACTTCGCTTCCTCTGTTTTATACACCACATCGGCCATGTCTTTGCGCCCTGTAGGTCGGTTGGTGGGAACAATGGTCACCTCTAAGTTATAGATCTTCTCAAATTCCGCTTCCTCTGTTTTTGCCGTTCCCGTCATTCCTGATAACTTGGGATAGAGCAAAAAGAAATTCTGATAGGTAATGCTAGCCAAGGTTTGGGTTTCTGGCTGAATCTCTACATGCTCTTTAGCCTCAATGGCCTGATGCAGTCCATCACTCCAGCGACGACCCGGCATTACGCGACCGGTAAACTCATCCACAATGACAATTTCATCGTCCCGGACAATATAGTTAACATCCTTAATAAATAATTCCTTGGCCTTAATCGCGTTAAAGACAAAATGGGCCCAAGGGTCATCTGGATTAAATAAGTCGGCAACTTGTAAAAATTCTTCAGAGGCAATATATCCGTCATCGGTTAACAGCACATTACGGGCCTTTTCATCGACTTCATAATGGCCATTACCACTTTCCTCATCTAAGGCAACCAAACCTTGGGCCAGTTGAGCCGCTCTAATATACTTTTCACTGGGCCGGTCTACTTGGCCTGAAATAATCAGAGGGGTTCGCGCTTCATCAACTAAGACGGAATCGACTTCGTCAATGATGCAGAAATTAAACGGCCGCTGCACCACTTCAGCCATGGAAGAAGCCATATTATCGCGTAGATAATCAAATCCGACTTCGGAGTTGGTCGCGTAAGTAATATCACAGTTATAGTTTTTGCGGCGTTCTGAGGGGGGCATATTCTGTTGAATCAAACCCACGCTTAATCCCAGGAACCGATGGACTTGCCCCATCCATTCTGCGTCCCGACGGGCCAGGTAGTCATTGACGGTAATCACATGAACTCCTTTGCCGGTGAGGGCGTTTAGATAAGCTGGAAGCGTAGCCACCAGGGTTTTTCCTTCCCCGGTTTTCATTTCTGCAATCTGGCCATCGTGGAGAACCATCCCCCCAATCATTTGTACATCGTAGTGGCGCATTCCCAAGACGCGCTTGCCTGCTTCGCGCACGACGGCGAATGCTTCGGGGAGGATGTCATCGAGTAAGTCTTTTTGTGCTTGCTCAGAACCTGCTTTTTCCAAACTTTGCTTAAATTCTGCGGTTTTGCCCCTCAATTCGTCGTCTGATAGACCTTGAATGTCTTCTTCGTAGAGGCTGATGTCAGAAACGAAGGGCTGATATTTTTTGAGTTTGCGGGTGTTGGGGTCACCAAACAGGTTTTTCAGCATAATCGATGTACTCTACCAGACACTTTGAGGGTAATTAAAAACTTCTCCTCATGGTATCACCTCTAAGATGGGTAATGGGTAATGGGTGATGGGTAATCACCGTATCCCGGCATTCCTATCTTCCTTATCCGCGCTAGGGCATAGGGATATTACATGCCTTTAAAGCCAACGGAGCGGTCTAGTCCAGAAGCGGATAGGGGTTTGGGAGAAGGGGGAGGAGAGAGACGATTAAGGCCGATTTGGTTGATAATGATGGCGATCGCAATGACTGAGCCGCCGATATACTGGCCGAGGGTGGGAACTTCTCTGACAATGAGATAGGCAAAGACTATGGCAGCTAAGGGACTGAAGGCATTAACAAGGGAGACTTCGGACGCATTGCTGAGTTTGAGTCCTTTGAGCCAAAAAAATTGCCCGCCAACCACGATGATGGCACTGTAGATTAACATCCATTGCCAAATTACAGGGGCAAAAACATCGGTAAAATGAGACCAACCAAAGAGTTTGACTACGATCGTGAAGAAAATTAGGGTTCCTAGGGTGGTGCGATAGAGGCTAAAAAAACCGAGAGAAATGTGTTGTAGGGTAATTTTACTGATTATAGTGGCGATCGCCGTGGCTACTGCTCCAGCAATGACCAGCAATTCCCCAACTCCGATCTCGAATGTTGCCATGTCCACCATCGAATCTGAAGCAGGTGCAATGAGTACGGTTAACCCAACTCCGATAAAGCCCAGGATAGCCCCAGCAATTACCCAAAGATTGACTCGTTCTTTAAGAAATAGAACGGATAAGGCTAACGTCAGTGGCGGTTCAATTCTGCCAATCAGGATTACATTACTGACGCTGGTTTGATCTAAAGCCCAAAATATAAGGGCTGGCCCTAATGCTCCTGATAATAGGGCAATCAGGCTTAAGAATACCCAATCTTTGCTCTTCAGTTTTTTCCAGGGATGGGTCTGGATTTCTTGACGATAGAGCAGAGTTAAAATAATCAATGCCCAAATATTGCCGACCAATAAGACATTACAAAAAGAGATAGGATTTCGACCGTTAATCAGGTGTTGTTCTCCTAAGTTGATGATTTGACGAGTGACTGAACTGGAGGCAGCAAAAATCAGGGTTGCTAAGATTAAATAAATGCGTCCTGGAAGGCGATCGAGGAGATTCATCGGGAATGGGGAATGGGGTGAGGGTTGCCCTGTCGATCCTATGTTAGCGTCAGTAGAATAAATTTTCTCCAAGTCATACCCATTTTGAATTTTTACTTTTTAATTTTTAATCGATCAATTGTAGTCCTAAATACCAAATATAGGTGTAATGTTCGCTAAGGTTCTAAGATAACTTAGACTTAGGGATAGGCTAGGCAGCCTATGCGTTTAGAGCAATTACAAGCATTTTTATCCGTTGCTAGAACTGGAAACTTTCAACAGGCAGCTCATGAGTGTGGGGTCACTCAATCAACGATTAGCCGACAAATTCAAGGATTAGAGGCAGATTTGGGAACGGCCTTATTTCATCGTTCTTCGATCGCCAAATTGACAGTGGGTGGAGCCGTTCTACTTCCCCATGCTCGACGCATTTGCCAAGAATGGCAAACGGCTCAACAGGAAATCTCGGAACTGTTAGCGGGAAAGCAACAGGAACTGTGTGTCGCCGCCATTCCTTCCCTTTGTTCGTATGGTTTACCTCTCGTTTTACAGCGATTTTGTTGGTCTCATCCAGATGTTCAGTTACGCGTAACAGCTTTAGGGAGCGATCGCGCCTTGAAAGTGCTTAAAGATGGTTTAGTAGACTTAGCGCTCGTTATGCAAAATCGTTTTTTAACCACTAGTGCTGAGTTAGTGGTCGATCCCCTCTTTGAAGAAACTATTGCTGTGCTAATGGCAGCGGATCATCCTTTACGTCAAGAACAAGGGTTATCTTGGGAAGCAATTTCCCACTATCCGCAAGTACTATTTAAGGATGGATATGGGATGCAACGACTGGTTCATGAGCAGTTTAGCAAACACAATCTTCACTATCGAGCCGTTTTAGAACTCAATACCTTAGACGCTTTTCGAGGGGTGATTCGCCAAGGAGAATTCCTGGCTATTTTACCTGAATCAGCCATAAGATTAGCCTGTGAAGATCCCGGCGTGATTTCCTGTCCCCTACAACCGAGTGTTCATGATGGGGGAAAACCTCTAACGCGTAATGTGGTGTTAGTCACCACTAAAGATCGGCTGCAAATTCCCCCTATTGAAAAGTTTCGTACCTTAGCCCTAGAATGTATTCCGCCTCAATTTGCTCGACAAGCAATAATTGCAAGTGGAAGATAAATTAGGTAATCGGTAATAGGGAATAAATTATGAGTCATTCTTTCCGAGAACTGTTAAAAAAAGTAGGGAGTGGCCCCCATACTGGAAAACTACTCACTCGCACAGAGTCGGCCCAAGCCGCACGACAGATGCTACTTCAAGAAGCCACACCGGCTCAAATTGGTGCATTTATGATTGCTCACCGAATGAGACGACCGACACCAGAAGAGTTAGCTGGAATTTTGGATACTTATGACGAGTTGGGTCAAAAATTAAGTCCACGTCAGGACGGAGAAAAGGTAGTGGTTCTGGGAATTCCCTACGATGGGCGATCGCGCTTAGTTCCAGTCAATATCATTACCGTCCTCATGCTCAACAGGGTGGGTATCCCCGTGATTCTCCATGGAGGAACTCGGATGCCCAGTAAATATGGCATTCCCCTGATTGACCTGTGGAAAGGATTAGGCGTAAATTGGGAATCACTTTCTCTAGATCAAACTCAGGAGATTTTTAACCAAACGGGTTTAGGATTTGTTTATCTACCTCAGCATTTTCCGAGAGCTGATGGTTTAGTTTCATTCCGGGAAGAAATTGGTAAACGGCCGCCTTTCGCAACCATTGAACTGATGTGGTGTCCCTATTCTGGGCCCGTTCATCTAATGACTGGGTACGTGCATCCTCCGACAGAAACCCTATTTAAACGAACTTTGGTTCTACGTGGAATTGAGCAACTGACGACCATCAAAGGCTTAGAAGGAAGTTGCGATCTCCCCCTGTCTCGGACTGCTATTACTGGACTTAGTGGCGATCGCTCTGTTGAGATTTCAGGGACTGAGAAGCCAGAAATCGTTCTCGAACGCTTCTGTATTAACTGTCGAGATTATGGATTGACTCCATCCGATCTGTCCTTAGAATCAGAAGAGATGGCGATCGCTTCCCTAAAGGCCATTTTAGACCATCAACCCACCCCTCTCTTAAACTCTGCAATCTGGAATGGTGGATTTTATCTCTGGCGCTGTGGGTATTGTGATAGCGTAGAGACGGGTTTATCCATGGCTAAAGATCTCCTCTCTGGAGACCAAATCGCTAAAACTCTGGAAAACCTGCGCAAACAGGTCAATCCTTAAGCCATAACCCTATTCCTTATGATTCGGTTTCTCTATGAAAAAGATAGTTGTTGCCCTAGATTTTTCTGACCAAACCTCTGAAATTCTCGCCCATGCTCAGACTTTTGCCCAAATATTCCAGAGCAAGCTATGGCTCATTCATATTGCCGATCCAGAACCAGAATTTATCGGTATGTCCACCGGGCCTCAAGACCAAAGAGACCGTCTAGCCGAAATCTACAAAAATGAACATCATCACATTCAAGAAGAAGCTAAATCGCTACGGGATCGAGGATTTGAGACAGTGGGGTTATTACTTCAAGGCCAGACTGTGCCAGCCTTGTTAAAAGAGGCGGAAAAATTAGGTGCTGATTTAATTATTGTCGGTTCCCATGGGCGCAGTGGTCTGCAAAAATTTCTCTTCGGGAGTGTAAGTCAAGAAATTTTGCCTAAAGCTCCCTGTCCAGTTTTGGTTATTCCTCCCAAGGAAGAACTCGCACAGTAAGTTTTGAGAAAGTTTTGGGAAACGTCAATGCTCAAGTGGTTTAGGGTGAGTGAGGAGCAAATTGCCCAAATTCTAGATCGGGTGCGCTCAGAGTTACCAACGACAGAAGCACTACTAATTGGGAAACCGCAAACGGGGAAAAGTTCGATCGTACGGGGACTAACCGGGATTTCTGCGGAAATAGTCGGTCAAGGGTTTCGTCCCCATACCCAACATACCGAGCGCTATGCTTATCCTTCGGAAGATTTACCCCTACTGATTTTTACGGATACAGTGGGGTTGGGGGATGTCGAGCAGGATACGGAGCAGATTATTGAAGAGTTGGCGCAGGAGTTGGAAGGGGAGGCTGTTGGCGCAAAGGTCTTGATTTTAACGGTTAAGATTAATGATTTTGCCACGGATAGTCTGCGTCAAGTGGTACAACAACTGCGTCAAAAGTATCCTCAAGTTCCTTGTTTATTGGCGATTACTTGTTTGCATGAGCTGTATCCTCTGGATGTGGAGAATCACCCGCCCTATCCTCCAGAGTTTGAGTCTTTACAACGGGCAGCGTCTGCCATTGAGGAGGGATTTAAGGGCGATCGCTCCCTGGAACCGGATCGGGTGATTTTAATTGATTTTACCCTAGAAGAAGATGGGTATACGCCGGTATTTTATGGTTTGGAACAATTGCGGGATACTCTGGGGGATTTACTACCAGAAGCTGAGTCTCGCGCTATTTATCAGCTTTTGGATCAGGGGGTGGGCAAGCAGTTGGGAAACCTCTATCGGGACGTAGGACGGCGATATATTGCCGCATTTTCAGTTATGGCGGCAACGGCTGCGGCGGTTCCCTTGCCCTTTGCAACGATGCCGGTGTTAACAGCACTGCAAGCATCGATGGTGGGAGCATTGGGTAAACTTTATGGCCAAACCTTGAATGTGTCTCAGGCGGGAGGACTGGTGAGTGCGATCGCGGGTGGATTTGTGGCGCAAGCTATTGGCCGAGAGTTGGTGAAGTTTATTCCAGGCTTTGGCAGTGCGATCGCCGCATCTTGGGCAGCCGCTTATACATTTGCATTAGGGGAAACGGCTTGTGTGTATTTTGGCGATTTAATGGGTGGAAAAAAACCCGATCCCAGTAAGATTCAGTTGGTAATGCGTGAAGCGTTTCAAGGAGCAAAGGAACGGTTTAAGAATAATTAATAGGGCATTTTCTATTTCCTATTCCCTATTCCCCAGCGCGAAGCGCTGTATAGAATTCGCCAATAAAAACCCCTCTCAAAATAGAGAGGGGAATTATTCAAGGGGGTAAGATCATTAGACTCGATTCAAGGGAGATCCTATTTAATGATCAGTTTACCTTGCATTCCTGCACCGCGATGGGGTTCGCAATAGAAGGTGTAGCTTCCCGATGCCTGATCGCTAGGGATTTCAGTAGTGTAGCTGTCACCCGTTTTAAACAGAAGTTGCTTCTGAGAGAGTTTAGGTTGTCCTTCAACTACAGCATTGTGAGGGCCAAGCTTGTTATTGATCCAAGTAATGGTATCGCCAGGAGAGGCTTCAATATTACTGGGAACAAAGACCAGCATACCGTTATCAGCACCCATTTTTACTTCAATGGTCTGTGCTGCGGCTGGTGCGAGGTTGATGCCAACGCTCAGAAGGATGGAGATCGCTACACAAACAAGAGTTCGAGCCAAAGCTTTCATAGATTTCATCTCAAAGACGATTTAACTTAAGGATTTCTTAATTTTCTATTGTACGATACTCCGGCCACTTTTTCAGATCTCGCGTTATCCATACAGTGCCAAGTTCTCTCCATGAGGGAATGAGGAGATGAATAACAGACTCAAAGCCCTATAATCGGCGTAAAAATTCCAGGGGTAACCCATCTCTATCTGCAATAAATGCTACTTCATAAACGCGATCGCCAATCATTTGTTGCATCGGTGCTAATAAAACCTTGAGGGGAGATAGATGGGGGGAAGCCGTTACTTTTGCTTGTAAATCCTGTAACCAACTCGGTAAATCCGAAACTGAATCTGTTAAATCAAACGACAGATGATAATATCCCGTATAGTGTTCATCCCCAAAGGCATCGGCGGCTGGGCGGGGTTGAGGAATCTGGATTAACTCGATCCGTCCCCCTAATCCTTCCAGCCAACAGGCTAACGTCATACCTGTAGTAAAGCGCTCCGTCACCTCAAATCCCAGGATCTCATAAAAGGCGATCGCCTCATGAATATTACCCGTGCGAATCGAAACATGGTGCATGAGACTTCTGCTTACTCAAACAAACGGAAATAAGGATAACGTACTGGTGCGCCCGGTTCCTTCTCCAAATCAAAATTAATCACTTCCCAGCACGGTTCCTCCGACGGGTCGGGACTAAATTCAACCGGCAATCCATATAATTTAGGGGGTTGGGTATCCTTACTATTGCGCCAAGTTGAATTGCGTTCTAAATAAGAATAAATTAAATCCTGATAGCGGCGAGCAATAATAATCTTAGTCGCCCGATATCCTTGAGTATAAAGCCGGTCTAAACCCTCATGGATCTCAAAGCGAATGCCATCTGGATGGGTGTGTTGTCGATACCATTGGTCTTTCCAGAGTCGCCAATGACGGCCAGACTGGAGATGGAGTAGCTCTTTAGTTTTCGGATCGGATTCAAACGCACCATGACGAGGACAAAGATAGGTATCCGTCAATGTCAACGCTGGAATCATTTGACGACAGTGAGGACACTGTATCTCTGGCCCGAAAACGGGATATTGAAACACAGGGTTGATCATGGAGCGTTTTTTGCCAGAAGAAATCGCACTTGTGTCAAGGATTGTAACACATGGGAGGTTATAGCGCTTTGCGCTGGGAACAGGGAACAGGCAATAGGGAATGGGTCAACTCAGCGTATCTATATATAATCAATACTTGTTCTGTCGTTGTCAGTTGAGTAAACATCCCATATGAATCCTTCTGAAACCTCGTTTCCCACCTACTGGGAACTCCCCGATACCTCCCCAGCAGCCTTTATTGCCTCGAATGCCACCCTAGTCGGTAACGTTCAATTCGGCTTAGGCTCTAGTGTTTGGTATGGCGCAGTGGTTCGGGGCGATGTGGAACGGATTGAGATTGGAGACTATACCAATATCCAAGATGGAGCAATTTTACACGGATCTCCGGGTAAACCCACAATTCTAGAAGAGTATGTTACCGTGGGCCATCGAGCTGTCATTCATAGTGCTAACATCGGCCGAGGATCTTTAATTGGTATTGGGGCTATTATTCTCGATGGCGTAACCGTGGGTGAAGGCTCTATTGTCGGTGCAGGAGCAGTGGTAACTAAAGATGTCGCGCCCTTTTCTCTGGTGGTGGGAATGCCTGCAAAGCGATCGCGAGAACTCTCGAAAGAGCAAGCTGATGATTTAATTAAACATGCCCAGAAGTATTATCAGTTAGCTCTAGTTCACGCTAATAAAGGAACAGAGATAGGATTTACTGTCCCTGAATAGTCCACTGAAGCCATGCTTGCCAAAAGACATAAATCGCTAATAGTGCTAACAGTAGACGAAAACAAAATGTAATCACCCGATCGTCCAATTTTGGCAAAAATCGGGTACTGATTTGTGCCCCCACTAATCCACCGCTTCCTAATAAAATTCCAGCTAAGGGGACCACATTATTTTGCAGTGCATGACCGACACAAGCGGATAGGGAGGTGATGACAATCACCCCTAAACTGATGCGGACAGCATCTTTAATGGTTTCGCCGAGCCATAAAATTTGTAAGGGAACCATAATCACTCCTCCCCCTACGCCTAAAAATCCCGCCATAACTCCGGCGATCGATCCGGTAATCATTCTCGCGAAGGTGGGATTAAACTTGGGTTTCTCAATGGTGAGTGGGTTTTGGGTAATGTTCTTGCGGACTTGCACTAAGTAGAGGTTGAGCAGTAGGAGAAGGCCGAACGAAAATAGGAGGAGATGGGAAGGAATGCGATCGGCGAAAATACTCCCAAATTGAGCGGTAATAATTGCGGGTAATCCTAAGAGTAAGACTTGAGATAAGTTTAAATAACCCATGCGCCAGTTTTGCACGGTTCCCGAACTGGCAGTAATTAAAATGGAGAGGCTACTGGTGGCAACAGATTCTACGGGGGAATACCCTAATGTCGTTAATAGGGGCACTAAAACTGTTCCCCCACCAATGCCTAAAAAACCGGCTAGAATTCCGGCAAAGAGTCCTCCACTGGCTAAGAAAATAATTTGAATGGATGTCATACTGGAAAACCTTGAGGAAGCATCTTCAGGGGAAATAGGCCATGAACCCCTTTTTGCGGTCGGTTCACGACTTGGGTAATCCGAAAAGAAACGGCTAAACTACAGAGAACATAGACTTCTTCTGGGGTGAGACTTGTGCAGTATACCAGCACCTGAATCATCTGTTCCAAGGCCTGTTCTAAGGCTTCGTCTAGGGTGGGGGCAAATCCCATGGTAATCAGGTCAGTTGGGGTTTGCGCAAGGGGGACGGGAAGGGGAAAGTTTTGATGGAGAATCACTTGAAGGGTTCCATTCATGGAGGTTTCAATGGCGGTGACGTTAACTTCGCCATCCCCTTGAGCTGCGTGACCATCGCCAACCGAGAGTAAGGCCCCAGGGACTTGGACGGGCAGAAATAGCCTCGCTCCAGCTTGCAATTCTCGATTGTCCATATTACCACCAAATGTGCCTGGAGGAATGGAAGAATGGGGTTCTGAGGGGGGAGCAACGGCTAAAATACCAAAAAAGGGCTGAAGAGGAATTTTTAGGTCTGGATGACCGGGAAAGTGGGCGGTTTGTTGGTCGAGGTCTAGGGGAATAAAGCGCAGCGCTGGATCGGGGAACTGTTGGGGTAAGGCACCCCAACCGGCACGAATGGCATTAAAACCGACGGGTAGACTGGGGGTAATGCGTTCTAGACGGATTTCTAGGATGTTGCCAGGTTGAGCGTTTTGGATGTAGATGGGGCCGGTGAGCAGGTGGGGGCCGGGGCCAATTTTGCGCTCAGGAGGGAGATGGTGACAGATGTTGAGCAGTTCTGGAGGGAAGAAGGCTTGGGGAGCGCGATCTCGTTCCTTACTCAGATAAAATCCAGTATAGGTCTCGATGTGAATGCGATCGCCCCCCTCCACCGTAAGCACTGGCGGAATTTTATCCGAAAATCCCCCCAAATGTACTGTCTCGCAAGTCGCTTTTAAGAAATGTTCTTTCATGAGTTTAGGGAATAGGCTATTTCCTCAATTTTTCATCCCTACTTTTATGAGACATTTACCGTAACTTTTTGTCCAGTTGCGGCAGATCTCTCGGCAGCGCAAGCCACTTTTAGTGCGTATAAACTAGACTGGGGATTGACATAGAGTTCTGTCCCTTCTGTTAAATAATCTAAGACTTGGCGAGTATCTTGGGCAAAGAGTCCTCTGCGAGTGCCTACGGGAATTTCTGTGGTTTTGTCCAGTTGAATTAAGGAACCTTTATCCCCTTCAAATATCAGGGTTCCTTGGTGTCCGTGGGCTTCTAATTTGCGTTCCGGCTGCCAAAAAATATCGCCTTTGCCATAAATAATATCCGCAATTGTACCGCTTGTAAATTGCAGTTGTGCAGTACAGAAACAGCCGTGATAGTATTCTGAATCTTCTGGCCAATAGCGGTTTTGAGCGTAAACGGTGGCGACGGTTCCTAATGCATCGGTGAAACGATGGATACAAGAGAGAGAAGCAACTAGAGGAAAGCCAAAGAGATCTTTTTGATAATTCCAGCGCTGGGGTGCGGGATGTTTGGGAGCAATTTTGCTATAGCGGAGATAGCTAATTTCTCCAAGTTGGGGTAGGGTTTGTTTAAAGGCTTGATGGAGTCCGCCTAAGATTTCGATATGCTCAATATGGAGAAGTTTGTGTTGGGTTTTTGAGAGTATCCAGAGGCTTTGGGCTTCTTCAAAGTTAAGTGCTAGGGGATATTCAACGACGACATGCTTTTGAGCGGTTAAGGCGGCTTTGGCGATCGCCCCATGGTCTCGATTAATTGTACTAATAATCACTAGATCCAATTCATCAAGATCGACTAATTCTTGCCAAGACTCTAGCACCCTTGCTCCATATTTTTGGGCAAACTCAGCCGTTTTCTGAGGATTATACCCCACCACCGCCACCAGACGACTA
The DNA here is from genome assembly GCA_002340255.1 of Cyanobacteria bacterium UBA2566. Lineage (GTDB taxonomy): Bacteria > Cyanobacteriota > Cyanobacteriia > Cyanobacteriales > Desertifilaceae > Roseofilum. Next base: position 130,564 of record DDLS01000137.1, read on the forward strand.
CGGGAGTCAGCATGTAAAGTTTCTGCCCTCAAACAAGCCGCAAATCCCGTGCCAATCAGACCGACATTCAGATTATTTTCCAATGGTTTCCCCCATCAATTCATACTCTCTACATAGCCCAAAAACGCCTTCACTGACTCATTCGGTGGACTTTTATAGACATAGTATAAGTCGCGTGTATAGGGATAACTGGAAAATCCAGGTAACACCCCATCAATAGCCAACGCTCTCACCGTACTTTGACTAACAATTTGATCGGCTGTAGCGTAACCGATGCCATCCTCACCTAAAGCCTGCAACATAGGGGTGGTAGCATCTCGGTCTAAGGTCGTAATATTCGGAGTTGTACCGAAATTCTCCCCTTGTAGTGCTAACTCTTGAAACGTCTGACGGGTTCCACTAACTGTAGGTCGGTTAATCACTCGAATTTGACGATTTGCCCCCCCAACCTCTGACCAATTGGTAATTTTTCCTTGGAAGATGTCCTTCACCTGTTGAGCCGTTAAGCCAGCAGATAAAGGATTACTATTGCTAACGGCGATCGCAATTTGATCCCTCGCCACTGCAAACGCCATTAACCCCTCCTCCATCTCTTGGGACGACAGAGGACGAGACACAGCCGCCACATCCAACTGTCCTATCAATACCCCTTGAATCCCCTTATCTGAACCATTCGCCTGAGTGACTACCGTGGTATCGGAAAATTGCCCTTCAAAGCCCTTTTTTAGGGTTTGATTCAGCGTCACCATACTGGTACTCCCATCAATACGAATCACCGTACCCCCTGGAACAGATGTCGGTTTGACAAACTGAGGGACTCGGTTACTCTCGACAGTGGGTTGAGCAGGAGTTGATGCTCGATTCCCTGTTTCCAAATTTTCCCCAGGAGAGGAAGGGGGTTGGCGCAAGAAAAACCAATAGCCTCCTCCAGCTCCCAAGATCAAAAACAGGAGAATGAACAGAAATGGAGATGGGTCGCGATTTTGAGCCATAATCTCAGTTAGCCAGGGACTTGAGCTAATGTGCCAATATTCTCTAAAGCTAACCCTGGACAAGTCCGTTTGACTAGGCCAGTCAACACATTACCCGGGCCAAGTTCAATCACTTTTTCAATCCCTTCTTCCACGAGCTTTAAGCACGTTTCTCGCCACCGCACTGAACCGGTCATTTGCTCAAGTAAACGAGTTTTGAGAGTATTGGCATCAGTAGTGGGGGAAGGATCGACATTGGACAGAACGGGAACTTTCGCTGTCGCAAAGGATATGGTTTCCAGAAATGCTCTGAATTTTGGCGCAGCCGCATCCATAAAGGGGGAATGGAATGCACCAGAAACGGGTAAGGGAATGGCTTTTCTGAGCTTAATTTGAGCAATAACCCGATCGACTGCTTCCGGTTTCCCAGAAATCACCACTTGTTTAGCACTATTGTCATTGGCTAAGACCACATCTGGCGTTTTTTCTAGCACCTCCTGGAGTTGATTGAAGTCGAATCCAATCAAGGCAGCCATTTTACCCCCTGAAGCATTCTCCATCAGTTCCGCTCGGTGCTTAACCAATTGCAGTCCCGTGACGAAATCAAAGACTCCAGCGGCATAAAGGGCAACATATTCACCCAAACTATGGCCAGCAACCAGATGGGGGGAGTGTCCTTTTTCTTGTAGGAGGTCAATCAGAATGGACTCAATTACATACAGACAAGGTTGAGTATAAAGGGTGCGAGATAAGGTTTCTGCTTGACTTTGACAGAGGTCTAAAACTGACCATCCTAAAATTTGTTCTGCTTGAACAAAACGATCTTGTGCAATTTTGGTATCTTTAAGGTCGGTCCCCATACCTGTTTTTTGCGATCCTTGTCCGGGAAATAACCAAGCTGTTTTTATCATAGATTAGTAGTTAGTAATGGATAAAGAGTAATAGGGAATAGGTCATGAGTCATCTCCTTGACACTCTGCGTTCACGGGTCTCCATTGCCTTATTCCCTATTGATTAATGTCCCCAGCGAAAGATTGCCGATCCCCAGGTTAGTCCTGCACCAAATCCAGAAGCGGCAATCAAATCACCGGGTTTAATTCTCCCAGCGCGAACGGCTTCATCAAGTACCAGGGGAATGGAGGCAGCGGAGGTATTGCCGTAGTTGGCTAAATTACTCAGGACTTTGCGATCGGAAATATTGAGCCGTTTAGCCACAGCGTCAAGAATACGTTGATTGGCTTGATGGAGGATCAACCAATCGACTTCATCACTGCTGATTTGGGCATGAAAGAGTGCTTTTTCAATGACTTCAGGGACTCGTTGAACGGCAAAGCGATAGACTTCTTTGCCGTTCATGCTGATAAATTGATAGGTTCCTTGACCGACGGTGAGATTAGGCAGGATTTCCTCATATTTGGGTTGGTAGGCCAGTTGCAGACAGTTATTTTGGCTGCCATCACTTTTGAGTTCAAATCCGAGAAGCCGATCTTCTGGATTGGCTTCCATGACAACAGCTCCTGCACCATCGCCAAATAAAACGCAAGTGGTGCGATCGCTCCAATTGACCCATCGAGAGAGCAGATCTGCCCCAATGACCAACACTTTCTGGTAAGCTCCCGTGCGGATATATTGCCCCGCTGTCACCAATGCAAAGAGGAACCCAGAGCAAGCAGCGGTTAAGTCAAAAGCGACTGCTTGATGGGCCCCTAATGCGGCTTGGATTTGACTGGCATTGCCAAATAAATCATCGGGGGTTGAAGTAGCTAGAACAATCAAATCGAGATCGGCAGGGGAAACTCCTGCTTGCTCTAAGGCTTGAAGTCCTGCTTGGGTGGCGATCGCCGTTAACGACTCCCCCTCTCCAGCCACACGACGATTTTTAATTCCCGTCCGAGTAGTAATCCACTCATCTGAAGTTTCGACTCTCTGTGATAGGCCCTGATTCGTCAGTTTCGCTCCAGGGGTAGCCGAACCACTACCGGTTATTGCAATGCCCATAGGTTTCATATCTGTTGTTTATTTTCTCAAGGAAACAATCCTGGCTTGTATAGCAACCACCCAAGCAGTTAGAACCGACTTACGGTCACCCAAAGTAGGTTTATTGCCTATTGCTCGAGGGTAAGGCGCTATATATCGAAGTTATCCCTCACTCTCCTGGTTTGCTGAAACTGTGCCTAAGTTGGCTACCGTTTTTTGGTATTGTCCTCGGAGTTGGTCTAAGACACGATTATCTACCGCTTCTTTACCTAAACGCACTGCATTAAAAATGGTTGGGGCTTGGGCAGAGCCATGGCTAATGATACAAACTCCTGCGACTCCCAACAGTAATGCCCCTCCATGTTCGGCATGATCTAAGCGTTGCTTGATCCGTCTGAGATTGGGTTTGAGGATCGCTGTACCGATTTGGCCGTGAAGACCTTGGGGCAACTCTTCTCGCACAATCTGTAACATGACGCTCCCGACTGCTTCCGCAAATTTGAGCAACACATTACCAGCAAAGCCATCACAAACAATCACATCATACTGACCCGATAGGACATCGCGACCTTCTGCATTGCCAATGAACGGAATCAGAGGATTTTCATCTAATAACTGGTGAGTACGAATGGCCAAGTCATTTCCTTTGCAGGATTCTTCACCAATGTTTAATAGTCCTACTTTGGGCTGGTCAATTCCCAGAACGTACTGACTATAAACCGTACCCATGAGGGCAAATTGTTCTAAAAATTGGGGGCGACAATCGACATTTGCCCCAACATCTAAAATCAGAACGGATTTATCAGCCATCAGGGTTGGAAACATTGCCCCGATCGCCGGACGATCAATTCCGGGTAAGCGACCTAACCGCAGCAGGGCTGCTGCCATGGCTGCTCCAGAATGACCAGCCGATACCACGGCATCCGCTCTATTTTCTTTTACTAAATTCATCGCCACGCTGATGGAGGCATTTTTCTTGCGTCTGAGAGCAACCAACGGTTCCTCATTCATGGAAATCACGCCTTCGGAAGGTACAATTTCCAGTTGGTGTGATTGGGTGTGCTTGCCGATTGATTCTTCAATCCGATCGGGATCGCCCACCAACAGGATATGGACATCGAGTTCCTCTTTTGCCCTTAGCGCTCCTGTGACAATTTCATCGGGGGCGTAATCCCCACCCATTGCGTCTATTGCGATTCTTGCCGGAGTTGATCCCATTGCTCGCCAGTGATAAAAGCCTTACAAATTCTACCAAATCGTTTCACCCCAGAGATCGCCTTCTGAAAGCGATCGCTTAATTTTCTGGGGCTATTCCTCTGCTCCTGCCTCCAGAATACGTTGGAATAAATACCCTGTCCCCCTAGCCGTGAGGATTAATTCGGGGTTACTGGGGTCTTCTTCTAACTTGGCTCGCAGTCGCGAGATATGAACATCGACTACGCGAGTGTCCACATGGCGTTCTGGGGTATATCCCCATACTTCCTGTAGAATCTCGGAGCGGGAGAAGGGTTCTCCCGAACGACTCACCAAGAGTTCTAGAAGGCTAAATTCCATTCCGGTGAGGCGAATGCGTTCATCTCCTTTATAAACTTGTCGTTTATTGGTATCGATGCGGATATTGCTCACCTGAATCACGCCGGAGCTAGGAATGCCAGAGGTGCTGGTTTTATCTACCCGACGGAGAACTGAACGAATGCGAGCTTCGAGTTCTTTGGGGGAAAAGGGTTTAACCACATAATCATCGGCTCCCAATTCTAGCCCCGTAATGCGATCGGCCACATCTCCGAGGGCGGTTAACATGATGATCGGCACATCCGATTCTTTACGGAGTTCTTGGCAGACTCCATAACCATCGAGTTTGGGCATCATCACATCTAAAACCACCAAATCCGGTAGGATATGGCGGAAGGTTTCTAAGGCTTCTTCGCCATCACCAGCCGTGACGACATCGTACCCGATCATCGATAGTCGGGTTTCTAAGATGCGTCGGATACTGGCTTCGTCATCAACAACCAGAATTTTTTCTTTGTCCAAGTGCCGTAACTCTCCTTGACCTCTGAATTCTGCTGCAAAAGTTTTATCTTAACTTGTCTTAACACTACGATATTATGTCGTTGGGCTTTTGAGCAATAAGGAACAGGGAATAGATATGGGGTAACCAGTTAAGCAAACGAGAGAGTGACTGACTCAATTCCTGCATTTTCACTTCGGCAAATTGTCGGAGCGATCGCGCTTCTTCCGTAGCTTTTGTAAAAGTCAATCAAACTCGTGTTATGGATTTGGTGGTATTTTGCTCCCTGAAAGATTGTGAATGACACATATTCTTGGGTAGACGCGATGGATAGATAAAAGAAGGAGAACTGAGTTCTCCTTCGAGAGGATAGCGGCAGGATTGAGTTCTTTACTCTCTCCTATAGGGTTCTCAGTTTTTGGAAGCGGTTTTTATGCAAAATCCCGAAAACTGTAATATTTCTTCACACAGTGGAGATTGGAGTGGGCATTTTGGCGATCGCCTCAGAGTAAGTCCCGACACCAACAGCAATGGGAATTTCAGGTATGATCTAAAGTCTTGATGAACTAGAATGTAGATATGCTCAAGAATGATAAGTGGATAGCAGAACAAGCCCAGAAGGGAATGATTGACCCGTTTGAGCCTTCATTAATTCGGACCATTGAAGGCGATCCGGGATTGATCAGAAAAGTATTAAGTTATGGAGCCTCTTCCTATGGCTATGATATCCGATGTGCGACTCGTTCCTGCCAAATGAGCAACAATGCTCAAGGAATCAGGGCACTGTGTGAATAAATGTTAACGGTTTAACCAATCTTTGCATCTCAATCACACAGTGACAACTTAATATCCATAGAGGTGAATCTATACAAAGACAACTCCTCTCGCCAAGGTACAGGGTTGAAAACACTTCCCCAGCTAAGGCGACTGGTCATCAACTTAGTTGAAGCGGGAAGGAATGTTGGTAACCTCAAACCCGATGAGGAACCCCAGCTAGTAGGTTAGCCATGAGTAGGAAACGAACTTCTGTTTAACCCATCGTCACGTATGAAGTAGCCAAACGGGTTGATAGGCTGCAAGACAAAAGTCAACAGAGTTAAGGTGGCATCGTGTCGTATGGTGCCAATAAAGATGGAAAGGTATTGGATCTTTTCATTTTGTACCCAACAACAACTCTCGGTGGAAAGGAAGACTCTAAAGCTAACGAAAAATGGATATTAGGAACGAGGTAATCACTTATGCTTCTCTCATCCAAAGGTCAATTGATGAGTAGTAACCAGCGCAAGGACATAAGTGACAGGATTGAGTCAAAAGCGAATGCCTCTCTGTAATGGAGATGGATAGGCTGACAGACTCACGAAAACTTGGAAGATAAAGTGTCAAGTAACAGTGTATATGTTATGAACCCAGTCAAACTGAGGTATAAATGGAACGACATGCCCTGGAGTAAAATCGAGAGGAATGTGTTCAAGCTGCAAAAGAGAATTTATCAAGCTAAAAGTAGTGGAAATGTCAGATTAGTTCGCAGGCTCCAGAAACTACTAAGTAAGTCCTGGTCAGCAAAAATGTTGGCAACGAGGAAGATTACCCAAGATAACAGAGGTAAGAGAACAGCAGGAATTGATGGAATTAAATCGGTTGACTCCCGCCAAAGACTCGAACTTGCCAGCAATATTAAGCTAGATGGAAAGGCTAAACCGGTAAGAAGAATAGAAATTCCCAAACCAGGTAAAACAGAGAAAAGGCAACTGGGTATACCTACTATTGAAGATAGGATAAAACAAACCCTAGTCAAGCTCGCCCTAGAACCGGAATGGGAAGCCGTCTTTGAACCGAATAGCTTTGGATTCAGACCAGGTAGAGGATGCCATGATGCTATTGAGGCAATATTCAACTCAATTAGGTCCAAACCTAAATATGTGCTGGATGCCGATATAGCAAAATGTTTTGACAAAATAGACCATAACAAACTGCTAGACAAGATAAATACCTTTCCTTCTTTAAGAAGGCAGATAAAGTCTTGGCTTAAAGCAGGATTCATGTCTAACAAAGAATGGTTCCCTACGAATGAAAGGACTCCCCAAGGTGGGGCAATTTCCCCTCTCCTAGCCAATATTGCCTTACATGGGATGGAAAACAGGATTAAGGAATTTGCAACAACCTTAAAGGGGACTAAATCCTTGAATCTAAAGGAACTCCAATTGATCAGATACGCAGATAATTTTGTCGTTATACATAAGGATCTAGAAATAATCAAGAAATGTATGACAATCATCTGCGAATTGTTAAAAGATATTGGACTAGAAATCAAGCCTGAAAAAACGAGTATTACTCATACCTATGAAGAGTACGAAAGGAAAGTAGGATTTGACTTCTTAGGATTTAACGTCAGACAATACAAACATGGCATACATACAAGTGGTAAAAACACCCAGGGTATACGAAAGGGATTTAAGACTATTGTAAAACCCTCTAAGGAAAGCATCAAAAAAGCATACAGAACCTTAGCAAATGAAATCGAAAAGTGTATAACCGTCAAGCAAGAGATTCTAATTAAAAGAATCAACCCAATAATCAAAGAATGGTGCAATTACTACTCGACAACCTGTGCTAACGACGCTTTCTCCTTAATACAATACTTACTGTTCTGGAAGCTAAAAAGATGGGGACTCCATAGACATCCGAATAAAACCTCACAATGGGTCAATAATAAATATTGGTTCCAAAGAGGGGATAATAAATGGATATTCGGAGTCGAAAACGTCTGTGAACTAATCGACCCTAGATCTACAGAAATAAAACGGCATACAAAGGTTAGGGGAAATGCATCCCCTTTCAATGGAGAAAACACTTACTGGGCAACCAGATTAGGTAGACATCCCCAAATGCTAAAAAGAACCTCTAAACTCCTTAAAAAGCAAAGAGGAAAATGTAATATCTGTGGACTAACATTCAAAGATGGTGACGTAATGGAAGTTGACCATATCATCCCTAAATCCAAAGGAGGAAGGGATGATTATAAAAACCTCCAATTAATACATGGTCACTGTCACGACGTTAAAACATCACTAGATTTTAGTGCTAATGACAATAGCCAAGTTTTCGAGGAGCCGGATGAGGTGAAAGTCTCACGTCCGGTTTTGAAGACGAGTCAGAGGGGTGACCTTCTGGCTTAGTTTAACTAAGTCCCAAAGAATTCCTCATCTTTAAGCACATTCCCGGTACAGTTGTCGATCCGAAAAACTTTAATCCCGACAACCTTGAATCGGTTCCCCTGCACCAGGATGAACAGGGCGACTTTTTCATTATTCCTGCCCATAGCTATGGCTTAGGTGTTGCCCTAGAGCGTCTAGAGATTCCACCCAATATCACCGTTATTTGTGTGGGTAAATCCACTTATGCTAGATGTTCAATTATCCTGAATACCACCCCCGCAGAAGCCTGCTGGCGAGGTCATCTGACCTTAGAATTGTCTAATTCTTCTAGTGCCGACTGTCGGGTTTATGCCAATGAAGGGATTGCCCAATTGTTGTTTTTTGAAGGAGAACCCTGTAATGTCACTTATGAAGACCGATTGGGTAAGTATCAAGATCAAACCCATCAAGTGGTTTTACCGAAAGTATAAATGATCTGATGTCCGGGGAATCTACTACCATAAGTCCTTGCGAATTTAGTTGGTTCGGCAAGGGACTGTGGTATTGACTTCTCCTCTTAAGCAACCATAACTGTTCGTTGGATCTGCGATCGCGCTATAAAATCTCTCCCGATTTTAATCTTGACTCTCTCAAGGACATCGATAGTGGCACAATGGAGGATAAACAATGATTGCTATACAAACTGAGGTCTTATGACGATTCTTCCTCAACTGCAACCTGCTTTAGCCCAAGGACGGGCACTGAAAGTGATTAGTGGGTTAATGAATTTTGATGCCGATCGCACAGCTATGGTGGTTAAGGCTGCCGATCGCGGAGGGGCGACATTTGTGGATATTGCAGCCGATCCGGATTTGGTGCGTCTTTGCCGTACTTTGACGGGTCTACCCCTGTGTGTTTCTTCCGTGGAGCCGCAGAAATTTGTGGCGGCAGTGGACGCGGGAGCCGATTTGATTGAGATTGGGAATTTTGATGCGTTCTACGCCCAAGGACGGCGATTTGAGGCGGATGAGGTGTTGGCACTGACTCAGGAGGTGCGATCGCTGCTTCCGGATATTATGCTTTCGGTGACGGTTCCCCATATTTTACCGTTGGATGAACAGGTACAGTTAGCTGGAGCGCTGGTTACTGAAGGGGCAGATGTAATTCAAACGGAAGGCGGAACCAGCAGTCAACCCACCCATTCCGGCACATTGGGATTAATTGAAAAAGCAGCTCCTACTTTGGCGGCTGCTTATGAAATTTCCCGTGGGGTTGAGGTTCCGGTCTTATGTGCTTCTGGCTTATCTAATGTTACCGCACCGATGGCGATCGCCTCTGGCGCTCAAGGCATTGGAGTGGGTTCGGCAATCAACCGGTTAGATAATGAAGTAGCTATGGTAGCTGTGGTACGTTCTCTGGTAGAAGCATTGAATTCGGCGATCGTTGTGCGCTCCTAATTCACTCTGGATAAAGCCTTGAGAGGCAAGGGGCTGACCAATTGCTCTCAGCCCCTTGTTAAGGGCAAATGCATAGAGAAAGGGGTTTAGGCGATCGCTAATTCCGAAAACTTCCCAGTTTTTGGAGAATGAAACGCCAGTACAATATCTTCTTTTGGTATACCTCTAGTGACTATAGGGTTGAGCAATTTTCAAGTTAGGAATCACTCGATAGTGTTTAATATTGAAAGTACATATAGCGCTTTGCGCTAGGGAATAGGGAATAGGGAATAGGGAATAGGCTTTTGGTACATAGCTTTGAGGATTCAACACTGTCCCTCATAACAGCGCAAAGCGCTGTATACAAGATCTTCATAAATAAGGAGGAAATTGGAACTTCCCTTCTTGAATCAGGCGATCCTCCGATGGGTGTTGCATCTG
>DDLS01000157.1 GCA_002340255.1 Cyanobacteria bacterium UBA2566
CGTTTTTTGTCCTGTACTTAGGAGGTGCCCTTATTCATTACTCATTTACGCTCGCTCCCCTAAAGCCAATCTCGCCTGTTCTCGATCGTCGAAGTGAATCTTTTCTGTGCCTAAAATCTGATAATCTTCGTGACCTTTACCCGCAATTAAAATGCCATCTCCAGGTTTTGCGTCTAGGATAGCATGACGGATGGCTTCGGCGCGATCGCCAATCACCATCGGTTGGGCAGATTCAGGAATACCAGCGATAATATCTTGGAGAATTTGCTCCGGGTTTTCCGTGCGCGGGTTATCGGAAGTCACCACAGGAACATCGGATAATTCGGCGGCAATTTTACCCATTATGGGGCGTTTGGTGCGATCTCGATCGCCTCCACAGCCAAACACGCAAATCATCCGCCCTGGAATAAACGGACGGGATGCTTTAAGTAAATTCTCTAGGCTGTCAGGGGTATGAGCATAGTCTACAATCACTGTAATCTCTTGATCGGGATTGATGCTGACGCGCTCCATCCGTCCCGGCACGCCCAAAAAATCAGGTAAACTCGATACCATAGTTTCTAAGGGAATGCCCAGATGCAAACCAGCACCAATGGCGGCTAAGAGATTGGAGACATTAAATTGACCGACTAAGGGCGATTCAAAGGCAATCTCACCTTGGGGCGTATGTAAAATTCCTTTCACACCTTTAGGCTGGTATTCTAGATCGCTTGTCCACAACGAAGCGGAACTATTCTCAGTGCTATAGCTCCAAACCTGTTCCTGGGATAGGCGCTCAATTAACCGTTTTCCATAGGGATCGTCAAAATTAATGATCGCTTTTCCCTTCAAGTAATCTGGACTAAAGAGCAGTGCCTTGGCTTCAAAATAATCTTCCATCGTAGGGTGATAGTCCAAGTGATCTTGGGTAAGATTCGTAAAAACAGACACTTCAAATGGACATCCCCAAACTCGTTTTTGCTCTAGGGAATGGGAACTGACTTCCATCACCCCATACTCACATCCAGCTCCAACGGCTTGGGAGAGCTGTGCTTGGAGGGTAACTGCAAAAGGGGTGGTATTGATAGCGGTTTGATGATATGCTGGCCATTTCGCGTAGAGGGTTCCCAGGAGAGCAGTCGGCTTTTGTCCGTGAGTTAAAAAGGATTCAATTAAGTGGGTGGTGGTGGTTTTGCCATTGGTTCCTGTAACTCCCACTAGCTTTAAGGTTTGGGCAGGATAGTTATAGAATGCGGCCGCAATTTCCGCACAGTCCTTCGCTATATCTGTACTGGAAATCACACAATTGTCTCCTGGAGGATGCTTAGTTAGAGCGGATTCCGAGGCGATCGCCGCGATCGCCCCCGCCGCCACAGCACTCGGCCAAAACTCGCCCCCATCCACACGGGTTCCGGGCATTCCGATAAACAGATCTCCAGCTTGACAAGAATGAGAATTCGTGCTTAAACCCCTAATCTCCAGGTTTAAGGCAGGATGGGTAGGCACTTCTCCTAACCCACTCACTTTAGCCAGCAGCTCGCCTAATTTCATCCGTCAGCCCTCCTCACAGAAACATACGTTGGCAATTGCACAGGAATTGTTACTTACTATGCGTCAACTAGCTGAGAATGGCAAGCAGGGCAGGGGTTTATGAACACTAACGTGGAAAGAAATCAACGAGCAGATCGGCGAGAAACCCAGTTTCTAGTTCCGCCAGGCGATGGGTTGCCGCGATCGCCCTAAAATATAATTAAAGCCAAAGTTAACCTGTCCCTTATATTTGAGGTAACTGCCATGATGCCTCAATATAATTAGATCTATCCTCTGCTCTTATGCTAACCACTAAACCTCGATTCCAAACTTTTGACGAATACCTCGAATATGACGACCTCTCGGAAAAACTCTATGAACTGTTCAATGGAGAATTAATCGAAATGCCTCCCGAATCGGGTCTCAATTTCCAAATTGCAAATCGCCTATTTTTTGCTTTTGCTTCTCTCGTAGGCACGGATCGAGTACGGGGTCAGGGTCTAGAATTAGAAGTCAGAGGTGAACCCAAAAATCGCTATCCAGACCTGACGATTATCCGAGAAGAACATATTCAGCAACTCTCACAACGTAATACTCTTCGTCTCTCCATGCGCCCCCCTCTACTCGTCATTGAAGTGGTTAGTCCGGGAGAAATTCAACGAGAACGAGACTATATTGCTAAAAGAGTTCAATACCAAGATTGTCAGATTCCTGAATACTGGATTGTTGATCCGCAAACTCAAACGATTTTAATTTTGGAATTGATGAATCAGGTCTATACGGAAGTGGATACATTCAGGAATGATGACGTACTGGTATCTGCCAATTTCCCTCAATTGAATCTCCCGGTTTCCCAAGTTTTCCCGAATGATTGAGGGCATTGTGGAAACAATACCTTCGCCATTTTCTCGTAGGTTCGGTTGAACGAAGTGAAATCCAACGTCAACCCAACCTACGAATGTACCCCTATTTCAATTATTTGCCTGCACACTTACATACAGCAGACCACATCATAATTTTTCAGTATCTCTCGACCAAAGTGACGAACAGAGGCTGTACGAATTGCCTCCAGTTTAATATTTACATCGTTCTATCGGCCACGTTAAAGATAAAGGATATCATCAACAGCAAGATTTGGGTTCAGCACAATATGACAGAAATGAGAGTCGCTTAAGAATTAGTCGATCGAGGGGTAGACAAAGACCAAATTGTGCTAGGGTTTCACGATCCTGAAATCCGGCAATATACAGATTATGCAACCGTTTAAGGGATAGCACATGGACTTGATATTATCGACAATATCGCTGAACGTAAACGCTAGTTGGGGAACCGGGTTACCCGTCAGATACCAGGCAATGGCGATCGCCGGAATCAAATAAGCGATAATTAAAACCCCATATTGGGCGACTTGCGTCCAAGTAATCCCTTTCATCCCACCGAGGACAGCAAAAAAGGCAACAATTGCCATGCCTATCACTACCCCGGTACTCACATCCACTTGCAGAAACCGGCTAAAGACAATCCCCACACCACGCATCTGTCCGGCGACATAGGTGAGAGAAACGAAAATCGCCGCAATTACAGCAACGAGTCGGGCGATATTGGAATCATAGCGATCGCCCACAAAATCGGGAACCGTATATTTCCCAAACTTGCGTAAATAGGGAGCTAACAGCAACGCTAATAATACATAGCCCCCTGTCCATCCCATCAAATAAATCGAGCCATCATAGCCCAAAAACGAGATTAACCCCGCCATCGAAATAATTGATATAACAATGCTGTCAACCCGTTACCATTCAAACCCTTTCAGCAGAGTCTTACAACAGCAACGGAGTGACAGCAATTATCCCTGCTTATGAGTGGAGGGGCTTAGTTATCAGTAGCAGTTGCCAATTCTGTGCTGCCTTGAGTACGCCGTCTGGTGAGACTATTAAACAGCAGTTGTCCGATCGCCTTAATTAAGCTACCTTCAAGTTCATTAAACATTTTCATGTTCATCCCAAAAGCAGCATTAGCTTCTTCGACGATGCGATCGGCTGTTGCTTCATCAATCGGTAAACTATCCATGGTTTGCCGATAGTTATTCTTAAATGCCTTCTCATCTGGAATATCAGCAAACTCATAGAACTGAGTTCCTTGTCCCTCTGGTAAATTCATCGCAGTTTGGGCAATCTTTTTCAGAATTTGCCCACCCGACAAATCCCCCATATACCGGGTGTACAGATGGGAAATCAACAATTCTGGTTCTTCATTGGAGACTTTTCTAATTTGGTCTACATAGGCTTGACCTGCTGGAGACAAGGATACTCCCTCGCGCCAGTTACTGCCATAATAGAAGGCTAAATCCTGTTCAATAGACTCTTTGCGGTTGAGTTCAGGAAAATAGAGTTTCCCCAGAATCGGATGATTCTGGTGACGAGCCATCTCTTCTTCCATGGCAGAATAGACGAAGTAAAGGTTACCTGACAGTTTGCGGTAAGACTCCTTCTCTACCGTTCCTTTTAAGAAACACTTGATAAAACCCACATTTTCCGCCATGGTATGGGCTTTTTTCGTGCCCTCGCGGAGCTTAGTCGCTAAATTGGTACTCATCCTAAAACAGTTCCCGATTTTGAAAATGAAAGACGATCTAAAAAATCCTTTGGGCAAGTCTCCACAAAGGGTTAGGGTTGATTTCTCAGCCTCTATATAGCTACCTTAGAACGATTTGATGAACGTTTACATTAAGTTTCTTAAACTTAAGTCACTTAGGCCGAATGGGCGATCGCCTCTCAGCGCCTGTAGAGGTCTATGCTTCTGCTATTCTAGAGTAGCCCAGTGTTAACGAGGAAGTGCTGCTGTGATGACTGATCCCTACTTATCAGAGGTTTTCCAGAGCCAGTATACCCCCTCAGATTCTCAGTCGGAAGACCCATTAAACCCATCAGCACAGTCTCCTAACCCGCAGGAAGACTTAGACCTAGAATTTCTCTATACCCGCGATATTGAATTTCGCCAAGAAACCCTTTACTTTATTGTTGTCGATCGCTTCTGTGATGGCGATCCGCGCAATAATGAAGGGCCAAACCCCGAACTCTACGATCCCACCCATGAAGATTGGGGCAAATATTGGGGTGGAGATTTACAAGGAGTAATCAACAAACTCGACTATTTGAAAAACCTGGGAGTAACGGCAATTTGGCTGACTCCTTTATTTGAGCAAATTGAGGACTTATTTGTTGAAAGTGCCGCTATCCATGGCTATTGGATTCAAGACTTTAAGCGCATCAATCCCCGCTTTATCCGACCAGAAGATAATCCCTCTTTGAACCAAACTCAAGAAGAGAAAGATACCCTATTTGATCGACTCATTGAAGAAATTCACAAGCGCAACATGAAGTTAATCTTGGATGTTGTCTGTAACCATAGCAATCCTGATATTAGCGGCAAAAAGGGAATTCTCTATGATGACGGGGTGAAAATTGCCGATTTCAATAATGACCTGGATCATTGGTATCATCACTATGGTGAAGTTCAAGACTGGGAAGATGAGTGGCAAATCCAAAATTGTGAGTTATCTGGATTAGCGACATTCAACGAAAATAACACGGCCTATCGAAGTTATATCAAAGCATCGATTAAGCAATGGATCGATCGGGGAGTAGATGCCCTGCGCATCGATACCGTCAAACATATGCCTATTTGGTTTTGGCAAGAATTCAATGCCGAAATTCAAACCCATAAACCTGATATTTTTGTGTTTGGAGAATGGATTTATTCCCATCCTCTTGACGATCGTTCTGTAGAGTTTGCCAATAATTCCGGGATGACGATTCTCGATTTTGGTTTGTGTTTAGCTATTCGGGAAACGTTAGCATTGGGATTAGAGGAGGGATTTTACCGAATCAAGAATGTTTTAGATCAAGATTATCGCTATTGCGGCGCAACCGAGTTAATTACCTTTATCGATAATCATGATATGTATCGCTTCCAGAGTTTAAATGACGATCCGGAAGTGTTGCATTTGGCGATCGCCCTATTAATGACCAGCCGGGGTATTCCTTGTATTTACTACGGAACAGAACAATATCTGTATGATAATACCAATGTTAATTCAGACAATCCCTTTGGAAATAATGACCCCTATAATCGTCCCCTCATGAAGCGCTGGGATACCAATACTAAACTCTATTGGACCATTCGTTTATTATCTGGTGTGCGTCGCTTGAATCCAGCCGTTTCTATGGGAGGACAATGGGAAAAATACATTACTCCTGATGTCTATTGCTATGTGCGACGGTATCGAGAGTCGATTCTGTTTGTGGCGATGAATCGAGGAGAAAGCGTAACTTTAGAATCCATCGATACGGAATTACCCGATGGCGAGCATACGGATATCATGTCCCTGGGAAAATATACGGTTGAGTCGAGTATACTATCCAATTTGACCCTAGAAAAAAATCAGGCAATTATTCTCAGTCATGTGGCGGAGAGAGTCACCGGTAAAACCATTGTTCGCGCTCAACTCAATGGTGTTAATACCCAGCCTGGAGAACGTATTATTGTCACTGGAGATTGTCCAGAATTGGGGAATTGGGATATAGCTAAAGCCTATCCCTTAGAGTATATTAATTCTAATACCTGGTTCGGTGAAATTCCTTTCAATGAAAGTGCAGGAAAATTAATTAATTATAAATATGCCATGTGGCGTGAAGGTCAATCTCCTCTGAGAGAAAATATAGTTTCCCGGCGTTGGGTGGTGGCTAGTGAAGGAACTGTAAAATGGAGAGACCATTGGACATCTGGCCGAGAATCTTAAGGGTGAATATAACTATTTCTTTCCTTTTCTAAAGGTTTGTTGCAGTTAATGGAATAGTAGAGGATTGGTGTAATACCATAATAAAGTCTAAAGTGAAGCTCTTCATTAAAGTACAGAAAGACCAGTCGTCAGCATAAGTAAAGGTTAAAATCGAAACGGTATTTCTGGACTCAATCGTTTGTGGACTCCAAAAGAGGTCAACCTGAGCAGCTAGGGGCTTTACAGGATAACCGTTCGATCGGTTAGGGAGGGTAAGCAATAGAAAGTTTGCAGGTAACGATATCAAAGAAAATACGTTGACTGACAAAACGGTCAGGAATTTAGGAGAGTAATATTATGGATGCTAATGAATTATTACAACGATATATTCAGGGTGAACGGGATTTTCGTGGTTCGGATTTGACCTATGCTAACTTAATTGGTGTGGAGTTACCTAAATCTAACTTGTCAGGTGCAAACTTAAAAGAAGCGTCTCTGGCGCGAGCCTATTTAGAGCGGTGTTTTCTGAAGGAGGCGAATCTTAATGGGGCGTTCTTGTATGGTACCAATTTGAGCTATGTGAAATTGCAAGGAGCGGTGTTAATTGAAGCAGACTTAACGAAAGCAGATTTGCGGGGCGCTCATTTGGGGAAAGCGGATTTAACGGGAGCCAAATTGACTGGGGCAATCTTGACTTGGGTGACGTTGTTTCGAGCAAAAATGCCAGGGGTGAATTTGTGTGGTTCAAACCTGAATGGGATTAATTTGCGAAGAGCGAATCTGGAGGGTGCCAATCTGAATTGGACGAATTTATCGGGAGCGCGCTTAAGTGGGGCGAATCTGCAAGGAGCGGGTTTAAATGGGGTGAAACTGAGCGGTGCCTTCTTGAATGGATTGAAACTGGAGGGGATGAATTTTAGTGGCTTGGAATTGGATGCGGTGAAGTTAAATGGGGCAAAAATGGCAGGTGCTAATTTGGTGGGAACCGATCTCAGTAATGCCCAAATGCGTTTTACTGATTTCGATCAAGCGAATTTGAAACAGGCAGATATGCATGAGACGATTCTCAAAGGCGGTAAGTTTATTCAAGCCAATTTGATGAAAACTAATTTGTGTGAAGCGGATATGCGTAAAGCTGATTTAACGGAAGCGAATCTAAATCTAGCCGATCTGCGAGGAACGGATTTGAGTGAAGCTGATTTGCGCGGGGCGTATCTGTGGGGCGCTAGTTTAGATGGGGCTTGTTTGCGTGATGCCGATCTGCGAGGTGCTAGTCTGCGGGATGCGGCTTTGGTGGGAGCGGATTTGCAAGGAGCAAATTTGGAAGGGGCGATGATGCCAGATGGTAAAATCCATGCCTAGGGGGATTATGCCATGAAAAATGGTGTAATCTAGAGTCCTGGAAAGATTCAGGTCGCGATCGCGGAGAAGAAAAATCATATGGCGATTGAGGTAGGACGGGAAATCTGTGGTGATTGGGCAATTGCCCTCTCTCGTGAATGGTTAGTTACCAACAGCATCGGGGGCTACGCATCGGGGACGATCGCCTCTGGCTTGACGCGCCGTTATCATGGGTTGTTAGTGGCGGCACTGAAACCCCCACTACAGCGAACCCTGCTGTTAACCAAACTCGATGAAACTGCTACTTATAGCCAAAAGTCCTATCCCCTGTTCACCAATCGATGGGTGGGCGGTAAAGTGGACGGAAACGGCGATCGCCATCTTGAAAGCTTCCGTTTAGAGGGAACAACCCCCGTATGGACATTTGCCTGCGGGGATATGTTGTTGGAAAAACGGATCTGGATGCGGCAGCGGGAAAATACCACCTACATTCGCTACGATCTGGTGCGGTGTAGCGCTCCTGTGGATTTAGAAATTGATGCGATCGCCAATACTCGGCCCTACAATCTTCTACAAGAGGATTTAGACTTTCCCATCCATACCCAACGGATTGAATCTGGAATAAAACTAGAAACGCCAGGAGAGTCTATCCCCTGGTACTTATTCAGCTCTGGAGGTGAATTCACCCTTTTAGGAACCTGGATACAAGGCTACGATCTCCCCATGGAACGCTATCGAGGAGATGGCTATCAAGAGAACCATTTCCATGCCTGCACCCTCACCGCATCCCTCAATGTAGGAGACTCCCTTACCTTAGTTGCCAGTACCCAGTCTCAGGTGAATCTAGACGGCAAAGAGGCGCTACAGCAGCAACACCGCTATGAACAGCAACACCTCGATCGTTGGCAAGCCACTCCCTATCTGAACACAGAAAAGGCTCCGGACTGGATTCGACAGTTAATTCTGGCTGCGGATCAATTTATTGTGTGTCGTCCCCTGTCCCCTAACTCCCATGGGAAAACGGCGATCGCTGGCTATCCCTGGTTTACAGACTGGGGAAGGGATACGATGATTAGCTTACCCGGTTTAACCCTGGCGACAGGACGCACGGAAGTGGCTAAGAGGGTATTGACAACCTTTGCCCAATATGTGGATCGGGGCATGTTGCCCAATGTCTTTCCCGATGGCGGAGAAAACCCCGCTTACAATACTGTCGATGCAACGTTATGGTATTTTGAAGCCGTTCGCCAATATTATCAGGCAACCCGCGATCGCCCACTCTTAGCTGAACTCTTCCCCGTTTTAGCAGACATCATTGACTGGCATTGTCGCGGAACCCGCTATCAAATTCATCGCGATCCCGATGATGGTCTCCTGTATGCTGGAGAAGCCATGACCCAACTCACTTGGATGGATGCTAAATATGGAGATTGGGTGGTCACTCCCCGGCAAGGAAAACCGGTGGAAGTGAATGCTCTATGGTACAATGCACTGCATACGATGGTCGCATTTGCCCGTAAATTAGGCAAGGAAGATCGGGAGTACGAAACCCTTGCAAAACAAGCAGAAAAGGGATTTGCTCGCTTTTGGAATGCTGAGGCAGGATACTGCTATGATGTAATCGATACAACAACAGGAAACGATCCAAAATTGCGACCGAATCAGATTTTTGCGGTTTCCTTACCCCAAAGTCCCCTGACTCCAGAACAGCAACGGGGAGTTGTGGAAGCTTGTGGGCGATCGCTGCTAACGTCGTATGGGTTGCGATCGCTCAGTCCAGACGATCCCCAATATATCGGTCATTATGGGGGGAATTTAGCCCATCGAGATGGAGCCTATCATCAAGGTACAGTATGGGGCTGGTTATTAGGGCCATTTGCGATCGCCCACTTCAAAGTGTACAACGAACCGGAGCGAGCGCTCAGTTTACTCACTCCCATGGCTCACCATTTATACACTCATGGCATCGGAAGCATCAGTGAAATCTTTGATGGCGATCCGCCCTTTACCCCCAGAGGCTGTATCGCCCAAGCTTGGAGTGTAGCTGAAACCCTCCGCGCATGGCAACTCATTGCCCAACACCAGAAAGTATAGTGGATTCAAATAACAATGAGAGTGCGATTGTTGTAGGGGCGAAAAAATTTTCGCCCCTACAGATACTGGCATTGTAGATTGATCTCAATCTCCGACCCTATTCTTTATTCCCTATTTCCTAGAGAAAAGTGCTATAACTCTTCCGGATCGATACCCATAGCTCTGAGGCGCTCTAATAGAGCTTCCCGTTTTTGTCGCTCAAGAGCTAATGCATTTTCTGCCTCTTGTGCCCGTTCCGTAGGAGTCGGTATCCAGTTGCCTTGGCGATCGTACCAGCGTAACCATAATCCTTCCACACCCTCATAAATTCCTTGCCATTTTCCCAAGCCTAACCCTAACGGCTCAAACCATAATTTCTCTTCTGGTAAACTCAAGGATTGATACTGAGAACCTTTTAAGTGAAAAGCTCGAAACTGATTGTTATAGCGGTCATAAACTACATAATGGGGAACCCGTAAAATTTGCTCGTATACTTGCCATTTTGTTGGCGGTTGATTAACTTCTCGCAAAGTTTGACCTAAATCTTCTTGCTCCGTTCCTCGAGATAAGAGTTCAATGACTAAAAAGGGTGAAATTCGTTCTTGCCAGATTAGATAACTCAGCCGCAGATCTTGTTGCTGTTTAAATCGTCCCGTTCCTAAAACGAGAAACCAATCGGGACGTTTATACCAATTGGTATGATGGGAATCGTAATATAGATTTAAGTCTTTAGCGATTAACCTTTGTTCGACTGGATAAAGGGGAGAGTCAAAGGTGAGATCGAGTAATTGGGGTTGTAGATCGTGAAATAAGTCAGGCAATCCCGGTTCCTCCGGATCTTCGCTGGGTAAATCATACATGGTGGGCAAGGAGTTTGGCCAGTCTGAGCGCGGATATTTGGGTGACATGGCTATAGGATCGCACAGTGAGGTTTTCTCTACTATGGTAGCGGTTGATTGCTACAGATTACCGAACCTCTGAATTCCCCAAATTTAAGGGAGATTTGCCAAGCTGGTAAATGATGAGTTCTCTGATTGATGATGATGAGTGTAAGGTTAGTTGGGACGATTTCAGCGATCGCTATTAGCAGTGTGTTGGCACTTGAATTACCGGCGATCGCCCAAACTTCAGAGTCTGGCTCTGTGCAAGTTCAAACCGATCCAGTCAGCGAAGCTGATGCCCTAGAAAACCAGGGGAAAAGAGACTATTCACAGGGACGTTTTTTTTCTGCACAGCAATTTTATCAGAGGGTAGTGAAATTACGACAACGAATTGGCGATCGAAGGAAATTAGCGAAGACGTTGATTAATTTAGCCAGTGTTGAAATAAATTTAGAAGATTATGATACTGCCCTAGAGTTGCTGAATCAGGCTCGATCGATTTCTCAATCGCGAGGAGATAGCGCCACAGAAATTCAAGCCTTAACCGGTTTAAGCTTACTGTATGAAAAGCAAAACTTACCGAATCGTGCTTTAGCTACTGCCCAACAAGCTTTAGCCTTAAATCAACGTTTAGATCGAAAAGAAGAACAGGGACATTTATATAATCATCTTGGACATCTTCATACCATCCTTCACCAGGATGCTAAAGCCAGTCAAGCTTATCATAGAGCCATATCTATTTTTCGCGAACTAGGAGATAAAGTCGGAGTAGCGAATAGCCTCAATGGATTAGGGTTTGTCTATCTTGAACAAAATCAGTTTGAACCTGCCCTTTCCCATTTTTATCAAGCACTTTTGCTCTGGAAAGCCTTAGAAAAAACAGAAAACTATGCCACTACACTCCATAATATGGGCCGCCTATTCGAGTCCCAGAAACAAGCAGAGTTAGCCATTCTATTTTACAAGCAGTCGATGAATGAGCTTCAGTTGATTCATAGTCAAATTACTGATTTTTCCCTAGAACAACAAAAGGCATTTCTGGCAACGGTTTCTCATCGCTATCGCCATTTAGCGAATCTACTCTTTCAAAATAACCGCCCACAAGAAGCCCATCAAGTTCTGGACTTGCTGAAATTGCAAGAACTGGATGAATATTTACACAGCGTCAAAGGCGATCATCAATTACCAACCTTAAGTTTACATCCCGTGGAAGAGGATATTTTCAACGATTTCCTTGAAGCCGAGACTCAGGGTGTAGATTGGATTGAAGACTTAGAAGAATTAAGGGCGATTCCAGAAGGCGATCGCACGGCTGATGAAACTGAACAATTAAACCAAATTAATTCATTATATCAGAGTCTACATCAGAATTTCAAGCCATTTCTAGAACCCTCCCGTATCAACCCAATTAGGCAGAGAATGGCTGATTACAACTCGGCAAATCCAAAGTGGAATTCTCATATTCAAGGCTTGAAGAGCCTGCTCCAACAATTTGAACATCAAACGGCGTTTGTCTATCCATTCATGTGGGAAGATCGGCTAGAAATGATCGTGGTTTTTGCCGATCGCCCACCGATCAGACGTACGGTACCCGTGAGTCAGTCGGAACTTGAACAAAAAATTACTGAATTTAGAACGACGATTACGCGCAAATACCCCTTACCCCGGGTACAATCACTCGGTCAACAGCTTTATGAATGGTTAGTACAACCCATTGCAGAGGATTTAAACCAAGCTGGCATTGAAGCCTTAGTATATTCACCAGATGGTCAATTGCGCCACTTGCCTTTCAGTGCTTTATATGATGGTCAGAATTGGTTAATTCAACAATTTGAGATTAATTATATTACGGCCACCAGCTTACAAAACTTTGCTCCCCAAACCCATCGAGAACGGAATATTTTAGCCGGAGCATTTACCCAGGGAAATTATCAAGTCCAAGTGGGCGATCGCCAATTTGACTTTTCTGGATTACCCTTTGCCCAGAAGGAAGTACAAAATTTGATCCAGCGTTTCCCCGATCATACGACCCTGTGGAATCAGGACTTTAATCGGGATTCCACCCTGCCAGAACTCCAGGAACATCAGATGGTGCATCTAGCTACCCATGCAGCATTCGTTCAAGGAGAGCCAGAAGAATCCTTTATTTTATTAGGAAATGGCGATCGCATTACCCTACGGGATATTGAGCATTGGAACCTTTCCGACGTGGACTTAATTGTCCTCAGTGCTTGTCAGACAGGGATTGGCGAAATTCTGGGGAATGGCGAAGAAATCCTTGGTTTAGGCTATCAGGTGCAAAAAGCAGGCGCAAAAGCGGCGATCGCCACCCTATGGCACGTTGACGATCGAGGAACCCAAGTTTTAATGGATCAATTTTATCAATCTCTCGATACCGATCCCGATATCACCCTAGCCCAAGCCATTCGCCAAGCACAATTGAGCTTCATTAACGCTCAACTTCCCCAAACAGATAACCTCGATCCCACCTCTTTTCAACATCCCTACTATTGGGCCCCATTTATTTTAATTGGCAATGGTCTCGATTAAGGGCGATCATCTTATACTACAATTAGGGTCACCCACCCACAACTCAATTTATTTTTAATTGTTAATTGTTAATTGAACCATGTCACCAGTGCTTGCGGGTCGCTACCAGATAGAACGGGAACTCGGTAAAGGAGGATTTGGCCTCACCTACCTAGCGCGAGACTTGCACCTTCCAGGATATCCCCTATGTGTTGTCAAGCAACTGAAGCCCCAGTTCAAGAGTCCAAAAAAACTGAAGACAGCCCAGCGTTTATTTGAGACAGAAGCAAAGGCTCTGCAAAAATTAGGAAAATATCCTCAAATTCCCCAACTTCTCGCCTATTTTACGGAAGAAGGAGAGTTTTATCTGGTTCAGGAATATATCCAAGGTCATGAGTTAAGTCAGGAAATACACCAGGGACAACCTTGGTCAGAGGAGCAAGTGATTCAGTTATTAAAAGATATCCTCACTCCCTTAAAGTTTTTGCACGATCGCCAAGTCATTCATCGAGATATAAAACCCAATAACTTGATGCGGCGTAAGCCCGATCAAACACTAGTACTGATTGATTTTGGTGCAGTCAAGCAACACCTGTCTGAGTTAACTCAATGGGGAGAGAAAAATCAACGGACAGTTCGTATTGGTACACCCGGATATATGCCCAGTGAACAAGCGGTAGGACAGCCCAAATTCTGTAGCGATATCTATGCTGTGGGCATGATCTCGATTGAAGCGTTAACTGGAAAACCGGCCCTCAGTCTACCAGCAGACCCAGAGACTCTAGAAATCATCTGGCAACCCTTCGCTACTCATGCCAGTCCAAGATTGCGGGAAGTCCTACAGAATATGGTCCGGTATCACTTCAATAGTCGCTATGTTTCAGCTCAGGAAGCTTTAGAGGAAGTTAACAGACTTCAGACTTTAACAGTACCGACTCCAGCCCTGGATATCGTGCCACTCAAACCAGCTCAACTCAAATCTTTAGAGTCTACTCTCCTATCTCTACCCCAACCTTACCAAGGTTCACTCTCTAAATTTAGCTTTGAGGTAGTGACGGTTAACGCTTGGGGCAAAATCATTCAGCAGGAAAATCGAGAAGCGCAGTATTTCCAGGAGGACTTGGGAGAAGGGATCGTTTTAGATATGGTGGTTATTCCTGGGGGAGAGTTCCTCATGGGGTCACCAGAGAGAGAAGGATCGGATGATGAAAAACCCCAGCATTTGGTAACCGTGCCCCCATTTTATATGGGGAAGTTTTTGATCACGCAAGCTCAATGGCGCAGGGTAGCCTCATTTCCCCAGGTGAATATTTCCCTAGAGTCTAATCCCTCTTATTTTAAGGGAGAGAATTTGCCTGTAGAGCAAGTTTCATGGTACGACTGCGAGGAATTCTGCGCCCGGCTATCTCAATATACAGGAAACACCTATCGCTTGCCTTCTGAAGCAGAATGGGAATATGCTTGTCGGGCAGGAACAACAACGCCCTTTCATTTTGGCGAAACCCTGACGACTGACCTGGCTAATTATGATGGCAACTATAGTGATATAGATGACCCGGAAGGTAAAAATCGTGCGAAAACCACCCCAGTCGGCAGTTTTCCGCCCAATGGATTTGGCTTATATGATATGCATGGGAACCTGTGGGAGTGGTGTGCAGACCATTGGCACGATCGTTACGATCGCGCTCCTACCGATGGTAGTATATGGCTCGATAGCGATGAATGGACCAGAAGGGTGATACGAGGGGGGTCTTGGTTTCTCACCTATTCAATATTCCGTCGTAGTGCCGATCGCAACCACCGCAATGCTGGCGATCGATATTGCACCTTTGGCCTGCGGGTTGTCCATCCTATCGTACCGGACTAAAATCAGTTAAGATATTGTCTGTTCCCTGTTCCCTATTCCCCAGTGCCAAGCGCTATAGCGTCGGCAACGTAAACCAGAAATTTGTGCCTTCACTCACCACACTATCTACCCCGATTTCGCCGCCATGGGCGTGAATGATTTGGGAACATAAATATAATCCTAAGCCTAATCCAGTTTTGCGTGTTTCCCGATCGCCCCTTGTATAGGGTTGAAACAGCGTTTCACATTGTTTTTTGCTCATTCCTATACCATTATCTCCCACGGTACACCGAACCCAATCCCCTTCTACTCTAGCGCTGAGAGTCAGGCTTAAACCGGGGGGATTATGCTTGAGGGCATTGGCGAACAAGTTTTCAAATACCCGCCACAGTTGCTGGCGATCGCCGTTAATCAGGGGTAAAGTAGACGCTATCCGATCTTCTAAAGTCGCCTGATTTTGACTCAATACCGGTTCCCAATCTGCTGCCAACTGAGCGGTTAATGTAGATAATGATAAGGATTCACAATTGAGAGACACCCCCCAAATCTCACTATGTTGGGTTTCAATCAAAGAATTAATTAAATTTAACTGGCGATCGCAACTATCTGCCATCCGCTCTACCATCGATCGGGTTAAAGCGAACGAATCCCGTTTCAACAAATTTTTAAACACCATCAACATCCCGGTTACCGGATTCCGCAAATCATGGGAAACCGCATGTAACAAAACTTTTAATCCGGCTTCCGCCTTTTGTCGTTCCACAATTTCTGCTTGCAACTGAGTATTTTGAGTCTCTAACTGCTGTTGTAATTGATGAATCTGCAAATGAGTTGCCACCCTCGCCAACACCTCCGGCGCTTGAAAGGGTTTCGTAATATAATCAACTCCCCCCACATTAAACGCTCGCACCTTATCCACAGTCTCATCTAAAGCACTAATAAAAATTACTGGAATATCTTGAGTTCGAGCATCAGCTTTCAGGATCTGACACACTTGATACCCATCCATTTCCGGCATCCGAATATCCAACAAAATTAAATCCGGTTTTAGCACCTCAATGGCTTTGAGCGCCCCTTTAGCATCGATCGCCTTACGCACCTTATAACCTTTTTCCGTTAACATCGACGATAACAAACGCAAATTGTTGGGCGTATCGTCTACAATTAACAAATCGGCTAGAACTTTACTGTTCATCCGTTAATTCTAACAAAGTATTGAAATGGAAATGATGCACCAAATCAGACAGGGTGTTAATTAAACCCTGGTAATGGGGAGGGATTTGGGCAATGAGTTGGATAATCTTCTCATCATCGCCACTTAAAGCCGATTGATGTACGGCCTCAATCCACTCCGATGGCATTATTTTAAGCTGATTGGGCGTAAGGGTAAATGGCTCAGGGCTATCAGTTGGGGGTAAGGCTTCCTCATAGATATATTCTAGACCCAAATGTTTGGCTAGGGTGTTCCAGATTGTTTCTTCCTGAAAAGGTTTAGCAATAAAGTCATCACATCCAGCCGCAAAGACTAGCTCTCGTTTTTGGGAAAAGGCGCTGGCAGTCAGGGCAATAATGATGCTTTTTTGGGTTGGGGAGGCTTGACTTTCTAGTTCCCGAATCCGTCGGGTGGTTTCGTATCCATCCATACCTGACATGCGGATATCCATCCAGATCAGATCGGGATGATACTGCTGCCAATGGGCGATCGCCTCTTCTCCTGTTTCGGCTTCAAGGATCTCCAATGCCAAAGGTTGTAATAAGCGCACCAATAACAGACGATTTTCGGGGATATCATCAACAATTAGCATCCGATATCGGGGTTGTCCAGGTGCTAAACCAATTACTCGATTGCGTACAATAACCGGCTCGACTCCTTCCGCACTTGCAAGGGTGGCTTGAATTTCAAATCGAAAACAACTGCCTTCCCCCAGGATACTTTTAACTTCAATGTTCCCCCCCATGAGTTGGACAAATTTTTGACTAATAGAAAGTCCTAATCCGGTTCCTTGATGCGATCGCCTTCCCGACTCGGTTTGTACAAAAGGATTAAATAATTGCTCTAATTCATCTTCTGCAATCCCAATTCCCGTATCTTGAACAGCAAACTGCAAACGAATTAAAGGATCTTCTCGTACCTGAGATATGCATAATTCAACTGTCCCTTTTTCTGTAAACTTAATTGCATTTCCCAAGAGATTAATCAACACTTGGCGTAATTTTTGTTCATCAGTTTGAATATATTGTACTAAATCCGGGGGGCGATCGAAGGTCAACGTTAACCCTTTAGAAGTTGCCCGGATATGTAACATGCCTTCTAAAGTTTGTAATAATTGCTCTAAGTCGAAAGCGGTTGGCAAAAATGTCATCCGACCTGCTTCTATTTTAGACATTTCCAGAATGTCATTAATCAGGTCGAGTAAATGTTCTCCACTGCGGTTAATGATATTGATTTCTGAGGCTCCAGCCGCAAATTTAGGGTCATTGGCCATTAATTGACTAAATCCCAAAATAGCATTCAAAGGCGTGCGTAATTCATGGCTCATATTGGCTAAAAATTCACTCTTGGAGCGGTTAGCCATTTCCGCTGCTTCTTTGGCTTGTTGAAGGGCAGTTTCTGCTTGTTTACGAGCACTAATATCTTCAGAAATACAGAGTAAATGGGTCGCTTCTCCTTGGCGGTTATAGAGGGGCAATTTGAGGGTTCTGAGCAGAATTTTTCCCCGAGTGAGGGATTGAAAAGGATGCTCGGCGATTTCTAGGAGTTTCCCTTGTTGCACGGCTTGCAAGTCATAGGCACTGTATTGGGTTGCTTGTTCTAGGGGATAGATTTCGCTATCGGTTTTGCCAATGACGCGATCGCTCCCTAACCCAAAAATAGCTTCGCTGGCTTGATTCCAAATCAGATATTGGAAATCATGGGTAATATCCTTAGTATAAATGGCTAGGGGAATATGATCGATGATGCTATCGAGGAATTGTTGCGATCGCCGTAAGTCTTCCTCGAGCTGTTTGCGATCGGTAATATCAGTAGTCACCGAAAGTAAACAGGGTTTGTCATTCACCGTAATCACATCCGATGAGAGTAGAGCCACCCGATATTCTCCAGCCTTGGTGCGATAAGTAAATTCATAGTTTTTCACCTGCTTCTTGTGTTGAATCAGGTGAAACAAGTGCATCCTCTCTTCCACATGAACCCAGAGGTTTAGCTCTAAGGCGGTACGACCAATCACTTCTTCATTGCTGTAGCCGGTTAAACTGAGGAAGCTATCACTGACTTCCAGATGTTTGCCACTGCCTAAACAAGTGATGGTAATGGGGTGGGGAGTACGACGGAAGGCTTTGGAGAACTTTTCTTCCGATTCTCGTAAAGCGATTTCCATTGTTTGCCGCTCGCGGATTTCTTGTTCGAGTTCTTCCGTTCTGGCTTGGATTTTAGCTTCCAAAGATCGAGAATAGGATTGCAGTTGACGATGGGAGCGCTTGAGCTGATAGCGCATTCGCTCAAAAGCTAGAGCTAGAGTTCCTAGGGCATCGGTGCGATTGTACCAAGGATCGGCTGTGCGATACCAGTCACCTTCGGAAAGGGCGATCGCCACTTGCGAGAGTTGCTTAATCGGTCGGATAATGTGGCGAGTGATGAGCCAACCGAGTACAGTGGCAGCGATCAATGCCAGTAAACCGACGATCGCGGTAACATTGCCTCCTTGGTGAATATCCTCCAGAAAGGGATCTTGAGGGACAAAAATCGCCATGAGCCAATTTAAGTCTTGATGATCGCTTAGGGAACTCAAGTGCAGAGTGTAGGGAGTATCGAGAAGGCTAACCTGAAGGTCAATAGCTTCTTGCATTTGAGGGTGCTGGACTAAATAGGTTTGGAGATAGTCCGTCGCACGATTGATCAGAGGATAGGTTGACTCCAAAGGGGTGACGACAGGCGCAATACTTCCATCTGTATTACTAAAGATTAGAATCTGCGCGTCTAGGCGCTCATTCAAGGTTTGTAGAAACTGCTGAAGTTTAGAAAGCCAGATGGAGGTAGAGAGGACACCCAGTTGGGTTTGGTTCCTGCCATAGATCGGTAAGACGGCATCTAGACTCATCTGTCCGGTATTTGAGAGATAGGGAGTTGTCCAAGACTGGGGAGAATTGTTGTAGGTAGTGGCGTTGCGAGTGGCTTCTTGATACCAAAATGATTTACGGGGATCGCGCTTGGGAAGCGATCGCAACAGCGCTCCCCGTTTTCCTCGATCGAGGGAATAAATATGGGATTGCCCATCGGTTGTAGAGGACGAGATCGCCAGTTCTAGGCTCCGATTATCCTTCTGAGAATGATGCACACTTACCCATTCCCCTTGGGAATTGGCAAATTGAATTTCACGGATCTGGGGAAATAACTGGAGTTGTTCGTAAAATTTTTGGCTTAATTGCTCAAGGTTGTTTGGGCCGGTTTCTCCCCAAGCAATGGCATTCGCATTAACGTGATTAATCTGATGGGCAATGGAAAGAGTATTAACGAGGCGATCGTCGAGATGAGCCGTGATTTCTGCTTGTAAGCGACTGGTGACATTTTCAACGGCTGCTTTGCCATGGTACCAAGAGAAATATCCAGTTAAGCCCACTGCGATCGCAATTTGCAGGAGAAAAGGCACAATTAAGGCCACTCCTAAGGGTACAGTTTGGAAAAGTTGATGAAACCGTTGCTTAACACGAAGCATGGCATTGATGGCAATATTCTCTGGAATTTTGGCGTAGGTAGGTCATCTGAAAATACTAGAATAGCCGATCTACCCTTTTCCATAGCTCAAGAGGGCGAAGTCGAATATTGACTTAGCACTTCTTTGGAGCGCCTTACCATGTGTTCTGGTCCTTCAATCATCAGCAGATATCGCCCCTGTTGCAGGTGATGGCGATAGATACTAGAAGTATTTCCTTCACCAAAAAAACCAATCAGTGCGCCCACAAGACTACCAGAGAGACCACTCATAAGTCCGGCGGATAAAATGACTAGAGCGATATGGAGGTGAGCCAAATTGGAAATCTCCAGCTTTAAGAGCCAGAGGAGGATAGCCGCGATCGCGCTCCCAGCCAAGGCGGATAATAAGGCCAATCGATAGGCCTTGGCAAAGATGATCTTCATGGGTTTATACAATCCTACCCATTCGGGAGGATTAAATTCTCGCCCCACAATGGCTAAGTATTCGGGGGATATACCTTCGCTATAGAGTAATCGATAGGCAGCAAACGCTGAATCGATATCAGGAAGCACAGCGATCGCCAAGTGGGGACGGCGTTTGAATTTAAGTTTACGACCAGATAAATTAGGGGACATTATGCAACATGCCTAAGAGAGAGCCGCTCTACTCTATTTTAGATTAACCGAGATTATGCAACCTGCCCACAGTATAAGAATCTGTCTTAACAAAGAGTAAACAGTGGGGAGTCGGGAAGATCGGGGGACGCACAGACACGGAGACACGGCGATAGCTTACTCCTCTAACTGAGAGTATCTGGATTGATACCCAGTTGCGCTAGGCTCTCTCTTAGCTGTTGAATAGTGCGATCTTTTTCTTCAACCACTGCTTTTGCGCGATCGGCGCAATCTTGTTGACTCTCCTTACTTGTTCCTCTTGCCAGAGAACATAGGATAAGCATAAACCTTATCTGTTTACTTTGCAGTTGCTCTTGATTTTATCGTACTCTACAAGCCCTTGTTTGTTTGCATCCATGTCTGCTTGCGGTAATCCACAGGAAAGACTATAGTCATAGTATGGATCACCACACAACCGCTTATGATTTTCACCTTTTTAGATGAGCAATTAGCCAATATTGAGCTTTCGGAGCAAGTCCGCCAAAGAGCTATGGAGAAAGCCAAAGAAGGTTATGTAATGGCGCTGTTGGAAGTTGGAGAAATCAGTAGCGGACGGGCTGCAAAAATCCTAGGCATTTCCCGCTTAGAGATGATCGATCGAATGCATAAATGGGGAATTTCTGTCTTTGATGATTCACAAGATTTACAGGAATTCCGTCAGGAAGTGGAGCAAGCTGAGTTAAGATTAAATCAATCAATTTAATCCATGATTATTGTTTCAGATACTACTTCTATTAGTGAATTAGCTAAGGTCAATTATTTGTATTTATTACCTGAACTCTTTGGGAAACTGATGATTCCCCAGGGCGTTTTTAATGAGTTGCTTGTGGGAGATCATCCAGCAGCGCAACAAGTACAGGATTTGTCATGGCTACAAGTGGTCACCGTCAATAATCAGCGGCTTGTAGAGGAGTTACAGGAGTCTTTTCATTTAGACTTAGGAGAGTCAGAAGCGATCGCCTTAGCTGAAGAAACTAAAGCCGATCAATTACTGATTGATGAACGGGCAGCTAGACGAGTGGCACTAGAAAGAAAGTTACCCTTAATTGGAACCATGGGTGTTTTGGTATTGGCAAAGCGCCAGAGCCTGATTCCTAATGTTAAGGATGTTCTAGAGCAGATGCAAAATCGGGGTACAAGGATTGCAGATCATCTCTATGAACAAGTTTTAATTTTGGCTCAAGAAATATAGGTTCGGGGAACGGGCTATACTAGAAATCTTGGCTCGTTAGATGTAATTCATTGTGCAACCGGTTGATTTTACGACTTTGATGGCTATTTGTGCCGATTTGCGCGATCGCTCTTTACCCGCTCGTTTAGAGCAGGTTTTTCAACGCGATCGCTTCAGGCTATCCCTTGCCCTGCGGACGCTTCAGGGGCGGGGATGGTTAACGCTGTGTTGGCATCCACAGGCAGCCCATATCGCCATGAGCAGCCCTCCCCCAAAAGCACCGGATACGTTTACATTTAGCGATCAGTTGCGCCATCAGCTTAATGGGTTAGCTCTGGTTTCCATTGCCGAAATTGCCCCTTGGGAGCGGGCGATCGATTTGCAGTTTGCCCAAAGACCGGGCGATCCAATTCGCTGGCACTTAATTGTGGAGGTGATGGGTAAATATAGTAATGTAATTTTGGTCAATCAAGAGAATACGATTGTTACGGCTGCCCATCAGGTGAGCGAACAACAGTCGAGTGTACGCCCGATTTTGACCGGACAGCCGTATATTAACCCTCCAGCCCTAAAAAATCGGATACCTAGTCTAGAAGAATCATTCAGTGATTTTTGGGGGAGAGTCGGATTGATTCCGGGGCCCCTCAAGCGGCAATTACTGCAAAGTTATCGGGGATTAAGTCCCCGGTTGATTGAGTCTTGGCTATCGGGGACGGCGATCGCTCTCCATCAACCCACAGATAGTTTAAGTGATGCCGATTGGTCTTTGGTGTATGAACGCTGGCAATATTGGTTACACAGTTTGCAGCAGGGAATGTTTACACCAGGATGGACGAAAAAGGGCTATACGGTTATGCCTTGGGATCGAGTCGAAGCAGTTGAATCCGTACAAAATTTAATTAGTGGGTATTATAACGAGCATCTTAATCGCCAAGAATTTAGTCAATTACATCATCAATTGCAGCAAAAGGTGCGATCGCATTTAGGCAAGCTCCATCAAAAGGCGCTCCTATTCCGAGAACGGTTAAACCAGTCCCAAGATGCCGATCGCTATCGCTATTTAGCCGACTTATTGATGGCTCATTTGCATCAGTGGCAACCCGGTATGGCGGCGATCGAATTAGCCGATTTTGAAACCAGAAAACCGGTTAAAATCAACCTCAATCTCGAAAAGAATGGCGTACAAAATGCCCAAGCGCTCTACAAAAAACACCAAAAACTCAAGCGCTCTCAACTTGCCGTTCAACCCCTTTTAGAAGCAGTTGAAACCGAACAACGCTATCTCGAACAAGTGGAAACAACCCTACTGCAACTTGCGGAGTATGGCACGGCTGAGGATTTATCGACTCTAGAGGAAGTGCGCGAAGAATTAATTGAACAGAAGTATTTAGACTCTCCAGCATCCGACTATCAACGCAACTCCAACCGCTCCCAACCCCATCGTTACCAAACCCCTAGCGGGTTTGAAGTTCTCGTCGGTCGCAATAATCGCCAAAACGATCGCTTAACCTTTAGACTAGCTGGAGCATACGATCTATGGTTCCATACCCAGGAGATTCCTGGAAGTCATGTGTTGATGAGAGTCTCTCCGGGAGAGGTTCCTGATACCGAAGACCTCCAGTTTGTGGCTAATCTAGCCGCCCATTATAGCCAAGGACGGCAAAGTAAGCAGGTTCCAGTGGTTTACACCGAACCGAAATCGGTGTATAAACCAAAAGGCGCTCAACCTGGAATGGTTGTCTATAAGCACGAGCGTATTCTTTGGGGATGTCCTCAGGAAGCAGCGCTGGAATAGGTTGTGGTATGTGTGGTACGTGTGTTTTGCGATCGATAACAGAAGAAACTGATGTAATCGGGATCTTTGATTATAAATAATTATCGAAAGGGAAACCGTTAAGTATGAACTTTTATTAAAAAGATTCGCATTCTCTGTTACGATTGGTAAAGAGAGACAAAAGAGACCGATCCTCCTCGTGTTGTGGGAACGCGCAGTCAGGATTTTCGGAAACGACAATTGATATTGATGATATCGATTAACGCCAGCTAGGTTCTAGCTGGTTTTTTATCGTAAGGCGCTTAATCCGAACTTCGTCAATTGAAGCAGAAAATGCCCTCAAAGGAGCGATCGTTTTACGAAGTAATATCTCAAGCTCCTGAGATGATATAGTCGTGTAACTCACCAATAACGCTGTATCCTAGTCGTTCATAAAGCTTACGTGCGCCCGGATTAAAGGAAGAAACACAGATAAAAACATTAGGCGTACTCTGGAAGATCCGCTTCTCAGCATAATCGATCATCTCGGTTCCAACTCCTTGTCAATCATCTGTAGCAAACATCTTAAGGATTTGATATTAGTGGTGGGCGGGGATGACATAGTTATTTTAATTAAGGATGGGACACAACGGTAAGAGCAAATGGCGTTTACTCCTACAGTCGTTCGAGTTGTAGACCCATCATGATTGTCCCAATCTTAATTAAAACGACTATATCAATATTTTTTCTCGTACAGCGCTTTGCGCTGTTATGAGGGACAGTGTTGAATCCTCAAAGCTATGTACCAAAAGCCTATTTCCTATTCCCTATTCCCTATTCCCTAGCGCAAAGCGCTATATCCCTCTTTTGTCACTCTGCCGAATCAAGATAGGAATTAAGATAAGGGATTTAGGCTGAAGAAAAAAAGTATTGAAATTG
>DDLS01000120.1:0-10079 GCA_002340255.1 Cyanobacteria bacterium UBA2566
AAAAAAGTTTTACTTCTGTAGTAAAGAATTACCTGGCAACCAGCAATCTAAACAATGATTTACTTGAGGTTCCTGGAGATCGCCTCTCTCTTGACTCTGAGTTGTATATTAGTAGACCTATAGAGCAACTGGCTTTTCAAATCCTGTCTCATGCAGGAGGGGTTTTAAGTCTTGTGGGGTCTAGGAAAATGGGGAAAACTTCTCTGATGATTCGACTTGTGCATCGAGCAAGGCAAGAAAACCTGACAGTTATTCCCTTAAGTCTGGAACAGGTTGACCCACAGTTTTTAAAGAATCTAGATCCGTTTCTACGATGGCTGATTTATGAGTTATATCATCGATTGAACCTGCCACTTTCTGAAGGCGATTTTTCTAGGGATGGGTTAGGATGTAAAGGATTATCGACTCATTTACTAGAACACTTACTAAAGCAAATCCATTCCCCTTTAGTGGTTGTACTCGATCGGTTTGATTTATTATTCAATAATCTTTCAATTTCGATTGATTTCTTACGCTTGCTGAATTACTGGTATGAAGCTTCAGGATACGGATTGCCAGAAAGTGATGCTTGGCAAAAATTACGATTTATATTAGTGACGAGTACAGATATTTATGCTGAACTTAATCTTAAAAGTTCTCCTATACGAATGGGGAAATCGATTAAAATGCCTTACTTTACAACTTTAGAAGTAGATGAATTGACACGCCGCTTTAGGCTACAACTCACCTCTTCTGAAGTTGAGGAATTGATGCAGCTTACAGGAGGGCATCCTTATCTGGTAGGTTTGAGTTTATATGCTAGTTCTGAACATTATCTCAGTTTCAAGAGTTTTTTGAAAGATAGTCTTGATGGAGAGCTGATCTTCCACAAACATTTACATTTCTATGGGCAAATTCTCCAAAGGAATATTACTCTCTTGCATGGGTTTCAAGAGGCCGTTCAAGCTCAAGAAGCTGTAAGATTATCCCCATTTCTAGAGTTTCAGCTCGAAAGCTTGGGTTTGGTGAAGTTGGGAAAGAATGGGGTAACAGTAGCGAATGGGTTATATCGTCGGTATTTTGGCGATCGTCTTTAGATTGGCTTAAATAGATATGGCTTCACGGAAAGGTGAGTGATAAAGACAAAGTATTATCAGCTTCCAATCCACATATAGCGCAAAACTTAAATTTTGTCAAATTCTATCACTAAATGTGGAAAATGGAGTACATTAGAATCTTATCACTTCATTGATTCCCCTATGATGCAACCAACTCTCTCCATAACAGACCATACTCCTCACACAAACCCGATTCATGTGATTAAGCGAAATGGCACTCGTGCAGCTCTAGATGTCACGAAGATTCGCGCTGTTGTAGAGTGGGCTTGTTCGGGAACCCAGGCTAATCCGATTCCTTTAGAGGCTGGATTAACGACTCGTCTACGCAATGGGGTGACGACTAGGGAAATTCAGGAAAACCTCATCAATTGTAGCTTAGAGTTGTGTTCTCCGACAGAACCGGATTGGCGTTATGTGGCGGGACGGCTGCATATGTGGAGTCTGTGGAAAGATACTCTAGCGGGTAGGGGCTATCAATATGGCGATTATCCCCAAACGGTGGCTCGCAAGGTAGCAGCGAATGAGTATGATGAGCGAATTTTAACCTATACTCCCGATGAATTAGAAATTGCGGACAGTTGGATTAATCCAGATTGGGATACGGATTATGATTATGCTGGGGCAACACTGTTAACTAAGCGGTATTTGCTCAAGGATGAGTTGCCGCAAGAAGCGTATCTGACTTGTGCCCTCCTGCTCGCATCGGTGGAAGAACCCCAAAACCGCTTGAAGTGGGCGAAAAAGTTTTATGAGGCGATCGCCCAACGGAAGATTTCTCTAGCTACCCCCATCTTAGCTAACCTGCGGATTCCTGGGGGTTCTCTGTCGAGTTGCTTCATTACTGCCATGGATGACAACCTAGAGAGCATTTACGAAACCTTAACCGATACTGCCCGCATCTCCAAAAATGGTGGCGGTGTAGGGGTAAACGTGAGCCGTATTCGGGCAACGGGATCTTGGGTAATGGGTAAATCCAATGCTTCTGGAGGAGTTGTACCGTGGATTAAATTGCTTAATGATACAGCGATCGCCGTGAACCAAGGCGGAAGACGGGCAGGTGCAGTTACCGTCAGCCTCGATATTTGGCATTTGGATGCCTTGGAATTCCTAGAAATGCAAACTGAAAACGGGGATCAACGGCGCAAAGCCTATGACATTTTCCCCCAATTGGTGATTGCCGACGAATTCATGAGACGGGTTATTGCCAAACAAGATTGGACGTTAGTCGATCCCTATGAAGTGAAAAACAAGCTGGGCATCGATCTGCCCATACTCTGGGGTGAAGAGTTTGAGCAAGCTTATAAAACCATTGAAGCGGAAGTTGGCCGTACCCTGAACCTGTATAACCGGATTAATGCCAGGGAATTCTTTAAGACGATCATGCGTACTCAGGTAGAGACAGGTATGCCTTATCTGGCATTCAAAGATACCATTAACCGCGCTAATCCGAACTCGCATCAAGGCTACATTCCCGGCGTTAATCTCTGCTGTGAATCCTTCAGCAATGTCAGCCCTGGGATTGAGGCTCATTGTTGCAACTTGAATAGTCTCAATTTTGCCACCTTAGAGATAGAAGAACTACCTGACATTTGCCAAACGGCAGTACGGATGTTAGATAATACCATCGAAATTACCCATCCTCCGTTCTCAGCCAGCAAAACCCATAATCAGAAATATCGCACTATTGGTGTAGGAGCTATGGGATTAGCCGATTGGTTAGCCAAACGCCAGCTCTCCTATGAAGACTTGCCCCAAATGAGTCATTTATTTGAAGAGATGGGCTATTGGTGTACCCATGCGTCCATGGAATTAGCTAAAGAGCGTGGTGCTTATAATAGCTTTGCTGGGAGTCAGTGGAGCAAAGGAAATTTAATTGGTGCTAAACCAGTAGACTGGTTTCGGGAAAACTCCGAACAGCCCCAACGTTGGGAACAATTATCACAAGATATCCAAACATACGGCATTCGCAATTCCCATATTACGGCGATCGCCCCCAATACCTCCTCGTCCCTCGTCCAAGGTTGCACCGCCAGCATTCTTCCCACCTATAGTCGCTTCTTCTACGATAAATGGGCAAAAGGCAGCGTACCCATTGCTCCCCCGTTTATCACTAATTCCTTTTGGTACTACCAAGAAAACAAACACTTGGAACAGAAAAAAGTAGTTGCTGCTGTCTCCACTATTCAACAATGGATTGACACCGGTATTTCCATGGAACTCCTCTTCAATTTGAATACCGGTATCTATTTTCAGGATGAACCAGAACGCACTCTCAAAGCCAAAGATATTTTTGAAACCTTAATCATGGCTTGGGAACAAAAATGTAAAGCGGTATACTATGTCCGAACCGTACAACGGGATGACTTTAAAGAAGGATTAACGGATTGTAGTTCTTGCGCCAACTAACCCCATATTTGCAAAAAATGGACAATGGAAGTAGATTATAAACTGCTTCCATTTTTTTGTCATTCACTCCCAATCAGTCTACTCATATGATGAATCACAAACACCCAATTGATCGCCCAAAAATGACGGTCAACCCAATTTTTAACCCTGGGGGAAATGACGATACCGAACATCGAACTATTTGGTTTGGTGAAACCACTAATCTCATGCAACTCAATGATGTTCGCTATCCCTGGGCAGTCAGTCTTTATAAAATGATGCGGGAAAACTTCTGGATTCCCGAAAAATTGGATATTACCCAAGATGTGGTTGATTATTGGAATTTAACCCCAGAAGAAAGGAAAGCATTTGATGGAATTTTGTCCTATTTAACGTTTTTAGATTCTGTCCAAACCTGCAATATTCCTCATTTAAAAAGTACGGTTACTGCCCCAGAAGTGAGTTTGTGTATGGCAGAACAAATTGCCCAAGAGGGGATGCATAATCAGAGTTATCAATACATGATAGAGACCATTATTCCGTCAGAGAGAAGGAATGAAGTGTATGATTTCTGGCGCACCGATAAAGTATTGAAAGAGCGGTGTACGTTTGTAGCAGGACTCTATCAGCAATATATTGACGATCCTACCCCAGAAAATTACTTCGTTTCTTTGGTGGCAGATTATGTTTTGGAGGGGCTTTATTTTTACAATGGTTTTTGTTTTTTCTATAATCTAGCTTCGCGGATGTTGATGCCAGGAAGTGCGGATATTTTCAAATTGATTAATCGAGATGAATTATCCCATGTCCGTCTTTATCAAAAAATCATTCCGGAAGCGATGACGGTGTTTCCCCATTCGCTCGATCAAGTTTATGAAATGTTCGATCAAGCCGTGCGCCATGAATGTCAGTGGACAAACCATATTATTGGCAACCAAATCCTGGGAGTTACGGATGCGAGTACGGAGCAGTATACGAAGTACTTGGCGAATATTCGCTTAGGAGCGATCGGTCTTCCGCCTTTGTACGCGGATGATAAGTACAAGAAGAGTCCCTATGCTCATCTAGAGCGCTTTTCGGATACGAAGAAAGAAGGTCATACGAAGGCGAATTTCTTTGAAGCGGGAGTCACCAGTTATGTGATGTCCTCTGGAGTAACCGGATGGGATGAAATCTAGGAATTGCAAGCTGTAGCTCTCTTTGAGGTCGTTAATGTGATGGGGGTTTAGCGTCCCCAGTTGTGCGTTCGGCGATCGCCACGCTATGGTGATCCCCGTCGCCAACGCGGCTCAATTCCCATCACAGTTTTGCTCGTAAAAGATCATCATCAGCTATGAGGGGTATCACCCACTGTTCAGAAGAATTGGGAGAGGATAGGAACATAACGAATTAGGAAAAACAAGCATGTTAACTAGCACAGAAGGAGTATCCGACTACATCTCAGATCTTTTTGGCTCAGTTGGTTCTATCAACGCCATCTCTTTTGAAGAGTGGTTTTTCCTACAAACAACCTTCCAAATGCTCAGTTCTAACTGCGAAGAACACAAAGCAGTACATCGTATCTTAAGAGCGGTACAGCGAGGACAAATCAAAATTATCAGAGAATCCGTAGCCAGCTAGAGCAATGTCTAGGTCGATCGCCATCATACTCTGCATCGCGAAGCGATCGCCTTAATCTAAACAAAGTCCAAGTTTCGCGATCGCTTCCCCAGTGGCGATCGCTATGGTACAACTATCATACTTACATCTGATTATTGATATCAGGCCAAAATGCAGGTTAAATCGGAGCATCTAGAGATCATTCGCGCTCATGCACAGGAGTGTTATCCGCAAGAGTGCTGTGGAGTATTGTTGGGTAGGGTTGAGGAAGATAAGAGGGTTTTGGTAGAAGTGGTGCGGACGGAGAATGGTTGGAATGAAGAGATGGCAGAGCAGCTAGAAGAAATGGGGATGGGGGGAAAGACGAAACTGGAGCGGTATACGATCGCCCCCCAAACCCTGCTAACCTTACAAAAAGATGCCCGTTCTCGCCATCTCCAGATTGTGGGATTTTATCATTCCCATCCCGATCATCCCGCTGTGCCTTCGGAGTGCGATCGCCTCTTAGCTTGGCCAGATTACCACTATATTATTGTCTCCGTCATCCAAGGGCGCGCCACAGTGATTAACGACTGGGTTTTAGATAGAGATCGCCAATTCCAACCCTCGCAACTCGAAAATATTCTTAACACAGATACCCACGGGTGAAAGAGAGCGTTACAATAAGAGACTCAATATGGGAAATTCTTGCAACTTGTCCCCTAAACTTCTATGCTCAATCCTAATCTGGACGATATTCAACTCATCCCAGAAGAGTACGAACGCTACTCTCGCCATCTGATTTTGCCAGAAATTGGACTGGAAGGGCAAAAACGCCTCAAAGCGGCCAGTGTTCTCTGTATCGGTACAGGGGGTCTCGGCTCACCCCTACTGCTCTACCTAGCAGCAGCCGGTGTCGGACGCATTGGTATCGTTGACTTTGATATCGTCGATCGCTCTAACCTTCAACGTCAAGTCATTCACGGCATATCCTGGGTCGGGAAACCCAAAATTGAATCCGCTAAAAATCGGATTCACGAGATTAACCCCTCTTGCCAAGTCGATCTGTACGAAACACGCCTAAGTTCAGAAAACGCCCTAGAGATCGTTGAACCCTATGACATCGTAGTGGATGGAACGGATAACTTCCCCACCCGCTATCTGGTGAATGATGCCTGTGTTTTACTCAATAAACCCAATGTTTATGGGTCAATTTACCGGTTTGAAGGACAAGCCACTGTCTTTAACTATGAAGGGGGACCCAACTATCGCGACCTCTATCCCGAACCCCCACCGCCGGGAATGGTTCCGTCTTGTGCAGAAGGAGGCGTGTTAGGGATTCTACCCGGAATGATTGGAGTCATTCAAGCGACAGAAACTGTCAAAATTATCCTCGGTTCCCCAACAACGTTAAGCGGTCGTTTGCTCTTATATAATTCCCTAGATATGAAATTCC
This sequence comes from Cyanobacteria bacterium UBA2566, assembly GCA_002340255.1. Classification (GTDB taxonomy): domain Bacteria; phylum Cyanobacteriota; class Cyanobacteriia; order Cyanobacteriales; family Desertifilaceae; genus Roseofilum. The sequence goes on from DDLS01000120.1 coordinate 6,517, forward strand.
GGGAGTTAAAATTAAGACCCAATCCAGAGCGCCCGGTCATCGAAAAATTGATTGATTACGAGCAATTTTGTGGCATTCCTCAAGCCAGAGAACAGGAAGCTCAACAGCAATCGGCAATTCCGGAAATGACAGTTACCGAATTGAAAGCCCTGCTCGATAGTAGTGCCGACGATATACTGTTAATTGATGTCCGAAATCCCCATGAATACGACATTGCCCAAATTCCTGGTGCAGTATTGATTCCTTTACCGGATATTGAAGAAGGCACAGGGGTCGATAAAGTGAAGGAATTGCTTAATGGTCATAAGCTAATTGCCCATTGTAAGATGGGAGCGCGATCGGCTACAGCTTTGGGTCTTCTCAAAGAAGCAGGCATTGAAGGTATTAATGTAAAGGGCGGAATTTTAGCCTGGAGTGATGAAGTCGATCCTTCTGTGCCGAAATATTAATCTTTAGCGAGTAGAGAGTCCACTCCTTTATATCCACAACCTTAATAGAACAAGGGGCCCCTAGCCCCTTGTCTCCCAAGGAGAGATGAATGTCATATCAACCCAAAAATTAAGACAGAGGCCCAATATCAGCTAAATCCAAAATTTGGGGAATTAAGTCCTCACGCTTCACCGCCATCAGATGGACACCATGACAGATATTGCGAGCTAGTTTAATTTGTTCGGCGGCAATTTTCATGCCTTCTAAGAGAGGTTTTTCTGCATTGGCGAGGCGCTCGATCAAGGAATCGGGAATATGAACACCAGGCACACAACGCTTAACAAATTTGGCATTTTTAGCGGATTTGAGTAAGAAAATTCCGGCTAAAACAGGTTTATCCGAGCCGGCTGCAACTTGGGTCATGAATTTATCTAAACGCTCAAAATCAGTGACCATTTGACTTTGGAAAAACTGAGCGCCAGCATCTAACTTTCTTTTAAATCGTCGTTGCAATCCTGACCAACTGTCAAGTTGGGGGTCTACCGCAGCTCCCGCTAAGAGGTTGAGGGGGCCATCGGGGAGTTTTTTTTGGTGAGCGTCAAACCCTTGGTTGAGGAGGTCAATGACTTTCAACAGACGCACTGATTCGAGTTCAAAGACGGGGCGACCATCGCCATAATCTCCAGCCTTTGGCGGGTCTCCAGTGAGGGCGAGAATATTGTGAATGCCTAAAGCGTTGGCCCCCATGAGATCGGCTTGAATGCCCATACGGTTACGATCGCGGCAAGCCACTTGACAAATGGGTTCAATCCCTTGTTGCAATAAAAGCACGCTGGCAGCCAAAGGGCACATGCGTAAAACAGCACGACTTCCATCTGTAATATTGACGGCATGAACCCGGCCTTTCAGGTGTTTAGACATTTCTATCATATGGCTGGTGTCACCGCCTTTGGGGGGCATGACTTCAGCCGTGACTAGGAATTCTCCTGAATGTAAGGCTTGACGAAAAGAATTAACCATAATAAAAAAGTAATGTTATTTACAAGGGACTGGAATAGCCGAGGGCTTTTTTTACTTCAGCTAAGGTAGAAGAAGCGATCGCGTCTGCCTTGTGCCGACCTTGGCGCAAAACTGATTCTAGATACGGGCGATCGCCCATAATTTCCTGATATTTGTCTTGAATGGGTTTGAGCGCTTCTACCACGGTTTCCGTCAACAAGGGCTTAAATTGTCCCCATCCCATCTCTTGACATTCTGCTGCTACTGCTTCCTTCGTTTGTCCAGAGAGTAGCATATAGAGGCTCAATAGGTTATGACATTCTGGCCGGTCTAAATTATCAAATTCTAAGCCCCGAAAGGGATCGGTTTTACAGCGCTTAATTTTGCGGGCGATCGCCTCTGGGGGATCGAGTAAACTAATTCGACTTTGTTCGCTCGGATCGGACTTTGACATCTTTTTCGTGCCATCCGTCAAACTCATCACCCGTGCGCCTTCTTTTCTAATCAAAGGATTGGGTAACTTCAGTACCGTTTCTCCTTTGCCATAGAAATGATTAAAGCGAGCAGCAATATCGCGAGTGAGTTCTAAATGTTGTTTTTGATCTTCTCCCACGGGCACGCGATCGGCTTGATAAAGTAGAATATCTGCTGCCATTAACACGGGATAATCTAACAATCCTGTGCCCACATTTTCGCCCTGTTTAATTGCTTTTTCCTTAAACTGAATCATATCTTCTAACCAGTTTAGAGGGGTAATACAGTTAAGCAACCAGGTTAATTCACTATGGGCAGGGATATGGGATTGAATAAAAATGGTACTATGCTCTAAATCAATACCACAAGCTAGATAGAGCGCCGCAATGGTATAAGTATCGGCGGCTAGGGTTTCTGGGGTATGAGGAACTGTGATTGCATGGAGATCGACCACACAAAAATAGTTTTCATATTCGCTTTGTCCCTCAACCCAGTTCCGGATCGCACCTAAATAGTTACCGAGATGAAGGTTACCGGTGGGTTGAACACCAGAAAGAATGCGCTGTTTACTCATACTTTTGGGAAGGGACGGCAGAGGTCAAGGTTGGACAGGTTAGCTTAGGAATATAGCCAAAAACCAGGGTTAGGCGCTAACCTGCCCAGACAATGACGAGAGAGGTGGTTTTTGGGTATTAATTTTTATTACAATACACTAATCTGGAACAAATTGTTAAATTTTGAGGGTGAATTCAATCATGGACTCAAGATCCGACTCAAGAGCAGGGGAGGGCGATCGCCAGTACCTGCAAGAATGCATTGAGCTAGCCCATAAATTGGAAACCCATGAGAGGGCTAAAGCAGAATTTAGACAATGGTGCGATCGCCTGGCGCAAGACAATCCCCAAGCGGCTGCTCTGCTCACCCTCCTCTGGGACGAAGCGATCCGAGCGAACCGTTCTGCCCTCTTTTGGGAAGAACTCAGCAATGTAGAAAAGCAACTGTGCGATCGCATGACCGAAGAAACGATTCAGTTACAGCAAAACTATCTCCGTTTGGTGCAAGAGCAGTAACGTTGGTCATTACAGCGCTTTGCTCTGTATGTCATTGCGAAGGTTGCGCCAGCGGAATCAAGCAATCTCTTCCCTATTGCCTAGCGCAAAGCGCAAAGTACTATACTTACTGAACTCAATCATTGCCATGCCCATTATTGCTGACCACTTAAGTGGTGGATATCACCAAAACCCGATTGTTAAACAGATTAACCTGAGTTTAGAGACTGGAGAATGGTTGAGTTTAGTCGGGGCTAATGGCTCCGGTAAATCCACGTTTCTCAAACTATTGAGTCGTTTGCTCTCCCCCCAAGAAGGCGTTGTATAGCAGAGAAAGGGAGAGTTAGGACATAATAGAAAGATGAAGTTAGCGATCGTGAGATGATGCCATCAGCTTATAGTATAGACCTAAGACATAAAGCCGTGGGGGCCTATGATAGAGGGGAGCGTAAGAGCCATGTGTGTAGAACGTTTGGTATCAGTGGCAACACCTTAGACCGGTGGCTTAAACGTCGAGAGGAAAGGGGGAATGTGGCTCCTGTGACCGACCGTAGAGGCCCAAAAGGGAAAATCAATGACCTGGAAGAGTTTGAAGTCTTTGCCAAAGAAAAT
>DDLS01000120.1:10145-14169 GCA_002340255.1 Cyanobacteria bacterium UBA2566
AGGGTATGGCCAAGAGAGATTAGTATATGTGGATGAAGCAGGTATAGATGATACCATAGATTATCCCTACGGTGACTGTCATAAATCTCAAAGAGATGTAGCAGAAAAATTAGGACACCGTCAGAAGAGAATTAGTGTCGTTAGCGGTTGGAGACAAGGAGAAATAATTGCCCCGATGATGTTCGAGGGGTAGTGCAACAGCCAAGTGATCTGTAAATGGGTGAAAGAGTTCTTAGTGCCCGAATTAATACCCGGACAAATTGTACTTATAGATAATGCGAGTTTCCATCCTCAAGCAAGAATCGAGAAATTAGTCAGTCCGGCCAGATGTGAGGTAATATTTCTGCCTACTTATTCCCCAGATTTGAATAAAATTGAACACTTTTGGGAGCGGCTGAAGAAGGAGGTGGGAAAACTCAAGAACCAGTGTGAATCCCTTTATGATGCCATCATAGAAGCTTTTAAGATACTGTCCTAACGCTCCCTTTCTTTGCTATAGCGGCAAACTCAACTAGACCTTAAACCTATTAGACCTTTATACCTTAATAACTTAATGACTTAAACTGTTAAAATGATTAACTGAATAACCCATTCACCCATAAAGGGATAAACTCAAAAAGGGAGGTTTCGGCTCCACTGACATGAAAAAGATTGCCATATTTAACTTCAAGGGTGGCACAGGAAAGACCACTACAGTCTTGAACCTGGGGGCAATTCTGGCCACTAGCAAGCGGCAGGCGATCGCCATTGACTTAGATGGACAGCGCACCCTCAGTTATGGTTTAGGCTTCGATGGCCAGACTCCCACGACTGTGGACTGGTTGCGGGGTAAACCCATTGAGCCGGTCCACCACTTCTGTATCTAATCCCCGCCGATCTTGCCCTATTCCAACTCCAGGCCACTTCTGACCTATTCACTCCTGCTCTAGAGCGCTTGCAGGGGTTCGCTCTGTGTCTGCTCGACTGTCCCCCTGGACTAGGAGTTGTAGCCACTCAAGCTCTGTTGACCTGCGATCGCGTTCTCATCCCTACCCTTAACGAACCGGCGGTATTAAAAGGACTCTCGGAAGCCGTGCAATTGATTCGTGAAGAGCGTCCCCATCTCCCCATTGATGTGGTGCGCTGTCGTTATCGGGGGCGCTTGGCAGTGGCTAAACAAGCAGATGAAATGTTGCAAGAAGCCTCTGATGAATTAGGCTATCGCTTGCTGGAGACCAAAATTCCAGAGAATATCTCCATTGCTGAGGCGATCGCCCCGCAACAACCGGTTACCGAATATGCACCTCGTTCCACAGGTGCTAAAGCTTACAAACAACTGGCGAGAGAATGTCTATCAATTTGGGGGATTTAAGATGGCTAAGAAAATTACGGGAATGGGGGGTAAACTCTCTCAACGCTCTGGAATTCGAGCGCCATCAGAACCACTAGAACCAGGGAAAACCCAACCCAAGGTCACTCCCCAAAGCATCCCAGCACCCCAAGAAAAAGATAAGTTGGTGGCAGTGAATCTGAAAATTCGCAAATCTCAGAAGGAATGGTTAGCAGCCAAGGCATCCGAAGTGCGAGACAATAACCTAGAGCCGGTTCCTCCCGGCGATCGCACTTATCCTCAGCATCTGATTGGCGTGGCGATCGACTTGCTGGCTGATGCGGATGTGGATTGGTCGAGGGTGAGGAATATTGCCGAATTGCGAGAAGAGTTAAACCTATTAGACCTTTAGATAATTAAACTATTAGAGCATTAAAGAAACTAACCCATCATTCTGGGTTGTCATCATTGGAAACTAAGGGTTCGATATAGCTCAGAAGTTGAGGCAAATTCTCCTCAATCACCTTCCACACTTCATCAAGATCGACTTCATCATAATCATGAGTAATTGTAGAGATCGCCATTGTTCTCTTTGGCTTCTCTCCTAATGGGCAGCTTGCCCTAGCCGAAAGTCCCACCATTGACCATTGCTCTGTGGTTGATGGCTCCATATTATGATGGCGATCGCTTGTTGATCTATCAGAACCCTATAGGAGACGGATAGATCGGCGAGTTTCTGGCATTGTGCAATGCGATCTCCAACAGCAAAGAGCAGATAGTGCCGAGTTAGAATGCGATCGCACAAACTTTCCGACATAACTAAAAGTGCGATCATACTCAATAATATTATCTTAAAATCAGAGCGCGATCGCATTTTTGTTTGACATCACCAAAAGCGCGATCGCATTCATTATGGTATTTTAGAATGGGATTGCGATCGCACTGGGCTATGGTATTCTCTTTCCAGATAGCGCGATCGCCAACGTCAGGAAACCGAACGCCAACAGGAGCAAGCTGAGAGTGCCGAATCGGATTTACAACAGTTTTACCTCAAGTTCACTTGTTCAAGCATTTTTATCACTTCACAGTAGCTAAAGTAATGAAAATCGTCTCTAATTGGATTATCTCCCAGAACAAAAGCAATACCTTTAATATTTGCAAGACAATCTATAATTTCCTCTAAATTATTTTCCGATAAATCGGTGGTAATTAGTAAAGGATTTTCCCTGGCAATATCATTGATATCAGAGACTTGAAGTTCATCAGTAAAATTCGGGCATTTTTCTTTTAGAAAATTCCATGAATCTCCTATATCACCCAATAAATCAATTTGAGCAAAGTCAAAGTCACTGTTATGTATACTTCTAAGTATCCAAGAAGGATCGGTATCATACGAACATTCTAGATCGGAATAAATTAATCCAATTCCTTGTATCTTTAATTCTTGATAAACTTCATTTGGTAGTATTTTGCTTTGTTGAATTGAAGATAATTGAATATAATCAAATTCGAGATCTGTTGCCAGTTCTATCATTTCTTGGTAACTGTTGATAGACAAGCTACCAATAAAAGATGTATTTTTTTCTATTTTATCTTTAATTAAGTAAGCTTCTTTTTTTGATAAAGTACGTCTATCTTTAAATTTCCGATCGGATGATAGTGAAATACTAATAGCATTGACACCTAATCTCTGAAGTGTTTCAACTTCGGCTACAGAACTCACTCGATCTACTTTTACATTTTTCATGATTTCTAAGGAATTTCAATAATTTGTCCTTTCATATTTGGTTCTTTTTTAAAGCCCTTGGGTACAACCCATATTTTACCTTTAGTGCTGGTTGAGATTTTATAATATGGAGTAATATGCCTACCTCCACCTGGATGCACTTGAATATTAGTAACTTCTGGATGCTTCTCAATTCTTATCTGCTTGGACTTACCAGAACCTCTCTTGCCTTGCTCAATATCAGCTTTATAACCATCATCTTCATATTCTTGTTTAATGTCATCTGCAGATTTGCCCCATATTGATAGAGGATCATTAGCATAATCTGGCCCAACATCTGAATGAAAAACATGACGAATCAAATTATCCAAACTATTATCCCGTGGATGACCAGTATGATCGGGAACTCGAAGTTGTTCTCGAGGGAAAGTCAAGATGCGCCCTAACAAACTCTCTTTTGGATCGCGAGGACGAGGGGACTCTATATCACGTATATCAAGCCCAGGGCCTTCTCCAAAACCACGAAGACGCTCAGGCTCGTAGGTGGTATTATAGTAAGCCGCAACGCCAATTCCTATAACAGCAATGGCAAGTAGAACAGCTTTAATTGCAAAATAAGCGCCAAGTGTTGTTGCATATAACCCACTAGGATCGATATAACTAACCGGATTCCCATTAGCATAAAGATACTTATTGAGCGTAATAGGATTAGATCTATCCCCTTCCCAAGTATCCCGTCGAGTAAACCTCCCCGTACTTGCATCATAATAGCGTTGCCTTAAATAATACTGCCCCAACGCCTCATCAAACTGCTCCCCAGCAAACAAATAATCATTCTCACTACTCCCCTCATGCTCCACCAAATTGCCATAAGCATCGTACCAATACGCATCAGTCACCCCACCACTACTATCAGTCAACCCTCGCGTACTACCCAACCCATCCACAACATAGAACGAATCAATCTCATTTCGCTCCTGAGAAATCAG
>DDLS01000165.1 GCA_002340255.1 Cyanobacteria bacterium UBA2566
ATTCCCTATTCCCTAGCGCACAGCGCTATATATGATAGGCTAAATCCAGATAAATCTGGCCTAACTGTTTGATGGATAGTCAAAAAAATTCTCTCTCTGCGCCAATACCTCCCCAAAAAAGCTTAACTCGACGTTTAGGAACTCTGGCGCGACTTCCTCAGCAACGATGGCAGATTTTTGAGCCAGATCCAGAAATTGAATCCTTTGCCCAACAGGTGAATTTATCGCCGTTAATTGCCCAAGTCTTACACAATCGAGGGATTCAAACGCTCCCAGATGCCCAAGGATATCTGAATCCGGATCGGCTTCAATTGCCCCATCCCTTGGCGGAATTCCCAGATTTAGAAAACAGTGTGACTTTACTGAAAGGGGCGATCGCCCAAGGACAAAAAATTGCTATCTGTGGAGATTATGATGCCGATGGCATGACCAGTACCGCCCTATTATTACGCAGCTTAAAATATATGGGCGCTCAGGTCGATTATGCCATTCCCAGTCGCATGAGTGAGGGTTATGGAATTAATCGCCGGATTGTGGAAGACTTTCATCAAGAAGGAGTCAAGATTATCCTTACGGTAGACAATGGAATTGCTGCTTATGACCCCATTGTCAGGGCTGTAGAATTAGGCTTAACTGTGATTATTACCGATCACCATGAACTGCCGAGCCAATTACCGCCAGCCCGCGCTATTTTAAATCCGAAACTATTGCCAAATACTTCTCCTTACGCTTCAGTAGCCGGAGTTGGGGTAGCCTACATCTTAGCAATCACTTTAGCACAAGAGTTGGGACAAGCCAAAGCCCTTTATCCCCTCTGTTTAGAATTATTTACATTAGGCACGATCGCCGATCTCGCCCCCTTAACCGGGGTTAATCGTCGTTGGTTAAAGCGGGGACTTAGACGTTTACCCCATTCAGAACTGGCAGGAGTGCAAGCTTTAATTCAGGTTTCTGGAGTGAGCGATCGCCAGAAGTCCCTTAAACCAGAAGACATTGGGTTTCGTCTCGGGCCAAGGATTAATGCGATCGGTCGTTTATCCGATCCCCAAATTGTCATCGAACTATTAACCACAGATGAACCCGGACTTGCCTTAGAACAAGCGATGAAATGCGAGCAAATTAATCGCCGTCGCCAAGAGCTTTGCGAACAAATCACCCAAGAAGCCATTGATATCATTCAAACGGAAAAAATTCCACTCTATGATGACCGAGTATTGGTCTTAGTTCAACCCGGTTGGCATCATGGCGTAATTGGGATTGTCGCCTCTCGTTTAGTCGAGCGCTATGGTGTTCCCGTTTTTCTAGGAACCTATGAAGATGAGGATCGCATTCGGGGTTCGGCACGCGGAATTCCTGAATTTCATGTCTTTGAAGCGTTAGAATACTGTGACGCTCTGTTAGAGAAATATGGAGGACATAAAGCAGCGGGCGGATTTTCTTTACCGAGCCAAAATTTAGAACGGTTTAAAATTCAACTGAGCGATTTTTCCCATCAGTGTTTACAACCCCAATGGCTAAAACCCTTAATTCGGATTGACGGGTTAGCGGATTTTAGTCAATTGGATCTGGATTTATATGGGCAAATCGATCGCTTACATCCCTGTGGAATTGAAAATGATTTACCCATCTTCTGGACTCCAGATGTCCGCATTTTGGAGCAAAAAATTGTTGGCAAAGGACATATTAAGCTGACCTTGAACCAGGAAAAATCGAAACGGATTTTGAAGGCGATTGCCTGGCGTTGGCAAGATTATTTTCCTCTCCCCTCTCGATTGGATATCGCCTACAGCTTACGGGAAAATACGTGGAATGGAAATACAAGTCTAGAGCTAGAATTAGTAGGGGTAAGACTACAAACCCATCCGGATTAAGGATATTTCTCGATCGCCAACCCCTGGAGGAAAAGGGCGATCGAGATCGGACTCCAGAGCCGATTGTAGCTTTTATAGACTCCATTTTTTGGTACAGTGAATCTACAGCCACAATCCTAGGGAGGGTGAGAACGGAGCGTGAACGATCGCACAGGGAATCAACAGTTAACCGATCGAGAGGATTGCAGTTCAAGGGGCGATCGCATCGCGGAAAGTTTACTTTCGGCATCTAGCTCCCCCTCCATTCTCGATCCGTCTGAAGCCTCTTGGGATGATTATGGTGAACAGTTATTAGATTTAGCTGCCCGAAATGGTGCAGAAGCAGCAGAAGTCTTTTTATCCAAATCCCATTCAATTCCCATTCTCTTTGAAGCGAACCGCCTAAAAAGTGTCCTCACTCACCACAGTGAAGGGGTTGCTCTACGCTTATGGAAAAAAGGTAAACCGGGATTAGCTGTATCCCATGGTTCAATTGCACCAGAACAATTAGTTGAAAAGGCGATCGCCCTTTCCGAACTCCAAGAGCGATCAAAAGATGTGGAGTTAACCTCTGGATGTAAACAGGTTTATCCCGATCTGGGGACTTGGGTAGAGAGCAAGCAACTCTTAGACTGGGGAGAAGACGCGATCGCCCGCTTGCGAAAAACCCATGGTGATATCCTCTGTAGTGCCGAACTCGATACTGAAGCAGAAAGTACTCGCCTGCTCAACTCTCAAGGTCTCGATTGTAGTTATACGGATACCACCCTCAGTGGTTATCTCACGGTGGAATGGGTACGCAGTGATGATTTTTGCAGCATTAGTGATGGACAAGTGCAACGGGATACCCTCAATTTAGGAGCCATAGTGTCTAGAATCCAAGACCACATCAAAGCCTGTGAGCGCAATGTTGCCGCCCCACAGGGGCGCGTCCCCATTCTGTTTACAGCCAAAGCAGCAGATTTAGTCTGGGAAACTCTTAGCGCTGCTCTCAATGGTAAGCAAGTCTTTGAAGGATCGTCCCCTTGGGTCGAAAAACTGGGAGAACAGGCGATCTCATCCCAGCTTACCCTCTCCCAAGACCCTCAAATGGGGCCCTATAGCTGTCCGTTTGATGATGAAGGAGAGCCAACCCAACCCCTGATCTTTGTTGAAAATGGGGTGGTGAAACATTTCTTGTGCGATCGCACCACAGGTCGCCAGTTGGGAACCGGAACCACCGGCAATGGGTTTCGACCAAGCTTAGGCAGTTATCCTACCCCCTCTCTGTATAATCTGATTGTTTCCTCTGGTGAAAAACAGACCCTACAAGACTTAATTGCTTCCCTACCAGATGCTCTAATTGTGGATCAAATTTTAGGCACAGGAGGAGGAATTTCCGGAGACTTTTCGATTAATGTAGATTTGGGTTATCGAGTTCGGAATGGAGAAATTGTAGGTCGAGTGAAGGACACCATGGTAGCGGGAAATATCTATCACTGTCTGCGAAATGTAATAGAGTTGGGCGGCGATCGCGAATGGAATGGCTCTTGTTATACCCCATCTATCATTGTTGAAGGCTTATCCATTACCAGCAAACTAGACAATCCTTAAATATAGTCGATTCGGTTAACAGTGATACATAAATGAGATAAACTGAAGAGAGTAAGTGGAGGTTAACACAATGCAGTACAGCCTAGATTTTCGTCAAAAAGTTATACAATACATAGAAGAGGGAGGTAAAATTAAGAAGGCCTCGGAAATATTTGGGATCGGAAGGGCGACAATATACAGATAGTTAGCTCGTCCGAATCTGGAA
>DDLS01000121.1 GCA_002340255.1 Cyanobacteria bacterium UBA2566
TTAATTGATGACACGCCCTAGACTTTGGGGAAAATTTCTTCAAGTTCGTTAAATCAGGGTTTGGAGGCGAGCAATCAGGGGTTCTGCCTTAATCACGCCTTCAATTTTATCGACGGTTTTCCCCTGTTTAAAGAGGATCAGGGTCGGCAGAGCTTCCACCTGGTACTCAGAAGCGAGTTGGGGGTATTTATCTGAATCAATCTTCACGACTTGGAGAGCTTGGCCCATCTGAGTCTGTACTTGCTCCAAAATTGGCACCATTATTTTGCAGGGGCCGCACCAAGTGGCGTAGAAATCGACCAAAACTGGAACATCGGATTGGGCCAGGAGGTCAGCAAAACTCTTAAATTGTTTGTTAACCGCCATATTATATCAATTAAAAATTGGGTATGGGTTAAAGCAGAGTTACTTCTAGCAACGCTAATACAGGCTCTACAGGGCTACTCTCACCCATTTTACTTCCATTCGATGGTAGCAAACATTTAAGGATTTAATCTCAAATTCTGCAAAAGTTAGGCAATTCCCCCCGTTCTAAGGCAAAATGCCCTCAGCCTAACTTAAGAAATAGCAGGAGAAGTGGTTTATGGGAAACCAATTACAAAATCAAGTGGCCTTAGTAACCGGAGCGTCTAGGGGAATTGGTCGGGCGATCGCCCTTTCCTTAGCCGCAGAAGGGGCGAAAGTAGCAGTTAACTATGCCAGCTCTAGCGGTGCAGCCGAAGAAGTCGTCAGTCAAATCAAAGACCAAGGAGGAGAAGCGATCGCTCTCGGAGCGGATGTTTCCCAAGCAGAAGCCGTTGATACTCTGGTTAAAGCCGTTATGGATGAATGGGGACAGATTGATGTCCTTGTCAATAACGCCGGGATTACCAGAGATGGCTTACTCCTACGGATGAAACCGGAAGACTGGCAAGCCGTCATTAACCTCAACCTGACCGGAGTATTTCTCTGTACCCGTGCCATCAGTAAAATCATGATCAAAAAACGTCGAGGCCGAATTATCAACATTGCCTCGGTTTCTGGACAAATGGGAAATCCAGGTCAAGCCAACTATAGTGCCGCCAAAGCTGGAGTAATTGGATTTACCAAAACAGTTGCCAAAGAAATCGCCACTCGTGGCGTAACCGCTAATGCGGTTGCTCCTGGTTTTATCGCTACCGACATGACCAAAGATCTAGCAGCAGATGAAATCCTGAAACTGATTCCCCTGGGTCGCTATGGTCAACCCGAGGAAGTCGCGGGAATGGTGCGTTTCTTAGCGGCCGATCCCGCCGCCGCCTATATTACGGGTCAAGTCTTTAACGTTGATGGTGGTATGGTGATGGCCTAATGTCTCGATCCGGTTCGAGATCGGACAAGGGGCCCCTAGCCCCTTGTTGAAACTTGGGAGAACTAATCGCCCAAACAAATTCCTAGACCTCTGGCTGTTTTCACCAACGTGCCTTCAGGATCGACGGTTTGGTAATCTTTAATTGCATCTGAAATGGGCACACTCACGACTTTCCGATGTTGCCAAGTTACCACGTGATCGTACATCTCCTGAGCCACTAAATCGACGGCTGCTACTCCAAATGCCGAAGCCACCAGGCGGTCAATGGGTGCAGGAATCCCTCCCCGTTGGGTATGCCCTAACACCGTCACCCGTGTTTCTGCGCCGATTTCCGAGGTAATCCCTTTAGCAATCTCCTGCCCAATACCTCCATAGCGACTCTCTCCGAGACCAACCACATTGGTCATCGATCCACCTTCAACGCTTTTCACCGCTTCAGAGACAATCACCAGAGAATAGCTTTTACCCAGCTCTCGACGGTTAACAATGTGCTTACAAACCTTCTGAATATCGTAGGGAATTTCGGGAATCAGGATCACATCTGCACCACCAGCAATTCCAGCACTGATGGCAATATGACCCGCATCCCGGCCCATCACTTCTAGAATTAAGACTCGGCTATGGCTGGCGGCAGTAAATTGGAGGCGGTCTAAGGCTTCTGTGGCAATATTAACCGCCGTTTGGAAGCCAATGGAGCGTTCGGTAATGCCAATGTCATTATCAATGGTTTTGGGGATACCGATAATGTTCATATTGCCTTGTTGGGCCAGTTTACGCAGAATAGCTAGAGATCCATCTCCACCAATCACTAATAGGGCATCAAGCTCTAATTGGTGATATCCTTCGATCATTTCTTGGGAGCGATCGAGTAATGTCCCATCGGGCATGGGATAAGCGAAAGGGTCACCCTTGTTGGTGGTTCCTAATATGGTTCCGCCAGTGAGCAATAATCCACGAATGTTTGTACGGGTTAATTCTTTCACTTTTGGAGGACGCTCCAATAAGCCTAATGTGGCTTGATGAATTCCAAAGACTTCATAACCGTAGGTTCCTATGGCATGATAGACCACAGCCCGAATCGCAGCATTGAGACCTGCACAGTCTCCGCCACTGGTCAAAATACCAATGCGTTTTCCCATAACCTTGTGTCCTCCGGTAGCCTTTAAGTTGAATGAAGACAAAGGGCTAAGTAGCCCTTACAGGAGTAAATTAAACTCAAATTCTCTCAAAGTTCGATAACCTCAACTTGACTTAATCTTTGTTCTTTCCTAACTTACGATCCCCCATGACTCATTCTCGCGATCCCCAATCTGAAGCCTTGGACGATATTTCTCCTGCATCCTTTAATTTAATTCCTGAACCCCCTGCTGGCTTTAAGTCTGGGTTTGTGGGGATTATCGGTCGCCCCAATGTGGGTAAATCCACTATTATGAATCAGTTGGTGGGACAGAAAATTGCGATTACTTCCCCGGTGGCCCAAACGACACGCAACCGCTTACGGGGCATTCTGACGACTTCAGCCGCCCAATTTATTTTTGTGGATACCCCTGGAATTCATAAACCCCACCATGAGTTAGGGAAGGTTTTGGTGGAAAATGCGAAGTTGGCAATTAAATCGGTAGATGTGGTGTTATTTGTGGTCGATAGTTCTGTGCCTGCGGGAGGAGGCGATCGCTACATTGTTGAGCTACTCTCTAGTGTGAAACTGCCGATTATTCTTGGTCTCAATAAAGCGGATCAACAACCCGATGATTCTGAAGCGATCGACCAAACCTACGAACAACTCGCCCAAGCTCACCACTGGCCAATCCTAAAATTTTCTGCCCTTACGGGTGAGGGATTAGACTCTCTACAAAACCTGCTGGCAGACAATCTAGAACCCGGCCCCTACTATTATCCTCCCGATTTGGTCACTGACCAACCGGAACGCTTTATCATGGGCGAATTAATCCGGGAACAAATCTTACTCCTTACGCGCCAAGAAGTTCCTCATTCGGTAGCCGTAGAGATTGAACGAGTCGAAGAAACCCCAAAAATCACCCGCGTTTTTGCGGCTATTAATGTGGAACGAGACTCCCAAAAAGCCATTTTGATTGGTAAAAAGGGAGCCATGTTAAAAAGCATTGGTATGGCTGCACGAGAACAAATGCAAAAACTGATTTTAGGTCAAGTTTATCTGGAATTATTTGTTAAAGTCAGACCCAAATGGCGACAATCTCGCACTCGTCTTTCTCAATTTGGCTATCAAGTGGGAGAGGATTAATATAGCGCGAAACGCTAGGGAAGAGAGGATGGTAGCTAGGTTTTAGGATTCAACAGTGTTCTCACTTTGTCCTCCTCTTAGCCTAGCCCGCCCTTCGATAATTTTCTACAAAACAATGAACCATGAATAATTATTCGTTATTAATTTTTAAGGGTTAACGTTTCCTCCAATTGATCGATCAACCCTTGAACATATTCCAGCGCATGGCCAATCGTCGCTGGATCGGTTAAATCAACACCTACATACTGTTTGAGTGCTTTCACCTGATCCACACTTCCTCCTGTCGATAACAACTCTAAATATCCAGGGACAAACTCTTTACCCTGTTGTCGATATTGTTGATAACAAGCCAAGCTAACAATATGGGAAGCGGTGTATTGATAGCAATAGAATGGCTTAAAGAAAATATGACTAATTCTTGCCCAATCATATTGATGTTCGGGCAAAAGGGTAATCGCATCTCCGCAAAGCTGTTCATACAACTTCATCCATTCCTGATTGACAAAATGACGATCGAAACTGCCTTGGGTGGCTCGTTCGTGGATGAGTAATTCTAAGCGACTGATGGTACTCTGCCGGAAGAGTAAGCTTAATTGATCTTCGAGTTGTCCGGTCAAAATGGAGAGCTTTAAGTCCGGATCGGAGGATCCCAGGAGAAAATCTAGTAACAACAATTCGTTAAATGTGGAAGCGACTTCAGCGATAACCATGGGGGGATTGCTGTTAAAATAGCTTTGGCGATCGTCAATCCAGGCAAAATGTAAACCATGGCCCATTTCGTGGGCTAAGGTAAATAGGGAATTATAATCCTCTGTGTAGGAGAGGAGTAAATAACTATGTTTACCATGGCTATAGGCACAAAAAGCGCCACCTTGTTTTCCTGGTCTAACTTTGGCCTCTACCCAATTTTTGAGGAAAAATTCTTCGGCACGACGAGCATAGTTAATATCAAATTGCTCTAAGGCTTTTAACAGGGTTTCCACTCCTAAATTATACGGTAAGGAAGGGCTAGGATCTTGCGTCCAAGGGGCATAAATGTCACAACTACGGATGGGTTCCCCTAGGGTTTTAGCTTTGAGATGGTAATAGCGTTGGAAAAGATCGTAGCGGTCAGCCATCCCGGTCATAATGGCTTGGAATACGGGTTCAGAAACCTGGTCTTCTAAAAGTTGTTTGCTGAGGGTAGAGTCATAGCCTCGCATTTTGTTTTCGAGCTTATGATCTTGGGCAATACTGTTGAGAATATAGCCATAGAGCAAGTTATGCTGCTGCATGACTTCCCGGAGGGAAATATAGGACTGGTAGCGAATTTCTGGGGAAGGATGCAAACGTAAGGCAGAAAGATCGGCTTCGGTTTGGGCAGTTTTTCCTTCTGGGATGGTGACTGGGGTATAGTTTTGTTCGCCTAGGTGCAGAGAACGGAGTTGAATAAAGGTGCTACGACCGGTTAAGTTATCCTGATTTCGGGTTTGTTCAACTTCTTCGGAAAGGGCATAGGGGCGAAATTTGGCAATTTGTTCCAGGTAATGGTAATAGGAGGCTAAAATGGGTGATTTTTGCAGTTTTTCGAGTTGGGATATGGGTAACTTTTTGAGTTCTAAATCAAAAAAGAGAACCTCATTTTCTAGGGTGGTTACTGCTTCCATGATTTGGTCAAGCAGTTGTTTGGCGAGGCTGTTACGGGTATCGGCGGAAAAGACTAAGCTTGGATAGGTCCAAAGGTAGCCACAGGATTGAAAGAGGGTTTCGAGCTGTTGTAAGCAGTCGAGGATTTGCTCTGGGGAGAGTTGGTCAATTTGGCCGCGATAGGTTTGGCGAAAGGTGGTGGCTTGCTGTTGTAGATGCTCCAGGTCTTGTTGAATTTTGGGGTCTTCTAGTCGTTGGTAGAGGTCAGAAAGATCCCATTCTTGGGGGGTTTGGAGTGGGTTGCTGAGTGTGGTCATAGGAGAGATTAGGTCAAAGGCAACAGATTATGGTGCTATAGTTGATTTTAGGTTAGATGGGATTAATTTGACTGAGGAACAGAAACAAAAAAATAAGGGGGACTGAACCCCCTTTTACCGATCGCAATGACAGGCTGAAGTTAAGCGAAGTATTGCTCGAGAAAAACTAGTGGCCAATGCCTACATAACGGAAGCCGGCAGCCTCTAGGGTTTTGCGATCGAGGAAATTCCGACCATCAATCATGACAGGATGGGCCATTTTCTGGGCCATTTTGCCATAATCCAAGTTCAAGAATTGCTGCCAATCGGTGACTAATACCAAAGCATCACACCCATCAGCCAGCATTTCTGGATCAGTTTCTACAATCACATCCGAGAGACCATGACGCATTCCTGACTGGGAGATAATGGGATCGTAGGCTTTCAATTTTGCTCCTAAGCGGCTGAGTTGTTCGATCAAGTTCAGAGCTGGAGCATCCCGCATGTCATCGGTATCGGGTTTGAAGGTGAGTCCGAGCAGTCCAATGGTTTTCCCTTTGAGGATTTTCAGTTCCTGTTGTAGTTTTTCCACTGCCATGAGCCGTTGGCGTTTGTTGACTGTGACGGCTGCTTTGAGCAGTTCGGCTTCATAATTATAGTCATCGGCAGTATGAATTAAGGCAGAAACATCTTTGGGGAAACAGGAGCCACCCCAACCAATTCCGGCTTGTAGAAACTTATTACCAATCCGAGAATCGAGTCCAATACCTTTGGCAACTTGGGTAACATCTGCACCGACTTTATCGCAAATATTCGCCACTTCGTTGATAAAGCTAATTTTAGTGGCGAGGAAAGCGTTCGCAGCGTATTTGATCATCTCCGCAGAACTGAGATCGGTAACCACGACGGGAACCGGAGGTAAGGAGGCATCTGTGCCGACTTTGCGTTCTACAATGGGGGTATAAAGTTCTTGCATCAGAGCGATCGCCTTTTCGTTATTGCTGCCTAAGACGATGCGATCGGGGTTAAAAGTATCATAGACAGCCGATCCTTCCCGCAGAAATTCAGGGTTACTGACCACATCAAATTCCGCTTTAATCTCTTGCTCGCTCAAGCCTTCTTCTTTCTTGCGTTCAGCCATACCATCGAGGACAATCATCCGTACCCAGTCCCCCGATCCAATCGGAACGGTTGATTTATTAACAATCACTTTATAACCATCTCGCAGATGAGACCCAATGCCACGAGCCACGGCTTCCACATATCGGGTATCGCTATCTCCAGAGGGTAGAGCTGGCGTTCCTACAGCAATAAATAAGATATCCCCATGAGCCACTCCAGCCTTTAAATCGGAGCTAAATTCTAAGTTCCCTGCCTGGGCAGATTTTTGCATTAATTCAGACAATCCCGGTTCATAAATCGGGGATTGTCCGGACTTCATCAGCTTGACTTTCTCTTCATTGTTGTCAATACAGATGATGTGGTGGCCGCATTCCGCTAGACAGACACCGGTCACCAAACCAACGTAACCTGTACCAATTACACAAACTTTCATGGGTATACCTCAAGAGACTTGATTTTAGATTTACAGAGAGTAGATGCTTGCCTTATTGGATCTCTTCAATACCGAAAGGGATTATTCAGAGGGAAATAGGCGATCTCCAAAATCGGCGATCGTTTTGTCTAATCCTTCATTCAAGGGAATCGTCGGTTTCCATCCTAGCCATTCCTTAGCGCGAGTAATATCCGGTTTCCGTTTTCGGGGGTCATCCGCAGGAAGAGGCTGATACTGAATTTGGGCATCTGGATTAACCCTTTGTTGAATTTTTTGGGCTAATTCCAGAATTGTATACTCATCAGGATTTCCCAAATTGACCGGCCCTTCTTCTTCACGATTATCGCGATTCATCAACCGAATTAACCCTTCTACCAAATCAGAAACATAGCAGAAACTGCGGGTTTGAGAGCCATCACCATAAACAGTGAGCGGAATTCTCTTGAGGGCTTGTACCACAAAATTACTTACCACTCGACCATCATTTTCCAGCATTCGAGGGCCATAAGTATTAAAAATCCGAGCGACGCGAATTTCTAGACCATGCTCTCGATAGTAGTCAAAACATAGGGTTTCAGCAATTCGTTTGCCTTCGTCATAACAGGAACGAATGCCGATGGTATTTACGTTTCCCCGATATTCTTCCATCTGGGGGTGAACATCAGGATCGCCATAGATTTCTGAAGTAGATGCTAGTAATATGCGTGCCTTTACTCGCTTGGCTAGTCCTAACATATTAATAGTTCCCAAGACGCTGGTTTTGGTGGTCTTGATGGGATTGTATTGGTAGTGAATGGGTGATGCTGGACAAGCCAAGTGATAGATCTGATCGACCTCTAACCGGATGGGTTCGGTAACATCATGTCGGATCAGCTCAAAAAAGGGATTATCGAGCCACTGAAGAATATTTCGTTTGTTGCCTGTGTAGAAGTTATCTAAACAGATGACTTCATCACCCGCTTCCATCAAACGGTCAATGAGGTGGGAGCCAACAAAGCCAGCTCCCCCCGTTACAAGGATTCTCATAATGTGTGCAGGTATATTAAGCCAGCAAGGTTATATTAGCCTTTTCCTGGCTGATTTGGTGAGAACTGGAACATTAGTTAAAGTCTGAATTTGAGCGCCCTAGCTCTAGCATCATTATTGACATCTGGGTATAGCTTTCGATAGGGTAAGCAAAGAGTTAAAGTCGCTGGGCGATCGCCCAGAAACCACTATGGCACGTGGACAAATGCGAATCAAAAAACGTCCCTTCACTTCACCTAAGGGCAAAAAAGGATCGATTCTGCAAGCCAAGTTAAACTCTATGGCAGAGGGCAATAATTATACTCCTTCCATGGGCAAAGATTGCCCCCTAGTGCGGAGTGGCAATATCTTAAAGCAAATCATGGAACGAGATGCCCTCAAAGCGCAATCACAACAGGAACAAGGAACTGGGACATCTCAACTCTCACACAAACAGAGCAGCAGAACCCCCTTGTACCCCAATGTCATTCAGTCCTTAACTTCTGGAGTGGTGCAACGAAATGATCGAGAAAAGCCGGTTAATCTATACCCAACTGGGAAAGGGCGGTCTTTACCGGATGAGATTGTAGACAATTTTACTGGGCAAGGGCATCCGGAAGTCGAAGAAGCTGAAGTTCATGTTGATGATGCTGCTGCTCAAAGTATTGGCGCTCAGGCTTATACAACCGGGAAAAAACATATCGTGGTGCAATCAAGGGTCGCCAATGATAAAAAAGTATTAACCCATGAAGCCACCCATGTCGCCCAGCAACATAACATGGATGTGGAGCCAACTATTCCCAATACTCCGATCAATGATACGTTGGAAAAAGATGCCCAAGAGAATGAACAACGGATTACTCAAAATCAACCGGTTTCGGTACAACTCAAGGGTGGAGCCAGTATTCAACGTTCTACGAATCTTATACAGCGATCGCCAGAAACCATTTGGGGAACCCATGAAGATGCCTTAACTCAAGTCATAAAAAGCCCTGGGAAAGTACGTAAAGTTCTCAAAAAAGACTTTTATTCCAACTGGTTTATCGCCAAAGATTATTTAGTCGCCAACAAATGGCACAACAAATCCAAACGTGCCATTTCCGAGAAAAAGTCTCGCTTTGAAAAACTCATGCGGGCCCTATTAGCCGTCCGCGAATATGATACGAATAAACTACTGCGGCACATTCGCGATACCAAACTTCCTGCACAATATCCCCACATGAGGAAGATGGACCCTGCAAAACGACTTTCTTGGGCAGCCGCAGGTAGCACGACTCTAACCTCTGATATTGATGTTAACCTCAAAGGTGCTGGTTCAATTGCTGCTGTTGGTTTATTTAACAAACTCTTCAAAACCCAAGAAAAATGGGCTTATGATGCAGGGACAGTCTACGATGTCAATGTTTATGCCCAAGATTTTATGACCCCAGGTCAAACCAAAACCCTATCTGGAGGACATAAAAAACTCGGCTCTCCCTTTGAAAAACAAGAACAGGATAACCAAGTAACTTTAACTCCTGTCGAAGAAGTTTCACCTCTAACCGATGAAGATAGCATTGCCTTTGAAACCTTCTCCGCGAATCAAGATGTGTGGTCAATGGCTAAGATGCGGATGTATATGACGGATAATGAATGGAATGCTTATAAAGCCGATATGTTGGGCACAGAAATGAATAAGCAAATGATTGCGAACGATCCAGACAGCTATCAGAAAAAAGAACAACTGAAGCAGCAACTTTTAGATGCCGAATATTATTACGAAGACTATCTTGAGAGCATTGAACATGAAGTAAATATCATTAATACCAATGCCAACCATGTTTACGACCGGCTGCATGAGACTCTCGATCAAGGTGGCAATACAGTTTCCGAACACCACAAAGAGGAAACTAAAAAAATGATTGCAGCCAATCTGATTTATGAGCGCAAACTCAATCGAGTACAAACCCTGCGAAATCAGCTCCAAACACTGAAGCAACAGCGCCCTCGCACTCAAGAGGTCATTAAAGACATGAAAGAATGTGGCATTAACTTAAAAAATGCTCTTTCAGAAGCGATTATGTTTTCTAATGAAGCTTACTTTAGTCAAGGAGCAGTTCAGGATGTTGTCCTTGGTTATCAGATTGGACAAGGAATGGCCAAGAAAACAGGCAAAACAGTCGATTTGCAACTGGCAAACCAACTCAGATTACAATCGATGCGCGAACAAGTGGGCGATACCCTGAAAGTCTTGAAAGAATATGCCAATCAACCGGCATGGAAGGGAGTTTATAAAGCAGGTAAATACATTGACCGTATGATCTTAGCGGCAACTTCCCTACTTCCTAATGGATTATCGAATAATTTAACTCAAGATTTCACATTCATCCGAAACCTGGGACAAAAGGCAACTCAGCTCAAAGGTCAAGGAGCTGATCAAACGACTCAACGAGTAGAACTGAATAATCTAATTGGTCAGTCCAGTCTTGCCGATATTCGACGCATTATTAT
This sequence comes from Cyanobacteria bacterium UBA2566, assembly GCA_002340255.1. Taxonomy (GTDB): domain Bacteria; phylum Cyanobacteriota; class Cyanobacteriia; order Cyanobacteriales; family Desertifilaceae; genus Roseofilum. The sequence goes on from DDLS01000121.1 coordinate 10,566, forward strand.
TCGGATTGGTACAATAGTGGATCAACACGCTAATCAAGTGTGGTGATGGCTAATGGGAAAACCATTTTTCCCTTCAAGCGGTAAGGTAGGAGAATAAGTCCTAATTAAACTTCTACAACTCTTACTCTGTCTACCCTACGATTATTTTACTTTATCCTCTTTTCACACACCACAAGCTCTTGATTACCATATGAAATCAAGCCCAAATGTCAAGCGTATGAGATCTTTAGTAAAACTTGTTTTAAGTTACCTCAAAATACGCTAAACTACTCCGTTGGATTGAATATCTTTATAAGAGGGAGTGAATGAATAGAAGTATCTCCACAGTAGATTTATTTTGTGGTGCTGGAGGGCTGACACACGGTTTTGAGCAAGCTGGCATTCCAGTCAACGCAGGATATGATATTGATCTGGCCTGTAAATTTCCTTATGAACACAATAACCCAGCCAAATTTATCTTACAGGATGTGGAAAATCTTAGCGGTTCCGATTTAGCTGAACATTTTTCTGGAATTAGCATTAAAGTTTTAGTCGGATGTGCCCCTTGTCAGCCATTTTCAAGTTATGCAAGACGTTATGATAAGTCTGTAAATTCAAAGTGGAAACTATTGCAAGATTTTGCTCGAATTGTCAAACAATGCGAACCAGATATTATTTCAATGGAAAATGTACTGCACTTAAAAAATCATGCAATTTTTCAGGAATTCATTAGCCAGTTGAAAGCCTTAAAGTATTACGTTAATTCTCATGAAGTCAATTGTCTTAATTACGGAATTCCTCAATCTCGAAAACGATTGGTCTTGCTGGCTTCAAAATTTGGCAAAATCAACCTCATTCCACCAACACATAACCCGAATAATTACCAAACCGTCAGACAAACTATTGAAAATTTAGAATCCCTGTCAGCAGGGCAATTTTCTCAAGTAGATCGTCTCCATAAATGTAGTAAACTTTCTGAACTCAATCTGCGCCGTATTCGTGCTTCTAAACCGGGAGGGACTTGGCGAGATTGGTCTCAAGACTTAATTGCAGAATGCCACTTAAAAAGCAGTGGTAAAACCTATCCAGCAGTATATGGTAGAATGGAATGGGATAAACCCAGTCCAACTATTACCACACAGTGTTTTGGTTTTGGTAACGGTCGGTTTGGTCATCCCGAACAAGATCGAGCTATTTCCCTGAGAGAAGCAGCTTTATTACAAACTTTTCCAAGAACATATCAGTTTGTTCCCTCTGATCGACCAGTAGTCTTTGATGTAGTAGGTCGATTAATTGGCAATGCTGTGCCTGTTAAGTTAGGCATGGTTATCGCTCGAAGTATTTTAGAACACATCAAATAGTCAAATTAAGGAGCTTGTATGGAATTATCTAAGTATTCTTGATTTTCTAAATAGTCTTGAATATTTTTTAATATTTGCTGAAGATATTCTATGACCTCTTCCTTCACTTTCAGTAAATCCTCAATACTCGTCTTTTGCCCAATTTCTGCAAAGGATTTATTACCATGTGCTAAATCGTTCCGATGCTGCATTATCTCATATAAATGTTCGCCATGTTTGGTTTTGGAGTAGTCAGTATCAAAAGAGAATCCATACTTTCTCGCTGTTTTGGTAATCTCATCTCGATCGACATTACCTGAAAACAATTCTCTCCGATTCAATCCAGCAGTAATAATATCAAGAGAAATATCCTTCATTCTAGAATGAATAGTATCAGAAGATCGATTCTTGAAGTTATGAATAACTATTTTCTTGATTTCGACTCTCATCAAGTTATAAGAAATCTTTTTACTACTTATTTCATCAAATATAGCTTCTATGGCATTCCGCATAGTTGATTCAACAAGATTGTATAAGATCAAAAAAGCATTCGCTTTAAAAATCTTAGCCAGCTCGGGATTAATAGCAATAGTTTTTTGCTCACCCTTCTCTCCGGACAATACTAATTTTGTTTTTTCTTGGATTAACCCCTCTAGAAATTCAAAATATTGATTAATTTCTTGGACACGGGTATGAAAATCTAAAAGAACTGTTTGCATAGTTAACTTAGAAGTTGATCTCGAACATATTCAATCCGTCGAATGACTTTAGGTCTGGAGTTGCTTGCATCTGAAGTCGTATATTCTTTGAATTCTGGCGAGTCCAGCCATGTAATTGACTTAGGTTTAAGATCGGGTTTTTCTCTCAAGGCAAGTGCAACACCGACAGAAATTGCCTCAAAGCGAATTCTCGGTGTTTTGACATGACCTTTAGATTTACTAAATCCATTGGGGAAGTATTTTTCAACAAAATCTAACATATTATGAAATTCGGTTCGCATGGCATTCTGGTTAATTCTAGAATCGTTATTTTTCTCTAGATATTCATTCAGAAATGCATTAACCTGTCTGTTGAAACTCTGATAGTTCTCTAAATATGCAAAGAAGCGTAAAACAAATTCTTCTGGTTCTCGTTTTTTAACCAGTGCTGCTGATATAGGGCAGAGTTTAATAAATTTTGAATCTTTACCAAGTTCTTCAAGAAGATTGACTAAGGGGCCAGGAGATATACCTCTACGCTTTTCCATTTCATTGAGTTGAACACTACCCGTATTAATACGTTCAAACATATCTCGGCGTGTTTCTTCATCAGCTTTCTCACTCAGCACAATCATGCGAATAGTAACACGGTTAAAACGCCTCTGTCTTGCCAGAGGTAAATCACTGAATTTGAAGTCGTTAAGCAGCTTTAACTTTTCTAGCCCGCAGAGCTTTAGATCGTTATTGAGAAATCTATCTAAAGTTCGGATACGTTGGGTTCCATCAACAATTTCTAACCGACCTAAGTCTTCCTCATTATCTTCTTGTTTTGGTCGCAAATCAGCTACAAAAATATAGGGTATGGGGAGTCCTAGCAATAGAGATTCAATAAACTTTGACTGCCGAGTTTCTTCCCAGATCATCTCTCTTTGATAGTCAGGTATATACAACTCATTCGTATCTTCTTCCAATCCTTCCTTATATTTTTTTACAAGAACTTCTACTGGATATTCCTTGGTGTCATATTCAACTACTTTTTTCTTCTCTCGAATTTCAAGTTCTGCTTCCTCTTTTTGTTCATTTGTTATCTCTGGTTCCACTAGTATTTTGGTAGATTTTGTCATGTAATTCTCCAGTTATAATGGGCAAAAATTCGTCAAACTCTCTACAATTGAGCAATCCTAACATCGTCGTTTTCTTATCGTCGCCGGAATCTTAAGATGAACCAAGGCTTTTTATAAAATACTAGGCTTGACACTCAAGCAGATTTGATTGCGGTCATCTTCAGTATAGCCTATGACTACAGCACCAATAGGAGAACCAACATCAGGATACATTTCTGGAATCATTTCTCCAGTATCTACAAAATCGGTAATCTGAACAATACCTCATTTTTAGAATTCTAGGATATTGGTAATATTGAAACTAAAAAACCCCAGGTTGTAGCAACTGGGGGTATAGGGGTGAAACTTAAACTTGAGCGACTTCTTTCTTTTGCTCTTCCTGAGCTAAGTATTTCTCTAACTCGGTGAGCGCGTCTGCATCTACCTTGGTTTGCATGGGGCAGAATTTAGGCCCGCACATGGAGCAGAATTCAGCCGTTTTGTAGATATCTGCGGGGAGGGTTTCGTCGTGATATTCCCGCGCGCGGTCGGGGTCGAGGGAGAGTTCAAACTGGCGATTCCAGTCGAAATTATACCGAGCGGCAGAGAGTTCGTCGTCTCGGTCTCTGGCTCCTAGGCGGTGTCGGGCAATATCAGCAGCGTGAGCAGCGATTTTATAGGCAATTAAGCCATTGCGTACATCTTCGGCGTTGGGAAGTCCTAAATGTTCTTTGGGAGTAACGTAACAGAGCATGGCAGTTCCATGCCAACCGGCGATCGCCGCTCCAATGGCAGAGGTAATATGATCGTAGCCTGGCGCAATATCCGTCACCAACGGCCCCAGCACATAGAACGGAGCTTCTGAACACTCCTCCATCTGCTTCTTCACATTAAACTCAATTTGATCCATCGGTACATGGCCCGGCCCTTCAACCATCACCTGCACATTATGTTCCCAAGCTTTGCGGGTAAGTTGACCTAACGTCTTCAACTCCGCCAATTGTGCCTCATCCGAAGCATCATGGGTACAACCCGGACGCAGAGAATCCCCTAAACTAAACGAAACATCATGTTTCTTAAAGATTTCAATAATATCATTGAAATGGGTATACAGAGGATTTTGCTTATGATGGTGTAACATCCACCGAGCAATAATACCACCACCACGGGAAACAATCCCCGTAATCCGACTTCTCACCAACGGCAAATGTTCAATCAAAATCCCTGCATGGATGGTCATATAATCCACCCCTTGCTGGGCATGTTTATCGATAATATGCAGAAAGTCATCTGGTGTAAGTTTCTCAATTCTACCATTCACACTTTCTAGCGCTTGGTAGATGGGAACCGTACCAATCGGAACCGGGGACGCTTTAATAATCGCTGTACGAATCTCGTCTAAGTTTCCGCCTCCCGTAGACAAGTCCATCACCGTATCTGCACCATATTTAACCGCCAGATTCAGCTTATCGACTTCTTCTTGCAAATTAGAAGAATTGGGAGAAGCACCCAGGTTAGCATTCACCTTACACTTAGAAGCAATCCCGATCGCCATTGGCTCTAAATTTGGGTGATTAATATTCGCCGGAATAATCATCCGTCCCCGCGCAACCTCATCCCGAATCAATTCAGGGGTCAGATTTTCCCGTTGCGCCACATACTGCATCTCTTCCGTAATCAGGCCTTGACGAGCATAATTCATCTGCGTGACATTGGCTTGTCCCCGCCGTTTAGCAACCCATTCAGTTCGCATATGTTTAGTCCTCGAAGTGACAGCTTCCCTCCGCCGGTACTAGCCGGACTCAGGTTCTAAGGGTTTACTCTCAGCCCGATCGCCATCAGGCACCCCTAGCTTGCGCTAAATTTTAACATAATTTGGGCAGGCTAAGAGAAAAATTTGGACTAGGGGGTCAGGTAGATAGTGCAGACACAAATTTTAAATTCTCTTAGAGCCTATTTGTAAAGTAAACCTTAAGAAGCACCAATCCACTGCGGTTAGGTAATTTCAAGCTCAGAGAGGAGATTGATTATAAGCCAAAACCAGCAAAAACCTGTTAGAAAGCTTGCTAGCTATAGGCTTTACTTTTTCTTTATAAATAGGCTCTTAATTTGAAGCATTACTTAGCATCAAACTTAGTGATGTCACTCGATAGAAAAGACCTTTAGAATTGGCATTAAATGGAGAAGCAAATTATATCATTACTGGTGACAGAGATTTGCTGGTATTGCAACCATTTCGGGGTATTTTGGTCATCACAGCAGATGAATTTTTAAAAACGATCGCACCAGAATGATTGACAACTGAGCCTGGAATCATGAACAATAATTAAAAGCCTTTAGCTGACTTCATGAGACCTAAGTTTAAGGACACGATCGCATGGCAACAAGCCGAACTACTGATGCAACCTTCCCTCTTGAGGGTAGTCGATAATCTGCGTCAAGTGTTGGAAACCTCACCCTGGAAAGGAACTTATGAAGAGGTGCAAGACCCCTATCCTGGTTATGTATTGTGCTTAACCTATCAGGGAGAAGAAATGCGAGTGAATCTCTGGGAGCTATGTTTCCGCATTTGTTTTCTAGAATACCCAATGACCCATTCCCCTTATGACGCACAGAACGTAGAGATTGATACGAGCTTAATTGATGATACGGGAGATGTTGATTGGATACAATTGGAAGAAAAAACCAAGCAAACGATCGCGGAACTGTTTGAGAGTTTACCCAAAATGAGTTAATGGAGGCGTAGGCGAGGGTTGTTCCTAGGTGTAGGAAATTCACAGGTAACTCTAATAAGCCCGCCCAGTCATTGAATTAGGAGGGTTTTTCCTGCCGTTGTTGATTATGATTAAAGATGGCCTTTTAAAAAGCATCCGTAATTATTATGCCTGAAGAAACAGAAACTTTACTCTACGATCGCACCCATTGGGGCAGAATTGAAGTGAAAGGAAGCGATCGCATCCGCTTTCTACACAACCAGAGTACTAATGATTTCGAGCGCCTGCGACCCGGACAAGGCTGTGATACCGTCTTCGTTACCTCCACTGCTCGTACCCTGGATTTAGTCACAGCTTATCTGACCGAAGATAGCGTGATTTTACTGGTTTCTCCCAATAGACAAGAACAACTCTTCCAGTGGATGGATCGGTATATCTTCCCAATGGATCGAGTCGATCTGGCGGATATTACCGAAAATACAGCCTGTATAAGTTTAATCGGAACCGACAGCGATCGCCTCTTAGAGACCCTTGAAATCGACCCCTTAACCCACGCTCCCCAAGGAACCCACAAGCAAATTACCCTAGGGGAAATTCCCCTCAGAATAGCAGTAGGCAGTGGGTTAGCAACGGCTGGCCATACCCTTATGTTTGAGGCTCAACACCGAAGAGCTTTAGTCGAAAAACTGATAGCAAAAGGAGCAAAAGAAATCACCGATCTAGATTGGGAACAGCTACGAATTCAACAAGGTCGTCCCGCACCCGATCGCGAACTAACCGAAGATTATAATCCTCTAGAAGCCGGATTATGGCAAACCATTTCCTTTGAAAAAGGCTGTTACATTGGTCAAGAAACCATCGCTCGTTTAAACACATATCAAGGGGTGAAACAGCAACTTTGGGGTCTCCAACTTTCCCAACCTGTTGACCCTGGAACCCCCATCCAAGTGGGAGAACAGAAAGCCGGAACCATCACCAGTTGTATCGCTCTTTCAGAAGGAGCGATCGCCCTAGCCTATATTCGCACCAAAACAGGAGGAAAAGGCCTCACCGTTCAAGTCGGCAACCAATCCGCAACTCTCATCGATCTGCCCTTTCTATCTCGTGGGTATTTAGACACCCCATCCCAATAAACAGACCCTCCTTAGTCCCCAACCACACTCAGGTTCTAAAGTTGTCATTAGATGAGGTATTCGATAAGCTATTGAATATACCCTTAACTTCGATTCTCTGATAGTGTGGCTGGGCAATATTTCAAATTAAAATTACCGTGGATTTTCGGGTGTGTCCTATCTCTAGGAATCCTAGTGGTTTGGTCAAAGCTAGAAAGTCAAGACCGGGAATTAGTGCAACAGTCTATTCTAGAAGAGGCTGAAACACTACAAATTCATCTAGAATCACAGTTCAAGGAACAAATTTTAGCCCTACAACGGATGGGAGATCGCTGGGAAGCTGCGGGGGGAACCCCTGAAGTTCTGTGGCAAAAAGACGCTCTCAACTATGTTGAAGATTTTGCCGGACTGCAAGCTTTAGCCTGGGTGGATATGAACCATCAAATTCGTTGGAGTGTCAGTCCTGAAGATCCCCAACTGATTGCCCATATCAACTTAAATCAAAATGCAGATTATAAACGCACTCTAGAGCGCTCATACGACTACCAACAAATGACTCTAACAGAAAATTTTTTACTTTCTGGAGGAGATCGGGGTATTTTGATTGTTGATCCCCTATTCTTAGAGCTTGATCCAAACGCAGAAGACAGTACTTTTAATGGATGTATCGTTTCAGTTGTGAATTTAGAGACTTTGTTCGATCATCTTTTACAACCCTTGCGTCATCATCATTATCAATTAATCATTACTCAGGGAGAGCAAGTCATCTACCAAAAAGAACTCTCTCAAGAAATTGATATAGATCGCAAAGTCATAAAAACGGTTAACCTTTATGGTCAAATGCTCAAATTTACATTATATCCAAAAAAATGGTGGATTCAAAAACTTCATGCTCCTTTTCCCTCTCAATTTTTAGCCGGAGGATTATTAACCAGTTGGAGTATTGCCATTGGGATTGCTATGCTCCAAAGTTGGCGAAATAAACTCAATGTTATTCAGACGATCAATCAGAAACTCAATCAAGAAATGATGGATCGTCAACAAGCAGAATTAAAACTAGAAGAAAGAGAGGCAATGCTACGGAGTTTTTATAATAGCTCTCCCATAATGATGGGAATTGTAGAACTGCTCGAAAATGATGTTTTACATCTGTCCGATAATCAGGCATCCGCTCGTTTTTTTGGTACAACTCCAGAAGCAATGGCCAATCAGCGAGCGAGTCTAATGGGCGCTCCCCCCGAACATATTCAGCAATGGATTAGCCATTACCGAGAAGCAATGGCAACCCAAGAGGCAGTTGAATTTGAGTATGAAAACTATGTAGAAAACAGGTCATATTTCTTGTGGGCAACCGTGAGTTTTATCGGATTTGTCCATCCAGAGCGTCCCCGATTTTCCTATTTAGTACAAGATATTAGCGATCGCCGACTCGCCCAAATTGCTCTGGAAAACAGTGAACAACGCTTTCGAGTGCTAGTCTCCCATTCTCCGGTTGGTATTTTTCAGACCAATCTCCAAGGTCAATGCCTCTATGTTAATCCCCAATGGGCTGAGATGACAGGACGCTATCAACCCGAAAGCTATTTAGGAGATGCTTGGCAGCAAGCCCTACATCCAGAGGATCGAGAAGCTATTTTTGAGGAATGGACTGCATCAAGTCAACAAAGCCGTCCATTTGACCTGGAATACCGTTTTCAGAAACCGGATGGTCAAATCGTTTGGGTTTGGGGAAGTGCGATCGCCGTTCGCAATGATAATGGCGATATTACTGGTTATTTTGGTACAGTCATGGACATCACAGATCGCAAGAAAACTGAAACCACCAATCGCGCTTTAATGGATGCCATCCCTGACTTAATGATTCGATTAAGCCGAGAGGGTCAATTTATCAATGTGATGAACGTCAATCGTACCGATCAAAATGACTGGGGAACTGACAACCGATACCTAGGTAGGTATTTGATCAAACGTCTCCCTCAACTGGTGAGTCCAGAACGAATCGGGTATATTCAAACAACCCTCAATACCCAAACCATTCAGAGCTATGAATATGAAATCTCCCTTGAAGAAAAGGTTTACTGTGAAGAATGTCGTTTGATTCCCTTTGATAATGAGAGTGTATTAGCTGTTATTCGAGATATTACCCACCGCAAACAGCAAGAAGCCGCTCTAGTTTATCAACTCAACAAAGCCCTACTACTGCAAGAAATAACCACTGCTATTCGTCAAAGCCTAGAAATTGACACCATTTTTCAGGTGGCTGCTGAAAAAATTGGCCAAGCCTTCCAGGTAAACCGTTGCTTGATTCATTTTTATAACCCTGAATGGACAGTCTCTATCCCCGTTGTAGCAGAATATTTGAGGGGTAATTATGCTTCTTTGCAAGATTTTGCCGTTCCTCTAGAAGGGAATCCCCATATAGAACAATTGATGAGTCAGGAGGAGGCAATCTCCTGCGATAATGTCTATACCCATCCATTGCTTGCCAATGTGCAACCCACCTGCGAAAAAATCCACCTCAAATCCATGCTGTCAGTAGGGACATTTTACCAAGGACAAATTAATGGAGTGATTGGTCTACACCAATGTGATGATTATCGTCATTGGACCAAAGAGGATATTGAACTGATCGAAGCCTTAGCGGGGCAACTCGGTATTGCCATCGCCCAAGCTTCATTACTAGAAAAAGAAATTAGCCAACGAGAAGAATTAATCCAAAAAAATCAAGAATTAGAACAGGCCAAGGTGATGGCCGATAGTGCGAATCGAGCCAAAAGTGAATTTTTAGCCAATATGAGCCATGAAATTCGCACACCAATGAATGCCGTTTTGGGGTTTACCGAACTCCTTAAACCCTTAATTAAAGAACCCTTATCCCAAGAATACTTACAAGCGATTGCCGCTAGTAGTAAAACCTTACTCTCTTTAATTAACGATATCCTCGATCTGTCCAAAATCGAAGCCGGTAGGCTCGAACTTGACCCTGAACCCACACCTTTAAAAAACATCTTTAAGGATATCTATAATATTTTTCTGCATAAAGCTCAAGATAAAGGTCTTAGTCTCCAGATGAAATTGGATGACCATTTACCAGAGTTAGTCATATTTGATGAAGTGCGTTTGCGTCAAATTTTATTTAATGTGGTTGGAAATGCCATTAAATTTACTGCTTCAGGAACAGTTCAGATTAGCTCACAATGCTCTTTTAATTCTGATAACGAAGATAAAATTAATCTGGAAATTAGGATTAGAGATACTGGAATTGGGATTAGCCAAAGCGATCGAGACCATATCTTTGATGCCTTTACCCAAAGTCAAGGTCAAAGTAACCGTAAGTTTGGCGGTACAGGGTTAGGACTAGCCATTACACGCCGTTTAGTTGATATGATAGGAGGAACAATTGAACTCCAGAGTGAATTGGCTAAGGGCAGTCTCTTTATTTTTCGCTTTCCTGATGTTCCCATTAGTCACTCTCGAGTCCTCGCTAGTGTCCAAGAACAGCCGATTTCTGACTTAAATCAGTTTCAGCCCTCTACCATTTTAGTCGTTGATGATATTGTATCTAATCGAGAACTGATTCGAGGATATTTTAGAGATACGGCTCATACCTTATTGTTTGCTGAAGATGGAGAAGAAGCCATTCGAGTAACGTTTAATCACTTCCCAGATCTGATTTTACTGGATTTGCGGATGCCACGGATGAATGGCCGGGAAGTTGCCAATTTTCTCAAAGAAAGTCAACAAACACAACATATTCCCATTGTCATTGTTACTGCTTCTTCTGAATTTAAAGATGAACAACAACTCAAATCCATCTGTGAAGGATTTGTCCTCAAACCGGTCAAGATAAGTGATTTGATTAGGGTACTTCAGTCCCTACTCCCTCCCTCTCAAGAGCTGGATTCTTCCTCCAGCCCGAACGATATCGCCCCAGTTAATCCAGAAGTCAATTCTTTTGAGCCGGCACTCACTCCGGTTCATTTAGCTGAACTATTAGAAAAACTAACGATTCTCAAAAAAAACTCTTGGGTTAGCTTATCTGAAACGTTAGAAATTGAAGAAGTTGAGCGATTTGTTGAGGATTTACAGGCTCTTACGATACAATATTACTATTTACCCTTGGTCAATTATATTCAAAATTTAGAGAAACAATTGGATAACTTTGATTGGGATATGATACCTCAAACTATACTGAAATTCAAAACTCTTTTAGAGAGTGTCGCAGAGGAGGTGGACTGATCTTGACCGTACTTCTCAACTCTGAAGTCCAATTGATGAAGCCGGAAGATTGTTTATTGCTTGTTGTGGATGATAATCCAGACAATCTGAAAGTTTTGAGAGGTTTACTATCTCCTCCTGGCTATAAGCTGACATTTGCCATGGGAGGAAAACAAGCTCTAGACCGAGTAAAAAAGGCAAAACCTGATTTGATTTTACTGGATTTAATGATGCCAGATATGGATGGTTTTCAGGTTTGCGAGTGGCTGAAAGCGGACTCGGAGTTTAAAGATATTCCCCTCATTTTTTTAACGGCAAGTCAAGAGATGGATCATCTGCTCCAAGCCTTTGAGAAGGGAGCGATTGATTATTTAACGAAACCGTTTCATCCTCCGGAACTCTTGGCACGGGTGAAAACTCATTTAGAGTTAAAGCATTTACGGGAACAAAGTCAGCGCCAAGCCGAAAAAGAGCTGATTTTACTCAAAATTATTCAGGGAATTCATTATTCTCTGAATTTAGAAGAAATTTTAACGACTACAGTTTTCAGTATCCAGGGGTTGTTTGACGCGAGTCGAGTAATGATTTGTCGTTGTGTATCTGAGGGAGAATATGGAATTGTGGCGATCGCCCATTCTGCCAATGCCAAGACACTACCCATCGGTGAAACTGTGAAGATTCAACCCTTAGCCAATCCAGAATCGAAGGATCGCCAGTTTGAGATCTATTATCCAATCGGTCTAGATCGTAAAGAGGTGAAAACGCAACTAAGTGTCCCCATCTATCAACAGAATGACCTGTGGGGTATATTAATTGTCGATCGCGATGATATCTCTAAAGCCTGGAATTCTCCTGAATACCAGATTTTAGTCCGAATTATTGAACAAATTGCGATCGCCATTCAACAGTCCCAATTGTATGATGCCCTGCAACAAGCCAATCAAGAATTAGAGCGTCTGGTGAATGTGGATGCCTTAACCCAAGTCGCTAATCGTCGTTATTTCGATCGGTATTTAGAACAGGAATGGCGACGACTGCTAGGGGAAGCACTGCCATTGTCCCTCATTCTTTGTGATATTGATTATTTCAAGCAATATAATGATACCTATGGTCATATCATCGGCGATCGCTGTCTGGAACAAGTTGCCCAAGCCCTATCTTCGATCCTGAAACGCCCGGCTGATTTAATTGCTCGTTATGGCGGGGAAGAGTTTGCTGCGATTTTACCCAATACTCCTCTCAAAGGAGCAATTACTGTAGCAGAATACATGCAACAGGCGATCGGTGACCTAAAAATTCCCCATATGGCAACCAAGTTACCGGAACCTATTGTGACGATTAGCTTAGGGATTGCTTGTGTCACGCCAACTCCACACTCTCATCTGATCAGACTCTTAGATTTTGCGGATCGAGCATTGTATGAAGCGAAACACAAAGGGCGGAATCGGTATGCGATCGGTGTTTAGGACTATAGCGCTTCGCGCTAGGGAATAGGGAAATAGAAACCCGGTTTGTTCATGGCTTTCTCTGTGTCCCCGCGTCCCCCATTTTCCCATCAGGCAGGGACGGTGATTTTCTGGCTGCCAGCGAGACCAAAGGCAGCATGGATCGCTTGTAGTGCTTGTACTCCAGAATCTCGATCGACGACGCAACTAATTTTAATTTCAGAGGTGGCGATCATCTGAATGTTAATCCCTTCCTTAGATAGGGCAGCAAACATCATGGCGGCTACACCGGGATGATTAATCATTCCTGTACCTACAGCACTGACTTTGGAGATCGCTTCATCCACAACCACTTCTGACGATCCCCATTCTGAAGCGAGTTCCTCTAAGAGCGTCCGAGCGGTTTGGGCATCAGCTTGAGCAACAGTAAAGGCGATATCGCGGGTATAGAGGTCATTAATCACCCGACAGCGTTGGGATTGGATAATCATATCCACGCTAATGTTATGTTCGGCTAACAGTTTGAACAATTCGGCGGCAGTTCCGGGGCGATCGGGCACGCGGAGCAGGGCTAACCGAGCTTGTTTGAGATCTAAGGCGACACCTCGAACGGGGGGTTGAGTACCGGAGTCGATCGCTTTAGCTGCCTGAACTTGTACATCAAAGGTTGAGGTCAGAATTTCCACAGCGCGATCGCACTCTGTGGCTTCAACGACGCAACTAACTTTCACCTCAGAAGTTGAGATCATCTGAATGTTTACCCCTCCTTCAGATAGGGCTGTAAACATTTGTGCTGCGACCCCCGGTCGGCCAATCATCCCCGCACCAGAGATACTAATTTTGGCGATGTTTTCTTTGACGATGACTTCGGCCTTATCGAGGCTAGACCCTTGGGCAAGAACGGGTAAGATAGCAGTCGAAACAGCTTCTGCACGTTTGAGGGAATCTGTTGTCACCGTAAAGGCAATATCATTGGTTTGCCCTTCATTAATCGATTGGATAATTAGATCTACATCCAGATTCTGGTCGCCAATTTCACCAAACAACTGAGCTGCTACCCCTGGGCGATCGGGAACCCGCAATAGGGAAACTTTCGCCTGATCGGTGTCAAACTCCACTGCATCCACCGGACGCACCAGTTCCAATCCTTCCAAGGGGCGAGGGAAAGGTTTGGGAGAGGTTACCTTCGTACCCGGATCGTCCGTCCAACTCGACTTAACAACTAAAGGAATACCGTAATTGCGGGCAATTTCCACTGCCCTAGGATGCAAGACCTTGGCTCCTAAACTGGCTAATTCCAGCATCTCATCACTGGTAATTTCGCTCATCAATTGAGCATCGGGAATCAAACGGGGATCGGCCGTTAAAATACCGGGAACATCCGTATAAATTTCACAAATGTCAGCCTTTAATGCTGCGCCTAAAGCCACGGCTGAGGTATCCGAGCCGCCCCTTCCCAATGTAGTAATTTCTACTTCTGGAATTTTACTCTCGACATCCTCAGAAAGGGCGATCCCTTGAAAACCGGCCACAATCACGACTTGCCCTTCCCCCAAATGGCGCTCAATGCGTTGGGGATTAATGCTCAGAATACGGGCGCGGGTGTGCTGATTATTTTCTGTGACAATGCCCACTTGAGCGCCGGTTAAGGAGATTGCGGGTTGTCCGATTTCTTTCAGGGCCATACTCAGGAGAGCGATAGATACCTGCTCCCCAGTTGAGAGCAACATATCCATTTCTCTGCGGCAGGGGTTGGCGGAAATTTCTGAAGCGAGTTTTACTAATCCATCCGTGGTTTTGCCCATGGCGGAAACGACCACCACTACAGAATTACCAGCTTTTACGGTTCGTTGTACGCGATCGGCAACGGCTTGAATGCGATCGACTGTACCCACGGAAGTGCCACCATATTTTTGTACGATTAAGGCCATATGTCTTATTCCCCTGCCATGCTTACAAACCTGATTTCAATCAGACTAAGGGTGCATTTTACCCAATGGAGCCAACAGTGTAGAACTTACTATTGGCAGTTAGCTTAACTAATGTACCAGATCGATCGGCGATCGTCAGCCCAATCGACCCATACCCGTAATTTTTTTAATTTCTAATTTTGAATTCTGAATTGAAATGGGTTTCCTGATGGGGGAACAAAACTTGGTACGATGAAGGCGGCACAACCTGGTTTTATGTCCCCACGGACAGCTTTACAGCAATTTTTGCTGTTATCAGAAACGCTTCCTAGCACCGGTGAGCAGACCAGGCCAAACCTGTAATAAATGGGCATTTTTAAGGCCATACCTTCGGCTGACCCATTACCGATTACCCATTATCGCGCGAAGCGCTATATCTTATGACGATTCATCCTGACGGCATTCCTCCCCATGGTGGTCAACTAATCAACCGAGTGGTTACCCCAGAAGAAAAGCAAGAATATTTACAAAAAGCCGATACTCTTCCCCGGGTTCAACTCGACGATCGCGCCTTTTCCGACCTTGTATTAATTGCCATTGGCGGATTTAGCCCGTTAACCGGTTTTATGGAGCAAAAAGACTATGAAACCGTGGTCGCGGATATGCATCTCCAAAATGGAATCCCCTGGGCCATTCCCATTACCTTATCAGTAACCCCAGAAGTAGCAGAGCCTTTAAATGAAGGATCTTGGGTGCGTTTAGACGATCCTCAAGGGCGCTTTGTGGGCATTTTGGAGTTAACCCAAAAATATCAATATAACAAAACCCATGAAGTGAAAAATGTTTATCGTACAGACGACGAAAAACATCCCGGTGTAAAAGTCGTTTATGAACAAGGAGAAGTGAATTTAGCTGGCCCCATTTGGCTCTTACAACGCGACCCCCATCCCCTGTTCCCTAACTATCAAATTGACCCTGCAGATACGCGGGCCGCATTTAAAGAAAAAGGCTGGAAAACCATTGTTGGGTTTCAGACTCGCAACCCAGTTCATCGCGCCCATGAATATATTCAAAAATGTGCCATGGAAACGGTGGATGGTCTCTTGCTACATCCCCTAGTGGGAGCCACCAAGAGTGACGATATTCCGGCAGATGTGCGGATGCGCTGCTATGAAATTATTATCGAAAAATATTATCCCCAAGACCGGGTGATGTTGGCTATTAATCCGGCTGCCATGCGCTACGCTGGCCCCAGAGAAGCGATTTTCCATGCCATTCTGCGGAAAAATTATGGCTGTACTCACTTTATTGTCGGTCGAGATCATGCCGGGGTTGGTGACTATTATGGAACCTATGATGCTCAATATATTTTTGATGAGTTTGAACCGTCAGAATTGGGCATTGTGCCGATGAAATTTGAACATGCATTTTACTGCAAATTAACGGGAGGTATGGCTACGGCAAAAACCAGTCCCAGCAAAAAAGAAGATCGGATTCATTTGTCAGGCACTAAAGTCAGGGAAATGTTACGATCTGGTCAACTTCCGCCCCCAGAATTTTCTCGCCCAGAAGTAGCGGCCGAATTGGCCAAAGCGATGCAGATTCAGCAATAGACAGCTTCCAGAAGTCAGTGGTGGTAAGGTGGGCAATGTCTACCTTACTCCCAACTCCCCACTCCCGACTTCCCATTCCCAACGCAAAGGGCTAAAAAGCTGATAGGCTGATAGCGGAGAGCGGATAGCTGATGGCAAATTATGAAGCGGCGGGAATTTCTACAGCAGGCAGGTTTAGCCTTAGCGACGTTAGGCATAAGTGAAGCGAGTTTATGGCAGTGGAGCGATCGCGCTTTAGCGGCGATCGCCAAACCCACCTCTCGGAAGTTAGCCCTTTTGGTGGGCATTAATCAATATCCTCTGAAAGAGAGCCTCAAACTCCAAGGATGCCTAACCGATGTGGAACTGCAACGGGAACTGTTGGTCGATCGCTTAGGATTTAGTTCCCGCGATATCTTAACCCTCACCAATGAGCAAGCTACCCGCGAACAGATTGAATCGGCTTTTCTCAATCATCTGATTTCCCAAGTGCGACCCGATGATGTAGTAGTCTTCCACTTTAGCGGCTATGGTCGCTCTGTTCAAACCGGAGAGACTCCAGCAGAACTACAAAGTAGCTTAGTCCCCATTGATGGTAATGTCCCACAAGCCTCTGGGAGGCAAATCAACGATCTTCTAGAATCGACTCTACAACTGTTGCTCAAATCCCTAAAAACCACTCAAGTGGTGACCATTCTCGATACCAGTTATGGAACCCTGGAGCGCCAACAGGTGGGAGTGTTACGAGGGCGCTCTTATCCCCATTTAAAAGAAAGTTGGGAAACTCGCAGTATGGAACTGACTCCAGAAGTACAAGCACTGCAAGACCAACTGCGGGACGATCTCAAAGCCGATGCCGAGCAACTGCGGGTACAACGTCGGTTTGGACAACTGCCGGGTGTGGTGATTTCTGCGGCGATGCCGATTCAGCGACCCATTGAACAAGCCCCCAGTCAAGGATTGGGGGAACAAGCATTTGAGAGTCAATGGAATGGTTTTAGTGCAGGGTTGTTAACCTATCAGTTAACGCAACATCTGTGGTTAGCTGCCCCTGAAACTCGTTTATCGGTGAGTTTAGCAACTGTCTCGAATCAGGTGCAAAAATTGGCGGGCGATCGCGAACAACCCCATTTAAGTGGTGAAAAAAGTCAGGACGCGACTCAAACCCTTACCCAGTGGAAAGCGGCAGATCTCCAAGGAGCCGAAGGGAGGGTGGCAGAGATTGGTGAAGATGGTAAAAGCTTGACTCTGTGGCTCGGTGGACTGCCTCCAGAAGTCCTCAATAACTATCAGCCCTCTTCCCTATTTACTCTCACCCCAACGCCAGAGTCCCTTCCAGGGTCAACCCCCCTAATTCAACTGCGCTCGATTGAAGGCTTAAAGGCAAAAGCCGTAATGGTTCCTGGCAATAACGTTGACCTAGATATAGAAGAAGGAGACCTGATTCAAGAATCGGTGCGTTATCTCTCCCGTTCCCTAAACTTAGTCGTGGGGATCTGCCAAGACTTAGAACGTATAGAACGGGTTGATGCCACCAGTGCCTTCTCAGGTATTCCCAATGTGTCTACGGTGGTTTTAGGAGAATTAACCCAAGCGGTTAATTGTGTGTTTAGTAAGGGGATTAATTCCAATCTCTCCCAGGGCATTAATTCCCACAACAGCTATGGCTTATTTTCCCCTGGATTAGACTTAATTCCCCATACCATGGGAGAAACTGATGAAGCGGTCAAAACAGCAATTCGGCGGTTAATGCCCACCTTGGATGCCCTCTGGGCGATGAAACTGTTACAGTTAACGGTTAATCCTGGATCGTCTCGTTTGGCAGTGCGAGCCACTTTGGAGAAGTTTACCCCCGAACGAGAAATTATCGCTAGACAGGAACCGGTGCGATCGCCCATTCCCCGGACTTCAGCCGCTAAAATCCCCTCCTTACTTAATCTAGAGATCGGCAGTCGCATCGGTTACCGTCTCCATAACCAGGAAGATCGCCCCTTATACGTGATGTTGTTCGGCTTGGATCGTTCTGGAGCATTAGAGCTATTTCAACCCTCTAAAGTCTCCTTATCCCTCAAAAGCGCCAGCCCAAGTTCTGGAAGCCAGACAGAGCTAAATGTTACCGTAGAGAATCAACAGTTAGTCATTCCTCCAGGAGCCAGTATTTTTCTGCCAGAGGCGATCGCCCCGGTTGAATGGACAGTATGCTGTGGGGATGGATTAGCCCACACGCAAATACTCTTTAGTGTGGCTCCCTTTACGCAAACGGCTAAAGTCTTGAAGTTAGCTGAATCTTCAACTGGATCAAAGGGCGTATCGGGTACGGTCAAAAATCCTGGAGCTACAGCTAAAGCGATTTTAGAAGATCTACACCAAGCCAGTCGGGCCGAACTTGCTCCAGAATGGATTAAACCCGATAGTTATGCGTTTTCGGTTAAGGCTTGGTGTTCATTAAGCTTTATTTACCGTGTCGTTTAGAAGTGAATTAGAATACACTCGTCAATTTAACGAAAAATGGGATAATTTGGAGAAATCTGGCAGGTTTTACTGGGCACTCAAATGAACAATCAGATGGCATTCATCCTCTCTACTCTCATATGGTCTACGGGAGGACTGGCAAATTTGGCAGTGGTTGAACCTTCAACCGCTCAAGGGTTACAGGAAGAACAGCTTATTGCACAGGGGGGAAGATTAGATTCTGACATGCGGGATGCGATCGCCAATGAAGTAGAGGCGACGTTTTTTAGTACGATGATCTCCATGAATGCCTTGTTTGTGGCGTTTTTGGCGCTGTTTTTTGCCCTAGTGACCATTGGCTTTTGGCTCCAACTGCAACGGTTAAAGCAGCAAACGGAGTTTCATAAACAAGAGTTGGCCAGCTTTGAACAGGATGCGGTATCCTCGATTAAACAGACCATTGGTTCTGCCGAAACCGTGTTAGAGGCGATCGCTGAAAAGGAATTATTAGCTGAACAACAAATCAGTCACGCTAAGTCAGAAGCCGTATCGGAACTTAGGGAAATTGCGGCTGAGACCGAAAAAGCAAAAGATGAAATTTATCAAAAATTAGCAGAAGTTTTACCTCGGTTAACAGAAGCAGCCAATGCCGTGCAAAATGGGCATGGGGTAATCAATGGAATCAATGGTGCAAATGGGGCAAATGGTACAAATGGAGCAAATCCTGCCCAACCCCCTCCCCCTCCATCCTATTCTAAAGCAGCCAATGAGTATCTGAGGCAAGGAGATACCCAATTTTTGCAAGGTCGGTATCATGAGGCGATTACCCTTTACGATCAGGCGATCGCTCATCAAACCCATTTCCCTGAAGCCTGGAATAATCGTGGTGGTGCATTAGCCAAACTCGGCCGCCATTCAGAAGCGATCGCCTCCTACGATCGGGCGTTAAAATTACGGGAGAATTTTCCTGAAGCCTGGAATAATCGTGGTGGAACTTTGGCCAAATTACAACAATATGAAGAATCTTTAGAGTCCTATAATAAAGCCGTTGCGTATAAACAATCTGACCCCTTAATTTGGATGAATTTAGCCAATGTCTTGGTAAAACTTCAGCGCTATGAAGAAGCTGTTTCTGCCTATGATAAAGCGATTCAATATCGTGCCGACGATCCCTTACTTTGGCAACAACGCGGTAATTCTTTAGCCCAAATTCGGCGCTATGAACCCGCTTTAGATTCCTATAACCAGGTGCTGAGTTTGCAAGCCAATAATCCCGAAATTTGGTATGCAAAAGGCTATGTGCTGTATGAATTACACCGATATGAAGAAGCCCTGGAAGCCTACGATCGAGCGATCGAATTAGAAGAGAATAAAGCCGATTATTGGAATAATCGGGGCAATGCTTTAGAAAAATTAGATCGCTTTGATGAGGCAATTGCTTCCTATGAACAAGCCCTTCGCATACAACCTGATAAATATGAAGCCTGGGATAACCGGGGATATACTCTCAGTAAACTGAAACGCTATAAAGAAGCCCTATCCAGTCTTGATGAAGCCTTAAAATGTAAACCCGATCATGCCAATGCTCATTACAATAAAGCCTATTGTTATGCCTTAATGGGCGATCAAAAATCTTCCCTAATTAGTCTCCATCGCGCCATTAAAATTAATCCCATGTATCGGGAAGTGGCTCAAAATGATGCTGACTTAGAATCGGTTCGCAACCATCAGGTCTTTAAGCGAATCATGGCAGGAGAATTAAAAGTTGCTGGTTCTGCCTCTTAGGGGAACATGGGGAACACGGAGATAACCTCCTATTATCTATTCCCTATTCCCCATTACGGCATCTCCTTGAAAATATGGCGTAAATCCCATTGATCTTCACAGCCATATCCTTTTTCTATCCACTCTTGTAAATTAGAGTCCACGAGGCGATAAAACTGCCGGCAACTGGGTTGATAAAATTGGCTAATTCCTGCCCAAATGAGGCTACGAATCACATCTAATCCAGTTTTTAAACTCGATTCTGTATTGCCAGGAATGCCTTGTTCTTTGACCGTATATGTTTCCATCCAGATGCCATGACTACCAAGGATAATTGTTCCTAACCATTGGGCGCGGGGGAGATGCCGAGCAGAGGTGATCGTTTGCACGTGGTGAACTCCCCATTGTTTCAGAATGGGTAACGTATAGTAAAAGTTTTCAAAGGTGGAATGGGCGCAACGTTCTAACCACACTTGATTTTGGGGAGCAGTATTAACTTCAAATAGGCGAATAATGCACGGATCGTCAGCTCCTTGGGAGATTAAAATAGGAATGTTAGGATCATCTTTGGCGACTTGCGTCATATGGACTTCTCGGCGAATACTTCCCCCTAGCATTAAATAGGCATCAAGGGGAGATTGGGAAGCAGCAGAGAGTTTTTGTGAAGTGGCGATCGCCCACCCACTGCCAATCACTATAATCAGACTAAGTCCTACCAAAGTGCCAAACAGCAACCAACGAGGCAGCACCCAAGAGCCGAGTCGCGCCCAAATCTTCATCATCACCTCCCAACGAACCGACCATCCATGCGATTCTGAGTATAGGCGATTGCCATTTTGCTGAGTCGATGTAAAGTTATGTTATGTTCACTGGTCGAACCATGGGAAAAGTGGCTCACAATAGGGAAAGTGAGATTTTCCCCTTGAAGTAGACTCAAAGGGCTTCCTTGAGCATTTTGCCTTCTTCGATTAATTCAGTATTGCGGCTCATCGACTAAATTAATCGATAAAATGAAGATGAAGACCAAATAGGACGGCTCACTCTCTAACCTCCATCGCGAATAATCCCAATGAATTGGTATAAAAACTGCTTAAAACCGCTTCAAATTGCCTTGCTCAGTGGCACCTTAACTACCACAGCAAGCTTAGGTTTACTGGGTACAGCCTGGTGTCAATCCGTAAGTGCAGCCCTACAGGATAGTCCCAAATCCATTGTGGATGAAACCTGGCAAATTGTGAACCGCGAGTATGTTGACCCCAATTTTAATCAAGTCGATTGGTTAAATGTGCGACAGGATCTCCTGGATCGCCAATATACCAGTCCGGATCAAGCCTATAGAGCTATTCGAGCCGCTCTCAAACAGCTTAACGATCCCTATACCCGTTTTCTTGACCCGAAGCAGTTTCAACGACTGACCGAGCAAACCTCTGGGGAATTATCAGGGGTGGGTATTTCCTTAGAAATCCATCCCCAAACTCGCCGATTAACCGTGGTTAAACCCTATGAAAATTCTCCTGCCTTAAAAGCGGGGATTCTGGCTGGAGATATCATTTTAGCGATTGATGGTCAGTCTACGGAAGGCATGTCTCTACAAACGGTTAGCCAACTGATTCGGGGGGATGTGGGCAGTCAAGTTAAACTGAAACTAACCCGACCCGGATGGGGGGCTTTTGAATTAGAATTAGTCCGAGCTACGGTGGAAGTTCCTGCGGTTAATTATGAAGTGAAACAAGAGGGTTCCCTGCGAGTCGGCTATATTCGCTTAGATGAATTTAGCTCCCATGCAGCAGAACAAATGGAGCGCTCGATTAAGGATTTAGAACATCAAAACGTTGATGGGTTTGTGTTGGATTTGCGCGGTAACCCAGGGGGATTATTAGAATCAAGTATTGAAATTGCCCGTATGTGGCTTGACAATGGGGCAATTGTCAGTACCATTGACCGCGATGGTAATTGGGAGTCTGTGCGAGCTAACCGTACTGCCTTAACGAAAAGACCTTTAGCGGTTTTAGTCGATCAAAAATCGGCTAGTTCTAGTGAAATTCTCACTGGCGCTCTGCAAGATAATCATCGCGCTCAAATTGTGGGAATGAAAACCTTTGGTAAAGCTTTAGTGCAGGCAGTTCATTCCCTCTCCGATGGCTCTGGATTAGCGGTGACCGTTGCCCATTATTACACGCCGAAGGGAACCGATATCAGTAAAACGGGGATTACGCCAGATGTGACGATAGAGTTGAGTCAACAAGAGCAACGGCGCTTAGTACGAAATGCCCGTTTACGTGCAACGTCTTCCGATCGCCATTATACCCAGGCGATCGCCTCTTTAGTCGCTCAATTGTCTCCGAAACCGTTAGCGACAACATTTGAAGAGTGATATAGTACTTCCCCCTAGCCAATAGGCAACAGGCACTCTAGCAATAGCTCCCATTGCTTAGGTTCTAAGCCTTCAAGCTGTACTTCATAGAAGAGAGAATCGCCATAATGGGTAATAGATTAACTGTTTTTCCCTACTTTGGGGATAAGATGGCGATCGATACCGGTGGTGGCGGTTATGCTGGAAGAAATCTCTCAAAATAGGACAAATTTATGAAAGTTTCTACAGCATTTATTTCCGTACCGGACTATCTGGAAGCAGAAAAAATAAGTCCCATTCGCCATGAATATCTGGGCGGTCAAATCTTCGCCATGTCTGGGGGTAGCGAAGCACATAATCGGATTGCTATCAATATTGTCAGTCTCTTAAACATTCGCTTGCGGGGGAGTGGTTGTAAAACGTTCATGTCAGATATGAAAGTCAATATACCTATCGCTCGCGATACGGCAGACATTTTTTATTATCCCGATGTCATGGTGACTTGCGACCCCCAAGATACGGCAAAATATCATAAAACTCGTCCTTGTTTAATTGTGGAAGTACTTTCTCCTTCCACTGAAAGTTTAGATCGGCGAGAAAAATGGATAAATTATCAAAGTTTGCCCAGTTTACAGGAATATGTGCTCGTGTCGCAAACGGAAATGAAGGTGGAAATGTATCGACGGAATACAGCGGGAAATTGGTCTCTGGAAATTTTAGAGGAAGGCGATCGTTTAGAGTTAAAATCAGTAGGTTTAACCTTCACAATGACAGATATTTATGATGAGGTTTTGATGGAATAATGAATGATTTCTACTATTTCTAAATGTTGTAGATCATTATACAAGTTTCTTGATAAATATCTTCTATCGAACTCGTCGATTTTTAGCCAAGTATGCAGCGCTATATAGTATACTCTTTATCCTCTTTATCACCCCTTGAGTCTGATGACCCAACCTCTCAAATTGCAAACCCTTCCAGCTCCCTGGATCTCCCCAGAAAACTTCGCCCCCTACGGTCAAGCGATCTGGGCTACTGATGACGACAAACCCTATGATTTCCAGGATGCCCAACTGATCCTCGATCGCGGAGAGCCTCGATTTTACATCATGCGCTTGCACCAAAACGGGCGACAATTTTCCGCCATTACCCGTCATCAAAACTGCACCCAATGCCTAGGATCGCTTGAAGGTAAAGATTGGTTTTTAGGCGTTGCACCACCGAGTGAAAACCCGCAACCTGACCTCAATGAGATCCGAGCCTTTCATATTCCTGGTAACTGCTTCGTGAAACTCCACCTGGGAACCTGGCACGCAGGGCCTTATATTGACCACGATCGGGTCGATTTTTATAACCTGGAATTAAGTGATACAAATAGTACCGATCATCACACCTGTAATCTGCGCTCAAGTTATGGTGTAACGTTTGACATCATAGATCTTTAGGGCGCGATCGCCTGGAATCTTGGGGCACAACTTTGAGCCATAAGCTGATGATTTCATATTATTATACGTTTTTGAACAAACATCGTTATCTGGACTTCAATATGTTGAAATTTCAACACAATATCCAACACATTTGGTGGGATTTTGGGGAAACTCTTTATAAAACATTGCCTACTTTTTATGAAAAGAAAACAAAACGATTTATAGAACTTTATGCTTCAATTATCGGGCAGACTGTAACTCCTCAGATAGAGCAGGAATGTCTACAAGCTTATGAAGAGCATGGCAGTCGCTGTATGGTTTTTATGAGCTTGGGCAAAGATAAAGATTTTTGGTTAAGAAATCGTAATATTTCTGTAAAAGACTACATCGTACCTGATGAATCCATTAAACAAACCTTTTACAAGTTGACTCAACGGTTTCCACCCCACTCCCTATTTAGTGGAAAGAAACGCAATGATACGAAAGAAATGCTAAAATATATAGGCATTGATATAAATATTTTTGCACATATTATCACTAACGATGAGTTACATTATCCTAAACCTAATAGCGAAGGTTTTAACAAAATTCTTCAGCTATCAAATATATCTGCTCAAGAGATTTTATATATTGGAGATAGAATAAAAGCAGATTTGATGCCCGCAAAAAAAGCTGGTATGAGAACCGCATTGATGAGTCTGAATAAAAAAAATGAACCAAATGAGGAAGAGATAAATTATGTTGACTATATTATAAAGCACCCTGCTGAAATACTGGATGCGACTATAGCTGTAGCGACCCGCAAACATCGAGACTCTGACCCACAAACAGAGGGATTTTGAGACCCAATTTAGGATCGCCAGCTCCACTCAGGAAAATGCGCAGAGGTGATGGTTGAGCGAAGCGGTGGCAAGGGAGCAGAATATTCTTGATTTATAGCAAATGGTCTTTTTTCGCTCCCTTACCATAAACCATCGCTGTAGCAAGCATTTTCCCTACAAGTTGGGTTGCCAACGTACAGTCAATCAATTATTGTTTCGCCACTCCCAAGGTGGAATAGGGTTACCTGTTCACAACCCAATCTTTTTCTGTTTAGCGATTGATCGCCTCCCCGTCAGAAATTCCCATTTTATTTGGGCAGTTACCAGAGTAGCGCTTGTAGTGCCAGACGTATTGTCGACTTTAGTAGACTGCCAAGGCGCAACTAAGCTCATTCATTTATCTCTCAATGAGATGGAACAGCAACAACTACATCATTCAGCACAAGTGCTACAGGAGATTATTAGTCAACTGGATTTGTAGGGTTCAGGGACTTTAGGGGCGCTCTCTCCTAACTATTGCTCATAATGCGCCAAAGATTTTCCCACTCCCTGCTTCAAGAGGCACGAAATGCTCGAAAATAAAGAGGCTGAAGATCCGAGCATCAGCTTTTTATGAGTATAAAGACCATTTCAACTCAACCGTTTACCGACCAAAAACCGGGAACCTCCGGTTTACGCAAACAGGTTCCGGTATTTCAACAACCGCATTATTTGGAAAATTTCATCCAATCCATTTTTGATAGTTTAGAGGACTTTCAGGGTAAAACCTTAGTTTTAGGTGGAGATAGTCGCTATTATAACCGACCAGCTATCCAGACGATTTTGAAAATTGCGGCCGCAAATGGTGTAGGTCGAACTCTAGTGGGACAAGGAGGAATTTTATCCACTCCTGCTGCTTCTTGCATTATCCGTAAAAATGGGGCATTTGGAGGTATTGTTCTTTCTGCTAGTCATAACCCAGGAGGGCCAGAAGGGGATTTTGGCGTGAAGTATAACGTCAGTAATGGCGGGCCAGCTCCAGAAAAGGTGACCAGCGCCATTTACGATCGCTCCAAAACCATCGATCGCTATACAATCTTAGAAGCGGCCGACCTCAATCTTGATCAGTTAGGCAGCTTCAAACTAGGAGATATGAGCGTCGAGGTGATTAACTCGGTTGCTGACTATGCCGAGTTGATGGAGTCCCTGTTTGACTTTAACGTGATTCGCGATTACCTCAGTTCTGGCCAGTTTCGCATGTGTATGGACTCCCTGCACGCCGTTACCGGGCCCTATGCCAAAGAACTGTTTGAAACTCGTCTCGGAGCACCTGCGGGAACCGTGCAAAATGGAGTTCCCCTAGAAGACTTTGGTGGCGGTCATCCCGATCCGAACTTAGTCTACGCCCATGATTTAGTCGAGATTCTCTATGGAGATAATGCACCTGACTTTGGTGCAGCGTCTGATGGAGACGGCGATCGCAATATGATATTGGGCAACCACTTTTTTGTTACCCCTAGCGATAGTTTAGCCGTCCTCGCCGCCAACGCCACCCTCGTCCCCGGATACAAAGAAGGCCTAGCCGGCATTGCCCGTTCCATGCCCACCAGTGAAGCACCAGATCGCGTGGCCGAAAAACTGGGTATCGACTGTTACGAAACGCCCACCGGCTGGAAATTCTTTGGTAATCTTCTCGATGCTGGAAAAGCAACCCTTTGCGGCGAAGAAAGTTTTGGAACCGGTTCCAATCACGTGCGCGAAAAAGATGGTCTCTGGGCCGTTTTATTTTGGCTCAATATCCTCGCGGTTAAACAGCAATCTGTCGAGGAAATTGTCCAAGAACATTGGCAAACCTACGGTCGGAATTACTATTCTCGTCATGACTATGAAGGAGTAGAGACTAAACCCGCTAATACCTTAATGGAAAACTTGCGCTCTCTCGTTCCTACACTCCAAGGAAAACAGTATGGAAAGTATGAAGTCAAATATGCCGATGACTTCAGCTATACTGACCCCATAGATGGTAGTGTAGCAACGAAACAAGGGATTCGCATTGGGTTTACCGATGGCTCGCGTATTGTCTTCCGTTTATCCGGAACTGGAACCCAAGGGGCAACTTTGCGCGTGTATTTAGAACGATATGAACCCGATTCTAAAGCACATCATCAAGACCCACAAGAGGCTTTAGCTTCTTTAATTGAACTCGCTGACGAAATTGCTCAAATCCAAGCTTTAACCGGCAGAGAAAAACCCACCGTAATCACTTAATCTCTGGAGAGGAAGAACTAAAAAAAGGGGCCCCCAGCCCCTTGCCCTTGAAATGAGTCAAGGCATAGATTAAACACAATAGGAGGTAAATTGAGTGTTTATGGCTGCGCTAGAAACGATTAAATTATTTCAAAAACAACCCGAACCACGCCACTTTAAGGTGGGCGATATTATCTTTGAAGATGGCCATAAAGGGCAACATATGTATGGCATCATTGAAGGAACGGTGGAATTAAAAGTCAATGGTGAAGTTGTCGAAACTATTGAAAAGGGTGATGTATTTGGGGAAGGTGCTTTAGTGCATCACGAAGGGACTCGCGCTTCTACCGCAGTAGCAAAAACTGATTGCACCCTAGCATTTATCGATAAAGGGCGCTTTTTATTTGCGGTGCAAGAAACGCCAGAATTTGCCCTAGAGGTGCTCCGGAGTTATTCCGATCGCTTGCGACGGCTTAAACGTCATGAAATGTAAGCCCTACGTGCTAGTCATGGGTAATTCGTGAAGCGCTATACTTTAATCCTAAAATAATCCTTAAACTTTTTTGCCATACCCCCTAAATTTTTAAGGGTTATTTAATTTCAGGACAGAACTCGAATTCCTATGATTGAATTAGGCAAGTTGTATCTTTCCAAAGACTTGCCTAATTCAATCGTTATTAGGAGATAATATGAGTCAGACGTTACTCGAACAACTGCGCCAAATGACAGTTGTAGTTGCCGATACGGGGGATATGCAATCGATGGAAAAATTCACCCCCCGCGATGCGACCACGAATCCCTCTTTGATTACTGCAGCCGCTCAAATGCCGGAATATCAAGAGATTGTCGATAGTACGGTGAAAAAAGCCAGAAAAGACTTAGGAAATGCAGCAACGATTCAGGAGGTGGCTAATTTAGCCTTTGATCGCCTAGCTGTCGAATTTGGGCTAAAAATCTTGGATATTATCTCCGGACGGGTGTCTACAGAAGTAGATGCTCGCTTATCCTATGATACGGAAGGCACGATCGCCAAAGCTAGAGACATTATCGCCCAATATGAAGCGGCTGGGGTATCTCGCGATCGCATCTTAATTAAAATTGCTTCCACTTGGGAAGGCATCCAAGCAGCAGAAATTCTGGAAAAAGAAGGTATCCATTGTAATTTAACCCTCTTGTTTGGATTCCACCAGGCGATCGCCTGCGCAGAAGCCGGAGTTACCCTAATCTCCCCCTTTGTGGGTCGGATTTTAGACTGGTACAAGAAACAAACGGGACGCGATAGCTATCCCTCTGCCGAAGATCCCGGTGTATTGTCGGTCACTAAAATCTACAACTACTACAAGAAATTTGGCTATTCCACGGAAGTCATGGGAGCCAGTTTCCGCAACATTGGCGAAATCACTGAATTAGCGGGATGCGATCTACTCACGATTTCCCCGAAACTCCTAGGGGAACTCGATGCAACGGTTGGGGAATTACCAAGAAAACTCTGTCCAGATGCAGCTCAGGAAATGGCGATCGAAAAAATCCCCATGGATAAGGACACCTTCGACAAAATGCACGCTGAAGATCCCATGGCTTCAGAAAAACTCGACGAAGGGATTAAAGGATTCTCTAAAGCCTTAGAACAGTTAGAGAGTCTTTTGGCAGAGCGCTTAAATCACTTAGAAGCAACCGTTGCCGTTTAATCTGTCGAAAAAAGTCGTAGGGGCGAAAAACTTTTCGCCCCTACAGTAGGCTCGGCGGGATCATACATCCTAATGAGAATTACTAAAATTATGTTGTCAATTTTTCATTATGTAGGGGCGATGTACCTCTCACCTCTACAGGATCTATCCATTCTTATTCATCAATTCTTCGGAGAAAATATCATAAAATCTTTGCACAAAGCGATCGCCGTTTACACTGCTCTCTCGATTATTGGCAGTTTGGGCACATTCTTAACGTTGAGATACTTAAAATCTCGCCAGTTTTCTCAAGGGATAGCCCACGCAGAACAGGGAAATTATACTGAAGCGATTGCAGAGTATACTGAAGTTTTGGCTAAGAATGCCAAGCAAGCAGAGGTTTACAATAATCGAGCTACTGCTAACTTTGAAGCCGGAAATTATGCAGAAGCGATCGCTGATTTTGATCAAGCACTGGAGTTAGACCCTAATCTTACACAAGCTTACTACAACCGAGGTTATACTCGCTACCGTACCTTAGATGTAGAAGGGGCGATCGCTTCTTTTATCTCAATGATGTTGATTTACATCCTTGGAGGGCAGAACTCGAAAGTATCACCCTCGCGGAAGTGATTCGTGAAAATTCTACAGTAACTTCTATTCAAGACCAAGCTTTTCTAGCCAGTCAAGATATAGTGAATTCGATTAACAATGAGACATTGTTGTAGGGGCAGGTTTGAAACCCGCCCCTTGTATCTTAAGAGAGTAGGAGATCGGGCCAAGTCAGAGATCGTTAAACAGCCAGCTCCATCGATGTAGATAAGGAGGGAAATAAAGAATAGACAAGACAACAGTTCCAGTGGGTTAGAGGAGAGGGAAAAGAAAGAAATGCTCTCTCTTCTGATGCCCTAAGTACAGTTTCCGTAGAAAATAGGAGTGATGTGGCATCCGTTGAGTTGAAGCGGCCCCGCCCCTTAGATACAGTTCTTCTAAGCTAGTAGTCATTGTGGAGGATGGTGCTGATGTTTGGTAACTTTCAGCTTACTCCATCCTCCTTTCCTTATCCCGAACTCAGGTTAGTCTAAAAAACGTTAACGATTAGGGGTCAACAAGCATTGACCCCTGATGTAAATTAAGCCTCAACAGCCACCTTATCCACAACCAGATTATCATTCACCTCTGGAGAATTAGCTTCCGAAGGGGGAACGACTTGCCAGAACTTAGGCAAATAGGTTTCCCAGTTCTCTAAAATCATCTTGGCTTTCGGACTTCCCGTGCGGGAATAGTGCAACTCAATCAACTCTCGCACAGAAACTGCACCCACCTTCGAGGTTACCCGTTGAAGGGTCACAATCTCGGGATTAATTTTTTCCGGGAAATTCTCATCTTCATCAAGAATATAAGCCAATCCTCCGGTCATCCCTGCCCCCACATTGCGGCCAGTCGATCCGAGAACTACAACCACACCACCCGTCATATACTCGCAGCAGTGGTCGCCCGCCCCTTCAATGACAGCTTTGCCGAGGGAGTTGCGAACCGCAAAACGCTCTCCAGCTTGACCATTGGCAAACAGAGTACCGCCGGTTGCACCATAGAGACAGGTATTGCCGACAATGACATTTTCCGAGGGGTCAAATGTTGCATTGGTTGCTGGAACGATGACAATTTCGCCCCCATGCATTCCTTTACCCACATAATCATTCGCATCTCCGGTCAGGTGCAGGTGCATTCGGGGTAAATTAAATGCACCAAAACTTTGCCCCGCATTGCCGGTAAAGGACAGTTTCAACTCTCCGCTAAAGCCGCTATTGCCGTAGCGACGGGCAATTTCACCAGAGATTCGCGCTCCTACGGAGCGGTCAGTGTTGACAATTTTCCAGGTTTTGCTCACCTTGCCTTGTTCAGAAATAGCGGATTTAATCTGGGCATCGGCTAAGATGTCATCATCTAAAACCGGGCCGTTGGAGTGAACGGGGCCGTGGCCCAGCCAACTGCGATCGCTTCTAGTATCAGGTAAATCGTCAATTAGGGACAGGACATGAATATGGTTAGTTTTGGCTAACTCCACATTCCGCACCTGCAATAGGTCAGCACGACCGATAATTTCGTTTAAGGAACGATAGCCCAACCGTGCCAAGAGTTGACGTACTTCTTCAGCGATAAAATAGAAGAAGTTGACTACATGGCCCGGGATACCGGTAAACTTCTGGCGTAGTCGTTCTTGTTGGGTAGCAACTCCTACGGGGCAATTGTTGGTGTGGCAAATGCGAGCCATAATGCAGCCTTCAGCAATCATGGCAATGGAGCCAAATCCATATTCTTCAGCTCCCAAGAGTGCGGCCATGACCACATCCCAGCCGGTTTTGAGACCGCCATCAGCCCGGAGTAAAACGCGATCGCGCAATCCATTTTCCATCAGCATCCGATGCACTTCAGTTACGCCCAATTCCCAGGGCACTCCCGCATGTTTAATCGAACTCAGGGGACTCGCACCCGTTCCACCATCGTGGCCGGAAATTTGGATAATATCGGCATTAGCTTTAGCGACTCCACAGGCAACTGTACCGATACCAACTTCTGACACCAGTTTGACACTCACGCCTGCATTCGGATTAATTTGATGCAGGTCAAAAATAAGCTGTGCTAAATCTTCAATGGAATAAATATCGTGGTGGGGAGGAGGAGAAATCAGAGGTACACCGGGTTTAGATCTCCGCAACATGGCGATATAGGGACTCACCTTTTTACCGGGAAGTTGGCCCCCTTCTCCGGGTTTGGCTCCTTGGGCCATCTTAATCTCAATCTGCTTGCCATTCATCAGGTATTCAGGAGTCACGCCAAAGCGCCCCGAAGCCACCTGTTTAATGGCACTGCTGGCCGTATCTCCAGCTTGCAGACCCTTGAGGTGGGCAAAACTAGCACTATTTCCTTCACCATCGACATCGTGAAGGGTGGTATAGCGCAAGGGATCTTCGCCCCCTTCTCCAGAGTTCGATTTACCGCCCAGACGGTTCATGGCGATCGCTAAAGTTTCATGGGCTTCCCGTCCCAAGGCTCCTAGGGACATTCCCCCGGTACAGAACCGTTTAACAATGTTTTCGACCGGTTCTACTTCTTCGAGGGGAATAGATTGAGTATCGGGGCGAAACTCCAGTAAATCCCGCAGGGCACAAGGGGGACGCTCTTGCAGCATTTTTTGGTACAACTCGTAATGGTCATATCCATCCGTCCCATTTTTCACCGCCTTATGCAATGCCTTGGACATTTCCGGGGAATTCATATGATACTCTAGGCCGGTACGATATTGGATAAAGCCGCGATTTTCCAGTTTTTTGCCGTCCAGTTCTGGGAACGCTTTGGCGTGGAATTGCAGAGTTTCTTGGGCCAATTCATCCAGAGATAAGCCACCAACGCGCGAAACCGTGCCTTCAAAGGCTAGATCGAGCAACTCTTCCCCAATACCGATCGCCTCAAAAATCTGTGCCCCATGATAGGAAGAGAGTAGAGAAATCCCCATTTTCGATAAAATCTTCAGCAGTCCCAACTCGATCGCATGGCGGGTGTTATCTAAGGCTTGTTCCATGGAGATCTTGGGCAGTTTGCCGCGCTCCATAAACCCTTGGGTGCGATCGCTGCTCCACCAATGGCGCACGGTTTCCAAAGCCAGATAGGGACACACTGCGGACGCACCATAGCCCACTAAACAAGCCACATGATGGGTACTCCAACATTGAGCTGTATCGATCACAATGGAGGTTTCACAGCGCAGTTGATTGCGAATCAAATGGTAGTGAACTGCACCGGTTGCCACTAGGGGCGGAATATAGGTTTGGTCGGGGGTAAGATTGCGGTCTGTAAGAACAACCACTTTCGCGCCTTCTCTGACTGCGGTATCTACGCGATCGCACAGTTGGTCAATGGCAACCTTCAGGGATTCTCCCACCGGATACAATGTGGAAACCTCCCGCGCTTTGAGTAGGGAATGTTCCAGCGTTGATAACTCCGCCTCACTTAAAATCGGTGTCGGCAGGCGCAATTGGGTCGTTTTCCGGGACTGAGGATCGAGCAGGTTAGGATGGTCGCCTAAACGAATTTGCAGAGACATCACCAATTTTTCCCGCAGGGGGTCAATGGGGGGGTTCGTGACCTGAGCGAAGCGCTGCTTAAAGTAGTCATACAGCACATGAGGTTTCTGGGACAGCACTGCTAAGGGAATATCATCCCCCATGCAGAAGGTTGGCTCTTTGCCCAGTTCAGCCATGGACTGTACCACCATTTCCACATCTTCCGAGGTATAGCCAAAAGCAGTTTGGGATCTGAGTAGAGTTTTCTCGTCTAGGTTTAGGTGAGTATCCCAAGGCAGTTCGGCAAGATCGTGGGTTCCTGCTTTCAGCCATTCTCCATAGGGATATTGACTGGCGACCTGTTGTTTAATTTCCCAGTTGTGCAGTACTTGGTGATTTTCCAGGTCAATGGCCATCATTTGTCCCGGGCCTAAGCGACCTTTTTCGATGACTTCGGATTCATCCAGGAGAATACTACCGGTTTCCGAAGCAATCACAATATAGCCATCTTTGGTTAAACTGTAGCGAGCTGGGCGCAGACCATTGCGGTCTAGGGCTGCTCCCACATAGCGACCATCGCTAAACACCAGTAGGGCTGGGCCATCCCACGGTTCTTGGATGCCGGCATAGTATTCGTAAAAGTCGATAATTTCTTGACGATTGTCTAAAGCCGGTTGATTGTGGAAGGCTTCGGGAACCAGGATCATTAAGGCTTCCATGGGGGTGCGTCCGGAGAGTACCATCAACTCGAAGACATTATCGAGGTTAGCCGAGTCGGAGGCGCTGCGGTTGGTCAGAGGAAGCAGTTCTTTCAGGCGATCGCCCCATACGGGTGAGGTAAATTCGATTTCGCGAGTCCGCATCCAGTTCAAATTGCCCAAGAGGGTGTTAATTTCTCCGTTATGCCCCAACATCCGTAGGGGTTGGGCTAACGACCATCTTGGCATCGTGTTTGTACTGAATCTTCGGTGAAAAATAGCATAACTGCTGGTATAGAGAGGATTTTTGAGATCCAGATAAAAGTCTCCCAAGATAACGGAGCGTACCATGCCTTTGTAGAGAATTTGGCGAGTAGAAAAGGAAACAATATAGATCTCAACTCCGGAGCGATCGGCATCTAAATGGGTTTTCTTCCGAGTTAAATACAACAGGCGCTCTAGCTCCTGTCCCGATAGATTTGGAGACTCAACCAGTAATTGTTCAATTTGCGGTTCATTTTCCCGTGCTTGGGGCCCTAAAATCTCCAGGTTTACTGGAACCACGCGCCATCCAAGTGGCTTCAACCCTTCTTCTCTCAGATGTTGTTCAAATAAGGCTTTGGCTTTGTTGCGGGCCGATCCATCCTGGGGTAAAAAGACCATTGCCACTCCCATATGGCTAGGACTTGGCAGCGTAATGTCTTCTGTCTGGCTCCAGTCTTGGAATAAGTCCCAGGGAATACCGGTCATTACCCCCGCCCCATCTCCAGAGTCTCGATCGGCGCTACAACCTCCCCGATGTTCGAGACAGGTTAAACCCGATAAGGCTTTGGTAATTAAATCATGGCTGGCAATCCCTTGGGGATGGGCAATGACTCCCACCCCACAGGCATCTCGTTCTTCTGTGAGTTGGCGTAAAACTTTTTCTTCTCGTCCTGAAGTCCCCAGGTCGGAAGAACCAGTTAGTGGATGCAGTTGATCTTGAGTTAAAATTCTGTCCATGGGATTCATCAAAGGTATTTTTGGATTGGGAGTTTCTGACGCTGCGTGCTTTTTGTGCTATAGGAGCTGGTCAACTCAGCGATGCAGACATCATATCCCTATTGATCGATAAGATTTCGTATCAATTACTGCTGGATGTTGGCAGGGATTTTGCTTTCTGTCGGGACAAGCGAATCCAGAGAGTGCTGTGTATTTACCCGCCCCGAATTTGATGTGGATAATGATTGTATCGAATTCTAGTCAGTTCTGGCAATTGTTTCGATCTTGGAGGCATGGTAGACGCGAAGTTTCTTCTCGAAGAGTACTCCCAAGATTGGCCGGCTTTCATCCCGATGCTCGTCTAGTCCCTTCAGCAATGTGCAGCACGAGGACAACTTTAAAGATCCAGTTGATCCAGCAAAACGCGATGATTTCCCCAAACCGGAAAATGCAAAAAATTGCGGATCAACTCGCTGAAAACGATGATTATTGCGAAAGTTCAGAGGAAATTGATAGCACGCCGTTACATTCCGTTACAGACTCAACGCCAGGGACTGAGGCGTTAAAGGTGGGCGATCGCATGGGATTCTTGATTGAGAACTTATTCACAGAGAAGCCGGTTCCCTGTTGTGGGTTGGTTCACGAAATAAGGGGTAACCGAGTGTTGGTCACCGCTAGAGCGAATGATTCGATAAACTTGGGAGACCTCGGCTCTAACATGTGGGATAAGAAAAGGCTGCCCACACAGACAGATAAGCTTTTTATCCCCTGGCGCTTGTTGAGGAAGTTTCTCTCCATCCCCAAGCCTCCGGATCGATCGCAACCCTCACCCAACCCTGAATTACCCAAGAAGGGAGATCGCGTCTACTACCGGGTGCAGACCCGAAGAAGCGATCTCCCTGCTGTGGTCTGACTTGTTTTGGCCCCAGGCTAGTTGCGAAGCTTCCATCACCAAAGTCTTTTCTAAAAACATCCTCAAGCCGTACACCAAAAACCACCTCATCCGAACTATTCCCATCTCCCTAGCCCTTCAGGACCTATTAGAGGAGCGAAAGAGGCGATCGGGCTTAGTCTTCCCCTCGCCTCACAAAAAGTACATCGACCAAAGCAACTTTTCTAGTCGGGTCTGGAATTGCGTCCTTCACTCCTTAGTAGCCGAAGGAGAAATCCGCAAGCGCCTACGCCCCTACTGCCTACGCCATTCCTTCGTCACCAACATTCATCACGAACATGGAGTCCCCTTCCCCACCATTGCCCACCTGATTGGCGACAAAATTGAAACCGTCATCCGCTTTTACTCAGGAACCAAACCCTTAACCACCCAAACCTTCCCCAACCTCTATTAAACCCCTCCAAACTGGTACGATTTGGGATCGGAATTTTCAATCCAGATTGCGCTCCCTGTAAGGGCTAGTGAGTTCTATCCCCAGAAAAAACATGCCCAAAAGTGGTACGATTTTGGTACAGGGCAATTTTCCCTAAAAATTTCCGAATCGCTGAAACCCTTGCTGTGACTGGGATGGAGGTAAGCGGACTCGAACCGACTCTCTTAAACTGAGCTAACGCTATTTGAATGGCTAGAAGCCTTGCTCTACATACGTTCAACACTTTGAACCTTGAAAATGTGTTGAAAATGTGTTGAACATGGACACCTATATAAAACAGGCGTGGAGCCTGGTGAATGAGTATTTTCACTCTAACTCCATTGACATTTCCAAGCAGGTAGACCATGAGCTAGTGAGGGCGTATCTCAAGGCTTGTCAGAAGTCAACCCCCAAGGGTATCCGAGTCGTCACTTCTGGGAGTCGCTTGTACCTCCGGTTTAAAACGGCCACCAAATCAGGCAACTCCGATAATTCCTGTAACGAGAACTTCACTCGCGATGGGTGCATTAACGCTCTGGCGAAAGCTTTAGCAGTCTTTGACAAACTCAAAGAGACTAAAACAGAGTCTGAGTTTTGGTCATGGTACGAGTCGGAAATCAAGGGAACTGTGTCTCTTGAGAATGACATCATTACCATTGGTCAAGCCATTGAGACAGTGAAGAACAATTACCTCAATGGTTTTGACAAGTGTGGTAGAAACAGGAGTGATGAGAAGTTTAAGGTCAACACCTTGGCTACCTACCATCAAACTTATGGCGCTTATCACTCCCGACTCAATCCCGAACTTAAGTTGACCGGTGAAAACGTCATTTCAGAAATTACCAGAATTTGGTCAAACTTATTTACCATTTGTGGTAATCAAACCCTTTGCTCTAAAGGCTTCAAAAATGCCTATACAGGGGTTCTTAAGCTTCTTAGGGACACCAAGCTAACCCCAGAGTTAGACAGAGTAACAAGTCACTTTGGAACTCTTAAGGTAGTTCGTAAAACTGAAATGCAAGCCATTGACCTTGAGACTTTCTTAGACTTTAGAGATAGAGTCTTAGGTCTCAGTGGTTACGAGCTAACTAAAACTCAATTGCGTAATGTTGAGTCTCGCAAGTCCTGGCTCAAGGCAATCTGTATTAACCTACTCTATGGTT
>DDLS01000049.1 GCA_002340255.1 Cyanobacteria bacterium UBA2566
GGGGGAGGGGTTAGTTGCTGAAGGAGCCGGTGCAGAGTCTGTATATGGGATCGGGGGGTCTTCAGGGGGTTTGGGTTGTTCTTCTAAGGATTGAACCGCTTGTTGAGCCTGGCTTTGATAGCGTTCTCGCTGGGCAAGGGTGACTTGGCGAATCCGCGATTCTTGAGCCACGAGGGTTTTGATTTCCTTCAGACTCTGTTGAGCGTCTTGGGTGGCTTGAGAGGGTTCTGAGGGGTCTGGACGAGCAGCTTGGGCTGGGATATCTGTGGGATGGGTTTGAGCTGATTGTTGGGCATCAGCGATCGTCTGTTCCCGGATATCTTCAACGGTCTTGTCTAACCGGAATTGATGAGAGCGCTCTAGGTCTTCAATGGCCTTCTGATGCTTCTGTTCTAAGGCTTGTTTTTGTTCGTCGAGTCTTTTTTCCATTAGCCAGTAGGCGATCGCAATCCCTGCGGCTATACCAACAATCAAGGCAATAATGGCAAACATAATCTGATTTTCCTCCAAACTGATGTCGATCCTACACCCAATGGGTTCGGCTTGTGTATTTGCCTAACCCTTCAGTAGATAACTAAGGGGCGATCGCTTAATGACTTACCTGTGAACTTTAGTCGATGTCAGCCGATCCCCAACTTTTTCCTGGGGATGACTTAACAAAAATTTACAATAATCGGTCAAATTTGGCTCTAACTCTGCCTCAATTCTGATTTTGATTAGCAAAACATAAACTTTTCTAAACGACAGAGGTGACTTTGTAACAATATCTCCCCTTTTTGCTTAAGATATG
Source organism: Cyanobacteria bacterium UBA2566 (assembly GCA_002340255.1). Classification (GTDB taxonomy): domain Bacteria; phylum Cyanobacteriota; class Cyanobacteriia; order Cyanobacteriales; family Desertifilaceae; genus Roseofilum. The sequence continues at coordinate 791 of DDLS01000049.1, forward strand.
ACGTTAAGCCTTCAAGCCTAATTTCGATCATACATATATAGAGGAGAAGAACACATGGCTGATTCCAGAAATATTGAGGTGATCGCAGCCTATGGGGGTAATCCAGAGGTCGGTCACCTCTCCACCCCAGTTAGCGATTCTGCATTCACTCGCGCCTTTATTGGCAATCTTCCCGCCTATCGTAAAGGTCTTTCTGCCAGTCGCAGAGGCCTTGAAGTTGGCATGGCTCACGGTTACTTCCTGTATGGACCCTTTGTGGTACTTGGTCCCTTACGCGAAACAGAATTAGCTAACCTGGCAGGTTTATTAGCCACCATTGGTCTGATTTCAATTTTAACCATCGCTCTGTCTCTCCATGGTGCGGCTGATGTTAAATATCCCCCTGTAGAATCAGCAACTCCATCTGCTCCCTCTAATCTGTGGGATAAAGATGGTTGGGGTGACTTTGCAAGCAGCTTCTTCCTGGGCGCTTGTGGTGGTGCATTCTTTGCCTATTTCCTCTGTCTCACCCCTCACCTAGCTCCTCTACAAGAGGTTGTTAATAAGATCTGGTCTGTGGGATAGAATCTTTCTTAAACGAACCTTGAATGTGTTCAGTCCAAAGTTTCCTTTCAGGAAAACACTATAAAGTTTTAACTGCCAATTAGTCATAAGGAGTTTTTGACATGACAGGTGCTTACGCTGCTTCTTTCTTACCATTTATCTTGGTTCCTTTAGTCGGTTTAGTTACTCCGGCTGTAGTGATGGGTTTGTTGTTCATTCACATTGAAACTGAAGCTTAAATCCCATTAGGTTTATTTGAACATACTGTTCATAGAAAGAATCCCGCTAGTTTAGCGGGTTTTTTTGTGGTGTAGGGGTAAAAAATGAAAAATTGTTGCCCTTACTCGCCCATCTTCAGAGCTTTAATTTGCTCAGAAAACCAATTTGCCACTTCTCCATTACTGGCTTCTTGCAAACGTGCAAGGATCTGTTCCAGAAGATCTATTGGTAAACCCGATAAAAGCTGAGAAGTATTAGATTCTTTGTATCGCTTATCTTCTTGTAACTCGAAGGCAAAAACTCGCCCTCCCATGACATCAATGACCCAATATTCAGGAATACCTAAAGCAGCGTACAAGTGCTTTTTCTCGTCTAAATCACTCGATAGGGTCGTATCTGAAATTTCACCAACCAGATCGGGAACTCGCCAACGATCTAAATCAATATAGCGTCTTTCGCCAGGATGCCAGGTGGGGTAATTCTCTCCAATATAGAGAACTAGATCGGGGGCAGCCGAACTTTGGTTAGCTTTTTCTAATAAACAGCCACCAAAAGAATTGGAGATTTGCGCAGATTTTTGACTGAACCAAAGAAAGAAGAGGATGGCGAATAAATCGCCAATATTAGAGTGATTAATTCCTTCTGAACCCATCTCGACTAATAGTTGATGTTGGTAGTAGTATAGCTTGATCCGTTCGGCGCAATCGCGATCGCGCCAGACTTGATAGTTTTCCCAACTAGAGGGTTGCCACACTTCTAAAGGATGTTGATTTTGGCGGAGATCGCAGACGAGTGAAGTCATAGGATTGCAAGCGATAATTTGACTACATCATCATTCTACCCATTACCCATAATTTTCAATTCCAAACTTTTTCTTTGAGGCGATTTGAGGGTATGGATTTCTAAAGCATGATGAAACGGTATCCGTTGCCAATCGGACACATCTTTATTGAGGGGTACCGAGAAGATTGCCCTCAATGTCCCTTTTTAAGCAGGGGGACTTTCTTCGTTTCGATGGGTCAACAAAAGGATAAACTAATGGGCGGGCTTCTGTTCATGCCCCGATCGCTTACTGGTTGAATCTTATGGTGACTTCTCCTTCTGCTCCTACCGACATCGAAAATCGTAAAGCCGATCATCTGCGGATCTGTCTAGAAGAGGATGTGCAGTTCCGACGCACGACTTCTGGATTAGAGCAGTATCGCTTTATCCATGATTGTCTGCCAGATTTAGATTATGAGGATCTCCAGGTAAAGACCTCGTTCCTGGGTAAAGAGTTAGGGTCTCCGTTTTTAATTTCTTCAATGACGGGGGGAACAGAGCAAGCGCAACAGGTTAATTTTCGTCTGGCAGCTCTTGCACAAGAGTATGGTTTGGCGATGGGAGTGGGTTCGCAACGGGTGGCAGTGGAACAACCGGAAGTAGCCGATACGTTTAATGTACGGAAAATCGCCCCCAATATTGTGTTATTGGCGAATTTGGGCGCGGTGCAATTTAACTATGGCTATGGGGTGGAGCAGTGCCAACGGGTAGTCGATTTATTGGAAGCAGATGCCTTGATTTTGCACCTGAATCCCTTGCAAGAATGTATCCAAACCCGTGGTGATAAGAATTTTAAGGGATTACTGCCCAAAATTGCCCAGGTTTGCGAGCGGTTGTCTGTACCAGTGATTGCCAAAGAGGTAGGGAATGGAATTTCTGCTCGTTGCGCTCAAAAGTTATTGGACGTAGGGGTACAGGCGATTGATGTGGCGGGTGCAGGGGGAACGTCTTGGGCTAAAGTAGAGAGCGAGCGCGCAGAAAATCAGCTCCAGCGCCGTTTGGGGCAAACGTTTGGAGATTGGGGGATTCCGACGGCTGAGTGTTTGACCCAGATTCGGCAGATGAATCGCTCGATTCCTTTGATTGCGTCGGGAGGTCTAAGAACGGGATTAGATGGGGCAAAGGCGATCGCTTTGGGCGCAGATCTGGTAGGCTTGGCTTGGCCCTTTCTACAAGCTGCCCAGCACGGGGAACAGGCACTCATTGAATTGGCTGATGTGTTGATTGCAGAACTGAAAACGGTGCTGTTCTGTACCGGCTATCCGGATCTCAGTACCCTAAAATACACCCAGAGTTTACAAAAAATGTCATGATTGATCCGATCGATTTCTACTGTTCTCGCTCTCAATTGAGTCTCAAATTATGCGTCAATTCCTGAAATATACGTTTGCCAGTATCCTGGGAACTTTGGTGAGTGTAGTCTTGTTAGGGGTTCTGGGGATGGGTGGATTCATTATCTTGCTCGCCAGTCTAGCAGCAAAAGAGACTGCTCCCCTAGTTAAAGATCGGTCCGTTTTGGTGTTGGATTTGGGGTTACGAATTAATGACACGGAACCGAGTTCAACAACGACTACGGCGATTAATGAGGCGCTTTCGGGAACGACGAAACGGACGATTACCCTGCGGCAATTTTTGGATGCGGTGGAGGGGGCGATCGCCGATGAGCGCATTGTGGGCTTATATTTGCAAGGAACAGATGCCGATATGGCAGTCGGTTGGGCGAATTTACGGGAAATTCGAGCAGCACTGAAACAGTTTCGGGAAGCAGGAAAACCGATTATTGCTTACGATTTGAGTTGGAGTCAAAAGGAATATTATTTGGCTTCAGTGGCTAATCGGGTAATTATGCATCCGATGGGAAATCTGGAGTTAAATGGCTTGAGTTCAGAGGTGATGTTTTTAGGGGGAGCGCTACAAAAGTATGGTGTGGGGATTCAGGTTGTCCGCGCTGGCAAGTATAAATCGGCAGTAGAACCGTTTACGTCTACGAAGTTATCGACGGAAAATCGCCAACAAATTCAGGCATTACTCGATAGTCTTTGGGGTGATTTTCGAGAACAGGTGAGTGGAGATCGCCCGATAAATGCGGCACAAATTCAAGTTCTTGCTAATAATAATGGTATTTTATTCGCTAATGATGCCCAAGAGAGGGGCTTTGTGGATGAGATTTGGTTTGACGATCAGGTGATTGAGGATCTCAAGGCATTAACCGAGAGTAAGGAAGACGCGGAAAGTTTTCGGAAAATTAGTTTTCCTATATATGCAAGTGTTCCCAAAGAGATTGATTTGGCAGTGGATCGCACTTCGGAGGAAAAAGTGGCTTTGGTGTATGCCGAAGGAGCTATTGTAGATGGTCAAGGACGAGTAGGAGAAAATGAAATTGGCGGCGATCGCTATGCATCCATTTTACGGGATTTGCGCTTAGACGATCGGGTAAAAGCAGTGGTTTTACGGATTAATAGTCCGGGGGGCAGTGCAACGGCTTCGGAGAGGGTTCGACGGGAGTTAGAGTTAATTCAAGCTGCGAACAAACCAGTGATTGTATCTATGGGGAATTATGCTGCTTCTGGGGGCTATTGGATTGCGACAGCCAGCGATCGCATCTTAGCAGAACCGAATACGATTACTGGTTCAATCGGTGTGTTTGGCATTTTACCTAACTTGCAACAAATAGCCAATGAGAATGGGATTACTTGGGATGTGGTTAAAACCGGATTATATGCTGATTTGGGCAGTAGCGCTCGCCCCCGATCTCCTGGCGAACTCAGTTTATATCAACAGAATGTGAATCGAATTTATCAACAATTCCTGCAAACCGTGGCAGAATCCCGTAGTTTAACGGTGGCACAAGTTAATCAAATTGCCCAAGGTCGCGTATGGTCAGGAAAAGAAGCTCAGGGGATCAATTTAGTAGATGAGTTGGGAGGGTTGCAAGAGGCGATCGCCCAAGCCGCAGAAATGGCTGAATTAGGAGAAGATTGGCAACTCGAAGAATATCCCCAAACTCGCAGTTTAGAAGAGCGATTAATTGAGCAATTAATCGGCATTCGTCATACTCCAGAAGCTTCGGATTGGTTGATGGAAGAAGTGGAGAAACTCAAAGCAGAAGTGGATGAGTTAAGAACCCTCAATGACCCCTTGAGCATGTATACTCGAATGCCATTTTATTTGGAGATTGATTAAGGAAGGGTTTACTTTTATCAAACCGGGAAAAATAGTGAACCCTCGCCAGCAGTGGCACGGATGAGAGCAGTCAAGGCGAAACAACTGAATAAAATCGGTTAAAATGTAATGATTTCCAATAGGATTTAGTTCTATGACTCTTGCTATTCAACGCTTTACCCTAGAAGAATATCTGCACTACGATGATGGTACGGATACGATCTATGAATTAGTGAATGGAGAATTAGTCGCAATGGCACTCGGAACTGGACGGCATGGTGCGATCGCTAAATTTTTGGTGAATACATTCGATGCAGAAAGTAGCCGCTTACATCAAGAATGGACAGCACTACAGGCTATTGTAGCGGTTCAATCTCCCCGTGGCGATCGCTTCGATACTTCCCGTGTTCCCGATGTAGTAGTGCTACCGAAAGAACAATGGCGTAATTTGCAGAACCGGGAAGCGATCGTTCTCTTGAATCAACCATCACCTCTATTAGTCGTAGAAGTCGCTAGTCCATCGACTCAAACCATTGATTATCGCGCTAAACGGACAGAATACTGTGTGTTAGATATTCCCGAATACTGGATCGTCGATCCCTTAGAGGATAAAGTTACTATTTTTACGTTGTCTGAAGGCTGGTATGATGAAGCTGTATTTACAGGAGGCGATCGCCTCATTTCACCCACTTTCCCCGAACTCAATTTAACTGCCCACCAAGTTTTGCAAAGTGATTAACCGTTTACAATCAAGATTACCCAATGAATTAAGGAATATAAGTCCCCATCAATTTCCCTTCTGCATCATACAATTCCAACGCAATACCTGCCGTTCGACTAATATTTTCCAGAGCATTTTGAACACTTTGCACATGCTCATCAACAGAAGTAAACGTCGTTAAATCTCCACGACCTCTAGCCTGAATGAGTGTTTGACGAACCGTTTTAACATAATCAGACGTTAGAGTGACTTTCAATAAATTCTGACTGACTGTATATTCACAAATTTTCGGTAGACCGGCACAAGTTTGATTTAAATCATTTCGCGCTTGTTCCAACCGATTTGCTTGCTGTAGTTTTTGCTCTGCTGAGAGTAACGATCCTTGATAAACATTGACTAGGGGAGATGCTTTACTATAATAAAAACTATCGCTCGGAACTTGCTGTAAATAATTCACTGCTTGACTCCAATGACCCACTGCTAGAGCTAATTCATTACTTTGTTCAAATTCCTTCGCTTTATCCGCTAACGTTAGGGCTTGATTATAAGTATCACTAGCAATTTCTTCCTTTAAGAGTCTCTCTCGGCTGGCTTGAAACTGGGTTTCATAGACATCTAAAAGCTGATTAGCCTCGACTTTAGCTTGAGTCCCCTGGGGAATATTTTTCAAGCCATTAATTGCCGTATTCCAACTGCCATAGGCCTGTTGCCAATTTTCTACGGATTGGGCAATTCCTTGACGAGTTTTAGCCAGATCTGCGGCCTGTTTTGCCCGTTCTAAATTCTGTTGCGCTTGTTGTTCAACTTGGAGCCGATTTTGAATGGCTTCTAGATTTTGTTCATATTCTTTTAGCTTGGTGTTGACTAAGGGATAAATGGTTTCAGCCATAGAAACTTGTTGTAAATTTTTTACGGCTTCCAGCCAAAGTTGCTCGACTTCTTTCCAAGTTTCCAGAGGATGGGGAGGGTTCACACTTAGTTGGGCGGCTTCACTGGCTTGGGAAAAGGCGTTAACGATCCGATCGAGATTATCGGTATGCATTGTATTGCGTCGCATGAATTCTTGAGCTTGGGCAAAATAGGGAGACCAAAAGGGAATTCGTTCGACTTGAGAAATTGCTTCTTGTAACTGTTGTTGCGCTTGTACCAATCTTTGGGGGTTATCCGTAGTTTCTGAGGTTTGGATCGCAACTTGGCCGAGGCGTTGGGCAGTTTCTAGGGGAATGCAAGTGGCGATCGCACAGGGACGAGTCATCATATACATCACTCCTCCGGCGATCGTCAGCCCCAAAAGCCCTGCAATTCCCCAACCCCAAGTAAATAAGCGAGAGGGCGGTTGAGCTGGGGTAAGGGACTGGGATGGAGTCGCCTCTGGCAGAGATTGATTCTCTAGATTAAAAGACTGGGAAAAGTAGGGGCGTTTTTGTCCTGCTACCCGCACAAAAATCCGTCCTTGGCGACTGATCGACGGTCGATACGTTCCAATATCTTGTTGCAGTTGGGCAAAGATCCGTTGGGTATCCGGTTGAATTTTGGCAGTATGTTGAGCTAAAACCATTAAGCTGCCATTTTGTAGTAAACATTGAACCCGAAAGGCTGGCCCATGGGGAAGTTTACTATTGAGGTTTTTTTGGAGATGCTGGGTGAGAACTTGGAGTGGGCTACACTCCTGCTTAGTCGCCATAGTCAGCGGGAAGGGTTAAAGAAGGAGTGGACAAAACAATGTATGGCTATTGTAACCAAAAGTTATAGCGCGACGCGCTGGTCATGGGTAATGGGCTATTTTCCCAATCCCTATACTTGAATTAATCACAACAGACGCGGCGTAATCCTAACCATCCTCCTAAACCGCCCACCAATGCACCAAAAACCAGCAGTAGGAAAAATAGGGTTGTGGTATCGGTATAAAGATCCCAATAGGAATCCTGAAAGTGGGAGAGCAGAGGAATAACGGATAACTCTTGGGTGAATAACTTGAGGGATATCTGCTCAAAGCCTTGAACAATGCTCCAGGCGATCGCCCCCCCAACACCCCCTAAAATTACTCCTTGCATCATAAATGGTAAGCGAATCCACCAGCGAGAGGCTCCCACCAAGTGCATAATCTCAATTTCTCGGCGACGGGAGACCACAATTAACTCAATGGTAGTGGTCATAACGGCGATCGCGCTCACCATTAACACCATGGTCACCCCCAAACTCAACACCCGCAACCCCCGGTTAATCGTCGATAGTATGTCTAACGCTGCTTCTCCATAAATCACCTCATTAACCCCTGAAAACTGCTCTAACTGGGGAACCAAAGCCCTCAATGCCTCTGGAGATCGAGCCTTCACCCTCAACTCGTCCACTAAAGGATTGGTCGGTAAAATCTCGGTAGCCGAATTAGGAGAATTTAAGCCCAACTCCGTCAGCAAACCCATCCAAGCTTCCTCCTTGGCGATCGCTTCCACCTCGACCACTCCCGGCAGATCCTCGACCTTCGCTACCAACGGCTTCGCGCTCCAGTCCGCCTCTAAATATACCGATACCTCCAACTGGCTCCCAAACTGATTCACCAAACCCTCCAATTGCCAAGCCACTTGCCAACTTAACCCAAACAAAAATAACAACACCGTCACCGTACTAATTGCGGCCCAATTCATCCAGCCCCCACGGCGCAGCCCTAACTGCACCTCACTCCACAGATAGCCCAACTGAACCCCCATCAGAAAAATCCTCATTTAAATAGCGATCGCTTTGAAAATTAGCATAAACCTGCTATCTTGTGACCCAGAAACATCAACCCTCTGTTCTGAACCTAATCGCCTTCATCCCACAACAGCCCAAAAAATCAGCAGTTTTCCGGAAAGCCACGAAAATTTTGTGTTGATGGGGGAGAACCAAGCATACAATTAGGAATCAGGCCACAGCGCTCCCCTAGGTTTTCTGGGAGTTGTCATCTAAAATAAACAAGTCCTAACGGTGAGGTAGTGAACAAATGTCAACAATCTTTGGAACTCCTAGCAACGATGCTTTACGGGGAACATCCGGTGCCGACAACATCTTTGGCTTAGAAGGCAACGATTTTCTCGAAGGTTTAGAATCAGGCGACTTCTTATCCGGCAACCAACAAAACGATTTCCTCTCCGGCAACACCGGTAATGACAGCCTCAGAGGGGGGATGAATAACGATACCCTCTTCGGCGGACAAGGCGATGATACCCTCCTCGGAGATCTAGGGGATGACATTGTATCCGGAGACCTAGGCAATGATTCCCTATTAGGCAACCAAGGCAACGACCAACTCCTCGGAGGCATGGGGAATGATATCCTCTACGGGGGACAAGACCAAGATACTCTCTATGGAGGGCAAGGCACAGACTCCCTCTTTGGAGACTTAGGAAACGACACACTATTTGGCGACCTCGGCTCCGATACCCTCACAGGAGGAGCAGGTCGCGATATTTTTGTCCTCTCGCGTAAGAGTGTGGCTGGCCAAAACCCCACCACAGGCGGCCCCGCGATTACCGATGCGGACATTATTACAGACTTTCAAGACGGGCTAGACCTCATTGGTCTTCAAGAAGGCCTTCTATTTCCCAACATCTCCATTCAAGCAGCAACTGGGACATTCGCCGGCAGTACCGTTATCCAAGACCTAGTAACCGGTAACTTCTTAGCTATTGTTCAAGGAGTGAATCCAGCCCAAATTACCGCAGATGACTTTACAACAGATTTAGTCAACCCCATCACTAGTCCAACTCCAACTCCAACTCCCACTCCCACACCAACTCCAACTCCAACCCCAACTCCACCGGTTCCTTCCACAGTAACCCTCACATTAAATGATGGAGTAGCATTTGAATCGGATACAGCAAATACAGCTACATTCACCGTTACTCGAACAGGAGGAAGTACAGCAGCCGCACTCACCGTGAACTATACTATTGGCGGCACAGCAACTAATGGTACAGATTATCAAGCCCTCAGTGGAAGTGTTACTATTCCTGCTGGGGCAAGTAGCGCCGTGGTTACTGTTACTCCCATTGACAATGTTGCATTTGATGGTAGTAGAACCGTCGATCTTGCCTTAGACGCTAGTGGGTTTTATATTGTTGGTACACCTAGTACAGCTCAATCCACTATCTATGATAATGAAACCGTCTATGTTTCTAACGCCTATACAACCGCTACTAATGGTGACACGGTTGAAGGAGGCCAAGCTGTAGTTGGACTTAACGCCTTTGATGTGATTACCGATGGAATTGTAGCAGCTGGTGGCGACGATGCAAATCCAGGTCGGGTAGAAGTAAGAGCAGGAACCTACAACGAAAACGTAAATATCAGTACTCCTCCAGTCCATGTCCGGGGACCATTTGCAGGTGTGGCAGGAAATGATGCTAGTCGAGGTGCAGGAGAGGCAATTGTCATTGGCGAAATGAGATTTGATCGTGCTGGTTCTGCTACGAGTCCGGTATTAATTGATGGACTGCAATTCCAGAGTGATGGGAATGCCTCTACTCCTGCCATTAATATGGGTGATATTGGTGGAGCAGGACCAACCCCAGCATTTGCAGGAGATAATAATAGTATTATCAACAACCGGTTTATTGGATTACAAGAAGATGCTATCTTCAAAGGGAATGATAGTGCATCAACTAATCTAACTATTCAGGGTAATTTGTTTGATGGCATCACAGGTGCTGGAAGACGGGCGGTGTTTGTCCAAGATGTTAATGGTATTACCATATCTAATAATGTGGTTCAGAATATTGGAACCGCCGGTAGTAATGAAGATTCTCCTGGTTTGTTGTTGGATAATGTGGGCGGAACAATCCAGATTAATAATAATACCTTAACCAATGTCAATAGCCAGGGTATTCAATTGGCTGGTTTGAAAACAGGGACAATGGCAACTGTAACAATTAATAACAACACATTCGACAATGTGAATGCAAGGACACCTAACGATGCGACTAACTCTGCTATCCGTCTGAGAAATTCGGGACTTCAACCTACGACTGGACTTTTAAATAACGGCCCAGTTACTGTTAATGGTAATATCATTAGAAATACTCTCAATGGTCTATTTATTAGAGACAATGCTAACCCTGGCATGGTTACTTACAGCAACAACCAGTTTATTATGGGGACGGGATTTGCAATTGTTAATGCTAGCACTGGAGGAGCATTAGATTTAATGGGAGGATCGGGAAATACTGTCAATGGTATAGCTATAGCTGTAGGTGATTTTCAAGGTAATGTGATAAATGTAGTGTAGTAGCCAGTAGGGTGTGTTAATAATGCACTCTACTTGACTACTGCAAAATCAGAATATCAATGCATGGAGCAATAGTGAAATCCGATCGCCATTTCTTGCTGGGAAATTGCCATCTCTTCCAAATCTTGATTGACTTCAATATTTCATATGATTTCCCTGAAGTCAAGTTTTCCTGTTAATTTGGATTTTTTTCTACTCTCTATCTTGCCAGAAAAGAGAGTTCTTTTCTCCATCTATTCTTAACATTCAACACTTCTGGGTTGGGAGTTACTCCAGACTCAATAGCCTTAAATCTAGTCTTGAGTTTGTTAAACTTACATTAACCCATTCCGATCGCCTATGACCGAAGACAATACCATCCGCATCCGAGGAGCGAGACAGCATAATCTCAAGAATATCGACCTGGAACTACCGCGCGATCGCCTCATTGTCTTCACTGGGGTGTCTGGATCGGGCAAATCTTCGTTAGCTTTTGATATCATTTTTGCCGAAGGTCAACTGCGAACAGCAAGTATGATATTGAAATTGTTATCGATAAGATAACGTCAGTTTTAGTTAAGCGATCACCTTTTAGTGCGGCGATTGCCTCTCCTATAAGTTAATTTACCATCCATACTCACTGTAGAAAACACCTTGCTGAGTACACTCAATTGCATACTTAATGTGAGGAATAATATTATTTGGTAAATTATCAAGACTAAACCAGCTTAAATCATCACATTTATCAGGCTCCATAACCTTCGGTTCTCCTTTCCAAGACTTAGCCATAATGAAGAAATCAATTCTTTCTTCTCCATCTGGTTTTCGTCTATTCATTACATGAACAACTCGTAAATCTTTAGAAATTACTTTTATACCTGCTTCTTCTTGTGCTTCCCTAATGATTGCTTGTGTAAAAGATTCATTTCCATCCAAATGACCTGCTACAACACTGTAATTACCATCCTCATATCCCGTATTAAACCTTCTAAGAAGTAATATTTTATTCTGCTTAAATAGAAAAAGATGAGAGGCAGGTAGCAACTTAAATTTATCTTTGCTCGTCATCAGAAAATTTGATTATCATTAGAAAAATTTTACCTTGTTTATTGGGAAGATTCAACTTGATTTATGTTTTTAAAAACCATTTCGACTGCTTCATCAATTGAGCATAGATCAGTAAATATCGTAGGACATACTTGTAAATCCCACTCATCTGCTATTTCAATAGCTCTTCTACCAACTGTCATGAACCAATTGGCAAGCTGAACTTTGTCACTTCCAGGCTCATGAAAACGTAAAATTGCTGTTTCTAAATTAATTAAGAGTGGCTGAACTAATGTACATTTTCTATTTTTAGATATTATTTTATCAACTATAGGTTTAAATTCTATAGCAACTTCTGGACTTCGAGCTTCTGCAAATGCAAAATTACCAGGATGCCACGTCTCTATGACACGAAAACTCACCGATAAATCATCACGCTTAAGCTCTTCTTGCATAACTTTAAAATCAAAATCAGGCTGATTTTTGTGTGCATACGCTTGTGGATTTAAAGCCAAGACTTCTTGACGGATACGATAACCAATTTCTTCATCAAACTGCCAATCTAAGGCTGTTGCTAAAGCTTTACCTAACGTACTTTTACCACTAGCATGTGGCCCAATAAATACTATATTTTGAATCATACAATGCTTTGCCTAATAAAAGAAAACCATTCTTCTAACGCACTTGAATATCCTTCATTTAAAATTTCAGAAAGTGGCATACTAAGATCGGTGCGATCCATACACAATTGAAGTCTGCCCGTGTGAGTTAATCGCAAAGCAAAAATGCCCTCCCGACAATCTTTGCGAATTTTGCATGTTTTACAATGAATAAAAGGAGAAACTTTTCCAAGTTCTTCAGTTTTTAATTCAACTTTTAGTCCATCAGACCAGATTAGTAGCATAGTAGGCAAACTATAAGGATCGGGATTATAGTCAATAAATCCCACGTCAAACATGCTGGCAATTTTAATAAAATTTAGATCTTTTTTATGAGAAAAAGACTCTAAGAGTTGACTAATAAAAGGAAGAATAGAAAGTTCTGATTTTCTGGATGCTAATAAACCACACTCAAATGCCATTACCTCAGCTTCTCCTTGATCGTTAGGAGAACTATCAATTAATAGATGGTGTAAATCATGAGCTAAAATGTATCGTGCTGGGAACCCATTTTTATCATTTGGGTGAGGGATTGATGGATAATTTAAATAGTGTTGATAAAGAAGTTTCCCTAATGAACCTAGTGGGTAAGAGTTTAAGATGTTAATCTCAATCTCATTGCCACCCGTAACACCCATAGTAAACTCATGTAGAGCTTTTATGGTGTTTGTGTCAGTTGGAAGGTTCATTAGGGAAATCATAACTTAAGCCTCTACTAAGTCTAATTCACTGGTTTGACGTTGTGCTGATACACACGCAACTCGAATTAAGCTAAACAGACCCCATCTGACAGAATCTAAGTTTAAATGATTGCGGTCATATCCACTTTTTGACGCGGACATCACAAAATCAAGATCATTGTTATTTAAATCAATTCCATGATCTTTGGCAATATCAACAAGAGTATCAATTGCTTCTTCCGGATTATCAATTTGGGAAAATTTATCTCTCAATACAGGTATAATTGACAACATTTTTGGTGGTAACATCAGTGATTTTTTAGATGAAAATTACTTGTTGATAAGCAAAGACATGCAGAGTATGTTCGAGCAATTATTGAAACGGTTGTCACCAGTGGAACAGAAACTCACTTTAGAGTTGATGAAATGGGATGAACCGGTATCTAGAAAAAATTTGCTACAAACTTTAAATCTGTCCTCAATGGATTTAATCAATGGATTACTTTCTTTACAACAGCGCTATTTAGTCACCCAAATTGAACAAGATGAGGTTTTGTTCAATTTGTCTCCTGTTTTTAAGGAATATCTTCGGGTTGATTCTCCTCAAGTAAATTAAAATACAAAGTCTTATTTCTATGATCGCAACACAGTCCCCTAGCTTGAGAAACGATGATACTCCACTCATGAGTTTTTGACCACTCATTCTCTCGCAAATTTCTTAGCCAACTCCTATTCCCTAAGTCTTGGCGATCGCGCCACATGCCAATAAACTCATCATCCATTAGATCGGCTGACAACGATGAAGAAGTAGATTCAGCATCTCTATACTTCTCTTTCAAAGACTCTATCAGCCGGATGACTTGAGTTTGTGCTTCAGGAGGGAGAGCTAACAATTCACTGAGGAACTCTTGATTTTGCATTGTTTATCCTTGAGATCTCTCATTTAGTTCTTCTAATTAAGAATTGTAGATGGTTGTAGGGGCGAACGGCCGTTCGCCCCTACAGATAGCTTAGATTTTAGCCTAATTTTCAGATAAAAATAGAATCAGGTACGCTCAAAAGTTAGCGGTCATGTCTAAAGGCGCTACAATACTCAATGCCTTAAATCTAGTCTGAGTCTATCAAACTCACCTTAACCCATTTCCGATCGCCCATGACCGAAGACAATACGATCCGCATCCGAGGAGCGAGACAGCATAATCTCAAGAATATCGATCTGGAACTGCCGCGCGATCGCCTCATTGTGTTTACCGGAGTTTTGGGATTGGGGAAATCATTGTTATTGCTATGATCGAAGTGCTGTCCCATCATTGGAGAACCCATG
>DDLS01000118.1 GCA_002340255.1 Cyanobacteria bacterium UBA2566
AATGGGTCTAAAACCCCGTCCTTCTAGGACGGCTTTTCTTGTTCTCTAATGTACTGCTTTAGAACTTCTATTGGCACGCCTTCAATGGAGCTAACAAAATAGCTAGGACTCCAGAGGGCATCTTTTCCATAGGGTTTAGGGTAGCCAGCTTGACCATATCGACGACTAGAAACGCCTTTAAGGGCATTCACCATCTGAGAGATAGAAAGCTTAGGTGGGTACTCAATCAGCGCGTGAATATGGTCAGACTCTCCATTGAATTCGAGTATCTGAAAATCCATTTTCTTAGCCACTTCATTAAAAGACTTTCCAATAATTGCAAGGCTTTCAGCAGTGAACACAGCCCTACGATACTTGGTCACACAAACCAAGTGAACTTTAAGGCTTGAAATACTGTGTCTTTCCTTGCGTAAATTGGTTGTCATTCTCTGTAGACCAAGCTAGAATGAGTTTACAGACCAATTCTAGCACAAGCCATGAAAACCAGATATAAATACCGTTTCTATCCAACTGACCAACAGCAACAAAGTTTAGCTCAGTTGTTTGGTTGTGTTCGGGTGGTGTGGAACGACGCTTTAGCTTTCAGTAAGTCCGATAAATACCCTGGGTACAACAAACTTTCCGCGATGTTGACTCAGGCAAAGAAGACTGAGGCTAGAAGTTGGTTGTCTGGTGTTTCATCCGTTCCGTTGCAGCAGTCTCTTAAGCAGTTGGAAACCGCCTACAAGAACTATTTCAATTCCTTAAAGGGAAAGCGAAAAAGTAAAAAAGTGGGTCAACCCAAGTTTAAGAAGAAGACATACGATCAGTCTGCAACGTTCACAAAAGCAGCGTTTTCTATCAAAGAAAGAGGTGTGTTTTTAGCTAAAATTGGCAATCTAAAACCAATTGGGTCTAGAGAGTTGCCGTCTAGTCCAAGTTCTGTAACAGTCATCAAAGATTGTTCTAACCGCTATTTTCTGAGCTTTGTGGTAGAAACTGAACCCGTTCATGTCGATGCGAAAAACCAAAGTATCGGAATCGATTTAGGGATCAAGACATTTGCTGTAATGTCTGATGGCTCTAAGGCTGTCAGCCCTGACTACTCAAAGGTAGATCGCAAAATTCGCCAGCTTCAGAAGAAACTAGCTCGTCAGCAAAAAGGCTCAAACCGGAGAAACAACACTCGTCTTCAGATTGCTAGACTACACAATCGTATTTCAGATACTCGCCAAGATTTCTTGCACCAACTATCTACGAAGCTTGTTCGTGAAAACCAAACGATTGTCTTAGAAGATCTGAACGTATCAGGCATGGTAAAGAATCGCAAGCTTGCAAGGTCTATTAGTTTGCAAGGTTGGAGAGAGTTTAGAACGCTCTGTGAGGCAAAATCTCAGAAGTTTGACAGAGAGTTTCACCTCATCAATCGATGGGAACCGACTAGCCAGATTTGTTCTAAGTGCGGCTACAAATAGGGCAAGCTCGATCTAAAAATTCGGTTGGTTCGATGCCTAAATTGTGGCACTGAACACGACCGAGATGAGAATGCAGCAAAAAACATAGAACGAAGTCGCCATAGGGCATTGGGAGACTCTAAACGGACGCAGAGACAGAGTAAGACTACTTCGGTAGCATCAGTCAGTGAAGCGTTAAGAATCACCGTGGCTTCAGCCCGGTGAGTATGTCAATTCGTAGTTCCATACAACACAAACCATGAATCAACAACTCGCTTTTTTAGGACTTGGAGTTATGGGCGGGCCTATGAGTGCTAACCTGGCTCGTGCCGGATATCCGATTAAAGGGTGGAATCGTACCCCCGATCGCCCAGGGGTAAGGGCGGCTCTAGAGGCAGGTGTAGAGATCGTTTCCTCCATTCAAGAAACTGTAGCTACAGCAGATGTGATTTTCTCCTGTGTGGGTGATGTCCCCGATGTGGAGGAAGTCCTATGTGGCCCGGGCGGTGTGGCAGAATGGGCGAGACCAGGGACTCTGGTGGTGGATATGAGTACCATTGGCCCGAATGCCGCTCAGGCGATCGCCCAAACCTTATCCACTAAATCACTCCGATTTTTAGATGCTCCCGTCTCTGGGGGAGATATTGGGGCACAAAACGGCACATTAACAATTATGGTCGGAGGTAGTGAAGCTGATTTTAACGAATGCTTACCCTTCTTTGAAGTCATGGGAAAATCTATCCATCTCTGCGGCCCGGTTGGCAGTGGACAAGCGGTTAAACTCTGTAATCAAGTCTTATGCTCGGCCAATCTCATCGGTTTATGCGAAGCCATAAAACTGGCCCAAAAACAGAAGATCGATCCCAATTTAATCGTTGAAGTTTGTAGGGGTGGTGCGGCTGGCTCTTGGGCGCTCTCCAATCTCGGCCCTAAAATTAATCAGTCTGATTTTGCTCCTGGTTTCGCCATTAAGCATATCTTAAAAGATTTACGCTTGGTTTTAGAAATGATTGAAGCCGAAGATTTCCCAGGTACTGAGTTAGCCAATCAGCATTTTAAGAGTGTTGAGAAGCTAGATAATGGGGGAGAATTGGGCACTCAGGCAATGATGAAAATCTATCACCCTTCTTGAGGAGTGGACTTGAGAAATACATACACCTGTTCTTCTCTAAAAAACTGTTCTTTTAGCGATCGCCTCTAGGCTCTTCCCGATACCCAAACGGGCGTTAGATTAGCATAGATTGAGTTAAGGATAACTGTACCCTATGCCTATACCCTTCGACAGCGAAGATAAGGAATAGGGGGAGATATTCTTGCTGCTATCACTCTTAATGGCCTACTATCACCTCCTATATGTCATCACCACCCCCACAACGCCCTTCCTTAACGGCGGGGTTAGCAGCACTCAAGCGTCAAGAGTACGATCTCGCGATCGCCCACTTAAACGGCGTTTATACCAATGAATCAGAGGGCATTCGCAAAAGACGCGCTCAACAGGGATTAGTTATTGCTTATCGTAAAGTGGGTCAAGGGCAACAAGCACTTAATTTATGCCACTTACTCACCTACAGCCCCGATGCACCGTTCCAAAACTGGGCAAAAAAAACCTTACCTAAACTCAAGCGCCAGTTCCCCGATCTGGAGCCATCCAAGACCATGTCTCCCGACGATCCCACAGATGCTTTATCTGTTTCTCCTCCTCCGATTCCCAAAACGGAAGTGAAAGAACCAAATAACCGTTTTTCTGTTCCTTCTGCTGCCCCAGAAGTGAGAACCTGGAAAAACGCTGGACGTGCTAAACGATTGGGCACTCTCCCGAAAACCTCGAAACTGGGATCGGATATTCGTTGGTTATGGGGTTTGCAAGGAATAACGGCGATCGCCTTTTTTGGCTGGATGGTGACTGTCATTGAGATCAGCTTTTCCCTTGTCCAGTACCTGCTTTTGAAACTGCCCTTTCTCAGCCCTTGGCAAATTCTCTATCAAGACCCCACGTTATTCCTATTCATCTTCTCATTATTAATTTTTATCGCTTCTCCAGTTTTGCTCTCTGTCCTGCTCAAAAAAGGGTATGAATTAGAACCCCTAAACCTGGAGCATCTCAAAACCATCCGGCCAGAATCAGCGACCCTAATTCAACGCTGTTGTCGTCAACGGAAACTTCCCCAACCTACACTGGGTATTTTACCCACTTCGTTGCCCCTAATTTTTACATATATCCAATACCCGATCGGTCACTTGCGCCCTACCGGTCATGTGGTTATTTCTCAGGGAATGCTCGATCGCTTGGAAGATGATGAACTCGCTATCTTTTACGCAACCCAACTGGCTCACATTCTGAACTGGGATTTTCTCTTGCTTTCAGCTTGTGTCTGTTTCCTGCAACTTCCCTATACTCTATATTGGTCAGTCTCTAAGTTAGGTGAGCGTTTGGCCGATCGCCTGGATATCCCTCTGCTAGAACTAATCGTCAGAGGCTTATCTACTCTCTTAGCAAATCTCAGTTATACCTACTATCATCTGTTCCGTCTGCCCTTACTGCTGCTCTCTCGATGGCGACTGCTTTATAGTGATGCCAGCGCAGTAAGTCTCACCGGAGACCCGAATGCACTTACCCGTGGATTGTTGAAACTGGCACAAAGTTGGCACAGGGGAATTATGCAGACATCTACTGTGCCGGAAGTTGTAGAACGCTTCGATCTCTTGCTTCCCCTAGGGGTGGAACAGGCGATCGCGATCGGTAATCTAACCCCGAATCAACCCTTTGAAAGTGTTCTGCAATGGGATTTACACAATCTCTATCGCTACGGAGTTACCCTACTGAGTAGTCATGGACGATTGGGCGATCGCCTGCAACGGTTAACGGATTTAGCCCGATTTTTCCGCTTAGAAACGGAGTTGGATTTACCGTTTATCCCTCCTCGTCGCTTCTCTTTATCGTCAGATTTTACCCAATGGCTAACCACCCAGATGAATTTCAGTTTAGAAACCGAGTTACGTCTGCCCTTTTCCTCTCCCATTCGGCTCTCTTTACCTTCAACTTTACCTGAATGGCTGAAAACGGCGATTAATTTGATTGTTGCCACTTCGATCTTTGTTAATAATAGTCTCCCCTTATTTCCTCGCGCTCTGTGTCAAGCGTTCATTGTGGGGATCGGGTTTCGTCTGGTGTTGATGCTTGTGGGAGCGATCGCCTATTTTTTCTATGTGGGTCAATTGGTTTGGCTCTCCCAAGATCAGGATGGGGATTTAATCACCGCTTGTTATTTCATTAGTTTGAGCCTGATCCTAATGCTTCAGATCAATCGCTATTATCCGGAAGTGCGTCCCCTCCAAGATCAGCGCATTGATCGCTCAGAATCCTTCGCTAAGTTCCAAATCGACGCTACTTTAACTCCTCAAAAACGCCAAATTATGCGCTTACAGGGCAAACTCTTGGGACGGCGTGGGGTTCATAATGGTTTAGGACAGACGTTAATCCTACACACTTCTGCGGGGTTGATTCGTTTACGCCATTGCCCCTGTGTGAGTATTTTTGGGGATTGGGGGATTAACCCTATTTGCCCCAAAGATTTGATCGGTCAGTCTGTGAAGGTGGGGGGCTGGTTGCATCGGGGGGCTGATGTAGCTATAGATTTGGCCTATTTGGAGGGGCGATCGCAACTGCAAGCCAATAGCTATCATCCCCTACTCCTGTCTTTACTAGCAATCTCCTTTGGACTTTGGGGCGCTTATCTGGTTTTTCAGACCTAATGTAAAGAAATTTTGCGAGATTTCAATTTATGTGTTACATTTCTTAACAAGAAGGCTCAAGCCAGAACAGTCAATCAACCTGGCGATCAACAACGCAAGTGCAAGGTGGACTGCTTTGGAATCATGTGTTCTTCCTCCCAACACAGCAAGTTAACCAGCCGCATAACCGGCTGGTTTTTACTATCTGTTAGCCATAGGATTAAGAAAATTTCTGAACAAGGGGATGACAAAATCCTGGACTTAAGGGTAAAATAATTGAGTTTTGGGTAGCTCCATCTGCCAAAACGTGATAGGTTAAATATGGCATGAAGTAAACATGGTAGAGCCACCTAAAAAATATAAATATGTGCTCGATAGCGATAGGAATACCCGGAAAATTTACAGTGACTCCAAAGGGAAAACCTGGCTCTTCCTTTTCCGAGTCTTCGGAATCGATAAAGCCTGCCATGAGACTCAATGAGCAACGTGATGCCTAACCCAATCCTAATAGTAAAGGTTTACCAACGAGGTGAATATTTTACTGTGTTTACCCATCATCCTCAGTCTACTGAATGCCCGCTTGGTGTTCAGGACGCTAGGTCATGCCATATCTATGTCAACTCAGACTAAATAGGGAGGTCTTATCAATGTCTGTTCGGTTATACGTTGGTAACTTACCGAAAGAAACGGAAAAGCAAGAGCTAGAAGCCATTTTTGCTGAAACAGAACCCAAAGTTTCCACTAAGGTCATTACAGACCGTAAGACCGGTAAGTGTCGCGGATTTGGGTTTGTCACGGTCAAAAATGAAGAGCAAGCCGATCAAATTATTGAGCAATTTAATGGTTATCTGCTCAAAGAATGTCCCCTTAAGATCGAGAAAGCCCAGCCTCGGAACAAAGGTAAAGAGGGAGGCAGCGCAGAAGGTGGGGCAGCCTCTAGCGCTCCTACTGCCAGTTCAAGCGGTGGTGGAAACCGTAAGAAAAATAAATCCAAGAAAAGCACCTCTAGCCCCAGCCAAGATACGGGTTCCATTCAACCCGATCCTCGTTGGGCTGCGGATCTGGAAAAACTCAAAGAACTGCTGGCAACGCAAACCACTAAAAGTTAGTCGCGTTTTACCAGCAGAGTTGACTTATAAAGGTAAAGGACTAAATCCTTTACCTTGATTTTCTTTGATCGATAAAACCTTGGACAATACCTTGTATGGTTTGGGAATCAAAAGGCTTAGTCAGATACTGGGTTGCCCCAGCAAGTTGCCCTTGGACTTTATCAAATGGACTATCCCGCGCAGTCACCATCACAATCGGCAGAGATTGAAACTCAGGGATACTGCGAATGGTACGGCACAGTTCCAAACCATCAACCCCTGGCATAGAAACATCAAGTAAAAGAACAGCGATGGATTCGTTATAAATTAAATTTAAGGCATCTACAGCATTATCAGCGACTAAAACCTCTACTCCTTGATCTTGGAGTGCATTTTGAATCGATTTTTGGACGATCGCACTGTCATCAACGGCGAGGATTTTAGGGGGAGATGGCGGAGTTGTGAACAACACGGTTGCCTCATCACGTACAGATTCAGGGACTCCCACAAGGGAAATTCGGGTAAATTGGGGGAATTTTTCAGTCAAACCCTTGACAAACCCCTAGCACTTAAGGTTATCATATCAAAGGTAAAGCCAATGGGGTGTAGCCAAGCGGTAAGGCAGCGGGTTTTGGTCCCGCCATTCCTAGGTTCGAATCCTAGCACCCCAGTTTAAATTCGTAGCTTACATACTATGACTCTCGCCTAGGAATGGCGGGATAAAAACCCACTGATTTGCCTAAAACCGGACTAAAATCTACCTAAACTCATCCTATACGACTCCAAAACAGTGCAAGGCAAATAGATCATAGCAATAGAGAAAACTTATGGATGGAAGCATTGCCATAGCATTTCATCAACAAACCAATCACATGACCATCACATAAACATCACCTATGGATGAAGAGAAAATCATAGAGGAGGATCGAATGTTATATAATATGGGTATCACAAAGAGGGAGCAGGAAAGTTATATACAGTGCTTTGCGCTGTAATGGTGTACCCTGAAGAAAAAGAGGCTATGGAGGAGCTAATGAAAGCATACAGCCTAGATTTACGAGAGAAAATAGTCAAAGCGCATCTAGTAGAAAAGTATTCAATTAGACAAGTATCCGCTAGATTTTCAGTGAGTAAAAATTTAGTTCACAAATTAGTAAAGCAAAAAAGAACAGAAGGAAATGCAGCAGAAGTGTTGCATGTTAGCTTAATGTCGAAAAAAAGAGGATAAAATATGGTATTCTATGCTCAAATATTCAAACAATATTCTACAAATGGTAGCGTCTTTTACAAATCTTGTCCAACCCATTCTCAAGTCATTATCTCCTCATGACTACCCAGTTCTGAACTCTCGCCTCTTCTTTGAAATCTGGTTAAACTTCGTACTCGATAGTAGTTTGACCCGTATGAGAGACTTGTTCTACCGATTGAATCATACAGGAATTAAGGTGGATATATCAACTTTCTCCAAAGCCTGTAAATCCAGAGAAGACCACAAATTATATCGTATCTATAATCAATTACTTCATCAGTTAAAAAAGAAAAATAGAGTAGAAGCTCTAACCTTATTGCCAATAGATTCAACCGTAATCACTCTGACGAGTAAACTCTTCTGGAAACCAAATTACCATCAAGTGAAGTTACTCAATGGGATCAACATAAGTCAGGGTAATCCCACAGAATGCCTGCTCAATTTTGGTCAGGAGAATGATGCCAAATTTCTTGATTATATTCCGACTATGATTGGCTATAAGGTAAAGTTTAGGGATGGACTTTCACCCTCACGGAAATTGAGTTGTCAAGGTTCGTTAGAATCCTTGCTCTGCCTACACTTCAGCCATTAGAGGCTTCCATTTTCGCAGAAACGAATCGCACCAACACTTCTGGGTATAAAGCACTCTCTGTTATGGAGCAGCAATTGTCAAAAACAGACTTTCTCGTCAATGGTTCTCTAACGATTGCAGATATTTCGTTATACGCTTATACCCATGTAGCTGATGAAGGAGGATTCGATCTTTCTGAATATCCTGCTGTTCGAGCATGGCTCGATCGCGTGTCGAGCCATCCCCATCATCTTACCCTGTCTTGATCGTCTCTATAGGAGGGAAAAATGGCTTATCTATTCCCGATTACCAGCGCGAAGCGCGATATGTTGCTTTAAGACATCTAAGCGCGAGATATCCCAATGATCGATATGGGAATTAATTAAGCCATTCTCATTGATTTGGAGTTCACTCGATCCAGGAATAGAAATACGGGGTTTCCAGGGGAGGGGAGTATTCCAGTGCAATGTCCATCGGGTGTGGATCGTGTTTCCTTCTTGCTGGATGTGGTGTAAGTCCATTTTGATATTCAGGAACCAGCGTTCCATCCAGGATATCATCTGTTGGTAGCGATCGCCTCCCCAGAATTCGGTCATTGGATCTTTAAAATACACATCTGGCGCATAAATACTATAGGTTGGGTTGACGGGAAACCGTTCATAGTCTGCTTTGAGAATTTCGATCAGTTCCATAGCTTCATGAGTGAGTTACGACAGTTTTTTGGGGAGGCAATAGGCAAGAGTTTTAAAGCAAATTGGGTTGATAATCAGGGAAACTCATGTCTTCCCCTCGATAAGCGGTAATTACGGTTTTTACGCCTCCACGCCTAGTAAAATCGCCGATAATGCGCAGTGCTTTGGGTTTTACTTCTGCCATCAGGCGATCGGCTACCTGGTTAACTACAGTTTCATGGCTGATTCTTTGTTGGCGAAAACTGTTAATATAAAGCTTAAAAGCTTTGAGTTCTAAAACAGATTGACCGGGAAAATAATCACAGACAATAGTGCCAAAATCTGGATAACCCGATCGCGGACAAAGGGCAGTAAACTCCGGATGTTCCAGATGAATGATATAATCATGGTTTGGAGAAGGGTTGGGCCAAATTTCTAGTCGATGGTGAGCCGCTTCTTCAATGGCGCGATCTCCATAGGTTCGATCTTCCGATATCTCTGTCCCAGAACTGCCACGGTTAGCGCCTCGATATTTCCAAATCGGATCGGCAACTCCGGCTTCCTGAAAACCTCGATCTCTTAAGATACAGGCATGACACTTACCGCATCCTCCTTTCACCCCGGCATAGCAAGTATGGGTTAACTCCATGACTGACTCGAAGCGATCTCCTAACGCCTCCTGAGCCAACTTTACTGACTCCGCCTTCGTTAAACTTATCAAGGGGGTATGAATCCGATACGCCTCACCATCACCGTACATTCCCTCACCCAATGCCACGCCCATGGCATTAATAAAACTCTGACGACAATCCCAATACCCGGCAAAATCCGTCTCACACACTCCTAAAACCATATCTTTAATCCCCAAACGCGCCGCCCGATTCGCTGCCAAGGTTAAGAACAAAATATTACGTCCGGGAATAAATGTGGCTTCAATGCCCCCTGGCAGCGCCTCGGCACTCTCATACTCTGCCAAAGGGGTTTCGCTTACTAAAGGACTCGTACTCTTCAAAATGGGCCCCACTGAGACGATTTCATGACTTGCCAATTCCAGCTTCTGAGCCACGGCTTGGGCACTTTCCAGCTCAATGCGATGACGCTGTTGATAATCAAACGTCAGCCCATGAATGCGATCGAATTGTTGTGTAGCTAATGCAGCGCAGGTGGTTGAATCTTGTCCACCAGAAAGGATAACCAGAGCTTCGGTTTGAGCCATGAAACAATCAATGAAAATCAAAAATAGGGTCGTCAATATTGTAGATCGGGGAGAACCCATCCGATGTAGCCCACCCCTGGTGTCGCCTATTCCAGACTAGACGGATCAATACCCTGTTCTAGCAGACGTTGGCGTAAGGCTTGTAATTCGGCTTCTGCTTGTTGAGCGCGTTGTTGTTCTTGTTCAGCCCGTTGGCGCTCCTCCTCTAAAGCCAGTTCTGCTTGTTGGGCACGTTGCCGTTCATTTTCAGCCTTTTGGCGTTCATTTTCAGCCCTTTGGCGTTCTTGCAAGCGATCGCGCTCCGACTCATCCGGACTGCGCAAATACTCCCCTCTCTCTCGGTCAAAAAACCGCAATTTACCATCCGGTAGCACTCTCATTTCTAAACCTAAAACCTGAGAAAAAACGGATAATGTACCATCATCTAACTCATTGAGCGTCAACAATTGATACGCTCCATTAACTAACCTGCGTCCTCGCAAACGAGGCTGCAAATAATCACCACTGGGGTCATACTGGAAATATTCCGTTACCCCCATTTGGGCATAAGTGACGGGTTTATCTCGTTCATCCTTGTGTCGGGTACTCATGGAAGTCACTTCTAAAACCCAATCGGGATAACGGTTATTTTCTTCCCATACGCGGTAACTTCTGCGGGGACGATTTTCAACCCCAAAGACAACGAAGACATCGGGACAAACCACGGCATCGGGAACTCCTTGCTCGTAGGAGAGCCAGAGATTACCGGAAACGTAAACATCTGAACGATTTTGGAAGTAGAATCTCAGGGATTCTACGCCATAAACAAGGTAATCGCGAGCGGGATCGCTTTCAGCCATGGGCGCTCCATCAGGTTCGGGGTAAATAATGGGACTTTTTAGGGAAGTTGGGTTCATGGTTGGCTGGAGGTTAAGGGACTATGGGACTATTCATCTTCTGATAGTTGCTTCATAAACTCTTCTATGTCCGCTGCTGCTTCCTCTAGGGTAGCCTCATCAATAGCCTCTGGTTCTTGAAACTGATGCTTACTCAAGGGGTCGGACTTTTGGGCAGAAGATTGGGGAATTTTACCGGTTTTTAGGGTTTCTCCCAATTGATGCAGGGAGTGCTGAAATTGTTGTTCGGCATGGGTGTGGGGGTCTTGTGGATGTTGATTCATAAGGGTAAAAAGAATACGCTAGGTTCGGTTGATGCCACCATACTTAAGTTTTTCTTCTGTTATAACTCACTGAATCGTCTGAACCCCGAAGCGTTGTAAAATCAAGGTCAAACGAGTTAGTGAATTACAGAAGCCGGAGCAAAACATGAGCGAGTTTGATTACGATTTGATCATTATTGGTGCTGGAGTCGGTGGACATGGGGCAGCTCTCCATGCTGTGAGTTGTGGGCTGAAAACGGCAATTGTAGAAGCAGCAGATATGGGGGGAACCTGTGTTAACCGAGGATGCATCCCTTCTAAAGCTCTGTTAGCGGCTTCTGGACGAGTGCGGGAATTACAGGATGCGGATCATTTGAAGGATTTGGGGATTCAAGTCGGTGATGTGAGTTTTGAGCGTCAGGCGATCGCCGATCATGCCAATACTTTAGTCGATAAAATCCAATCTGACCTGACGAATAGTCTCAAACGGCTGAAGGTTGATATTCTACGCGGTTGGGGTAAGGTGGCAGCTCCCCAGAAGGTGACGGTGGAAAATGAGGGAGACTTGAAGACGTTTACCGCCAAGGATATTATTGTGGCTCCGGGTTCGGTTCCCTTTGTGCCCCCAGGAATTCAGATCGATCATAAAACGGTGTTTACCAGCGATGATTCGGTGCGTTTGGAGTCTTTGCCCCCCTGGATTGCAGTCATTGGCAGTGGCTATATTGGTTTAGAGTTTACCGATGTGTATACGGCGTTGGGGTGTGAGGTAACCCTCATTGAAGCGTTGGATAAGTTGATGCCAACGTTCGATCCCGATATTGCTAAACAAGCGCAACGGGTTCTCATCTCTCCTCGTGATATTGAAACTCGTGTGGGGATGTTGGCGATGAAAGTTACGCCCGGATCTCCAGTGACAATTGAGTTGGCGGATGCGAAGACGAAGGAAGTTAAAGAAGTTTTAGAAGTGGATGCGTGCTTGGTGGCAACGGGACGTGTTCCGACAGCGAAGAATATGGGCTTAGAATCAGTGGGCGTAGAGTTGGATCGACGCGGTTTTATTCCGGTTGACGATACGATGGCAGTATTGTCGGGTGGGGAAAAGGTTCCCCATCTTTGGGCGATCGGGGATGCGACGGGTAAGATGATGTTAGCCCATGCTGCTTCGGCTCAAGGAATTGTGGCAGTGGAAAATATGTGCGATCGTCCGCGTACTATTGATTATCGCTCGATTCCGGCGGCGGCGTTTACTCACCCGGAAATTAGTTACGTGGGATTGAGCGAACCGCAAGCGAAGGAACTTGCTGAAACGGAAGGCTTTGAAATTGCTACAGCTCGCTCTTATTTTAAGGGGAATTCTAAGGCGATCGCCGAAGGCGAGACGGAAGGAATGGCTAAATTGATCTACCGTAAGGATAATGGGGAAGTTCTCGGCGTTCACATTATCGGTCCCCATGCGGCAGATTTAATCCATGAAGCATCAGCAGCAATAGCGAAACGGGAATCTGTCCACACCCTTGCTCATTTAGTCCATACCCATCCAACTCTCTCAGAAGTCCTCGATGAAGCGTACAAGCGAGCAGTCGGTTAAATTGCACCTCATTTTTAGGAGAAATGCTTAGGTGAGTATCAACTCGCCTGACCATTTCTATACTGCTTGTCTGGTCTTAAACTTTACATAGAGGATATAGTATTTTAGAAATACTCTCTCCCTTTCATGTCCAGAAAATCCCTCTCCCAATGAAGTTGCGCTTAACCGTTTGCTCTAAGCCAATTATCTCTCAAGGAGAGAAGGTAGCCAAAATTTAAGGATTTGATATCATATTAAAGGGTAAACAGAACCTCCAATTATCTAGAGTATTAGTAAAGTAGGTTACGCTCAACTACACCACATTACGCCATAATTCAACCTTAACCTCTACTTACTAAGCTGAAGACAATCGGAAGTCCTCCCGTTACATAGGAGACTGGATATGAAAGTCAATTTGCGTTTGGTTTTAATTGTTCCTTTTGTCCTCCAGGTTTTTACGGTTGTCGGATTGACGGGATGGCTCTCATTACGCAATGGACAAAAAACTGTAGAAAATTTGGTTACTCAGTTACAGCGAGAAACCGGCGATCGCATTCAACAACACTTGAAGAGTTATTTACGCACCCCTTATATGGTGAATAAAAATATTTTAGATGCCATAGATTTAGGCTACCTGAATGTAGATAATCCTCGCAGTATGGAACGCTATTTCTGGAAACAAATCCATAATTTTCCCAGTGTAAGCTATATCTTAGTCGGTAATGAAGAAGGAGAATTCTATGGATTGGATCGGCTGCATGAAGGCGGCTTTAATATTGATATTGTTGATGCTTTAACCAGTTATGCTGTGAATACTTATGCAACCGATAAGCAAGGTAGACGAACTGAAGAATTATTGGCTTCTTATCCAGACTACGATCCCCGTCATCGTCCTTGGTATATTGCTCCTGCAACTCAAAAACGCTCAACTTGGAGTGATATTTATACTTACTCTACATACTCTCGTTTAGCCATTACCATTGGAACTCCTATTTATGACCAAGAGAATCAGTTGAAGGGAGTAATTGGTAGCGATCTGATGCTATTGGATATTAACCAATTCCTCAGTCAGTTGGAAATGGGTCAGTCTGGACAAGCATTTATTTTAGAACGCTCTGGATTTTTAGTTGCCACTTCAACTAAAGAATCTCTTTTTCTCCCTTCTACTCGAGAAGAAGAGTCAAAGCGATTGATGGCAACGAAAAGTCAAGATTTTATGACCCAAGAAACGACCCATTTCTTAACCCGTAAATTTGGTAATTTATCGAATATTGATCAAGAGGAACAACTGTTCTTAAATCTTGAGAATGAACGGTACTGTGTAGACGTAATTCCTTATCAAGATGAGTTTGGGTTAAATTGGTTGATTGTCATTGTGGTTCCAGAATCAGATTTTATGAGCCAAATCAATGCCAATACCCACACAACCATTTGGCTTTGTTTCGCTGCGTTAGGAATAGCAATACTCTTAGGAATTTATACTTCTCGTTGGATTTCTAAACCGGTTTTACGTCTAGTAGAATCATCCGAAGCCATGGCTAAAGGAAATTTATCTCAGCAAGTGAAGGGAGGACATATTACTGAATTAAAAATTTTAGCCCAAACCTTTAATCAAATGGCGGTTCAGTTAAAAGAATCCTTTGATACTCTAGAGCAACGAGTAGAAGAGCGGACAACAGCCTTACGCTTGAGTCAAGAACGCTTACAATTGGTACATGAAAGTGTAAATGATGGGATTTGGGACTGGAAGATTGCTTTAAATGAAGTTTATTTGTCTCCCCGTTGGAAAAAGATGTTAGGCTATGATGACTCCGAAATTCCTAATCAATTTTCCTCATGGGAAAATTTGGTTTATCCAGAAGATTTACCGAATGCAAAACAGGTGATTCAAGACCATTTGCAAACCACCACAGAAACCTTTCATTTGGAATTTCGTATGCGACAGAAACAGGGAGATTATATTTGGATTTTATCTCGTGCTAAAGTCGTAGAACGAGACAGCAGTGGTCAACCTCTGCGGATGGTGGGGTCCCATACGGATATTAGCGCTCGCAAACATGCTGAACTCGAATTACACGTGGCTAAAGAAATGGCCGATAGTGCCAACCGAGCGAAAAGCGAATTTCTAGCTAATATGAGTCACGAACTACGCACTCCCCTCAATGGCATTCTTGGCTATGTTCAGATTATGCATCGCAGCCGAGATCTCAATCAACATCGTCAGGGAGTGGATGTCATCGAACAAGCCGGTTCCCATTTGTTAACCTTGATTAATGATATCCTCGACTTAGCCAAAATTGAAGCCAGAAAAATGGAAATGTTTCCTAAAGATTTACACTTTCTTTCCTTTTTGGTTGGAGTGGCAGAAATGGCACGAGTGCGAGCTGAAAATAAAGGGATTACCCTCCAGTTTCTTCCCGATGAAAACTTACCCACAGGAATTAAAGCGGATGAAAAACGTCTGCGGCAATTATTGCTTAATCTCTTGGGGAATTCGATTAAATTTACTGACCAAGGAACGATAACTTTTTCAGTATCTAACCCACAGAGAACAGCAGAAAATAAGGCAAAAATTTGCTTCACCGTCCAAGATACAGGTGTAGGAATGAGTGAAGAACAAATGGCAAAAATATTTTTACCCTTTGAGCAAGTTGGTTCTACATCACGACGCTCAGAAGGAACGGGTTTAGGATTAAGTATTTGTCGTCAAATTGCCGAAATGATGGGCAGTGAAATTCAGGTTAAAAGTACATTAGGCATAGGCACTACATTCTGGTTTGAAGTCGAGTTTCCCATTTCTGACGAATGGGTTAGCTCTGGAGTTCATTTATCCCAAGGAAAAATTATCGGATATACTGGAGATTCAACCACCATCCTTATTGTTGACGATCATCCAGTTAATCGGGTAGTGGTTTCGGAAGTATTAACGCCATTACATTTTAGGATACTTGAAGCCTCAAATGGACGAGAGGGATTAGAACAAGTAGAGCAGGGACATCCTGACTTAGTCATTACAGATATTATGATGCCAGAGATGGATGGATATGACTTCGCTCGCATAGTTCGGGAGTCCTATTCTCAAGAGTTGCCGATTATTGCCGCTAGTGCCAGTGTATCACTAAACGATCAAAATTTGGCGATCGCCGCTGGCTGTAATGATTTCCTAGAAAAACCTGTGGATATGGAAAAACTGTTGATTGTCTTGCAGAAGTATCTCCATATGCAATGGATTTATGAATCAATAGAATCTGTAAATCTTACGGAAGAAGCAGAAATCATTATTCCCAAAAGTGATGAATTAGTTAAGTTGTATAAAATGGCAAAAATCGGAGATATTGTAGGCATTGAGCAAGAAGCACAACGGTTAAAAGATCTCCATCCAGCCTATCATGGATTTTGCGATCGCATCCTCACCTTAGCGGCTGAATTTGAAGACAAAATGATTATCCAGCTTATTAATTCTGCCCCCAGTTAGCTATGTAATCTCATCTTTGTAGGTCTGATGATGAAAGTCAATTTGCGTCTCGTTTTAATTATTCCCTTTGTCCTCCAGATTTTTGTGGTTGTTGGATTAACAGGATGGCTCTCGTTACGCAATGGACAAGAGGCTGTGAATGATGTCGCCACTCAATTACGGACTGAACTGGCTAAACGAATTGTACAGCAGCTAAATACTTATTTAAATACGCCCCATCTGGTGAATACAATCAATCGTGAAGCCGTTACTCTAGATCTAGTGAATCTGGAGGATATTCCGGGTTTAGAGCGCTACTTTTTTTCTCAGATACATCAGTTTGAAATGGTGAGTTATATTGCCTTGGGAACTGAGCAGCGAGAATATGTAGGAGTACAAAGAAAAGCCGATCGGACTTTTGTTCTAGAAGTGTCTGACCGAAGGACAGATTATCACTTTGAAACTTGGACGCTCGATGGAAAAGGTCAACGCTTAGACCGGGTGAATCGGATACCAGACTACGATCCCCGAAAACGGGAATGGTACCAAACCGCCTATCGTTCTGGAAAAGGTGTCTGGACAGAAATTTACACTTTGTTTTCGACCCAAGAATTAGCCTTAACTGCCGATCTTCCTCTCTACGATCGACAAGGACAGTTCATCGGAGTCACAGCCGCCGACCTGATATTAACTGACATTAGTAATTTTCTGCAAAATTTAGAGATTGGCAAAACAGGACAAGCTTTTATTATCGAACGTTCAGGTCAATTGGTGGCCACTTCTACCCCCGAAAAGCTGTTTCGTCAAGAAGGGGAAGAAGTTGAACGCTTAAATGTGGGAGAAAGCAGTGATGTTTTAACCCATGCAACGGCCCAGTACCTTTTAAAAGAATTTACTGATTTTAAAAACATCAAAACCTTAGAACAATTAGACTTCGATCGCGAACAACAACGACAATTCTTACAAGTTTTTCCTTATCAAGATGAGTTTGGATTGGATTGGTTGATTGTGATTGTGGTTCCAGAATCGGATTTTATGGCCCAAATTCAAGCCAGTAGACGAACCACGATTTTATTGTGTCTTGGAGCATTAGGACTTGCTATTGTTTTGGGATGGTATACGTCTCGTTGGATTGCTCAACCGATTTTAAAACTGTCTCAATCCTCAGAAGCAATGTCAGAAGGCAATTTAGATCAGCAAGTCTCTGGAGGTGCGATCGCCGAACTGAAGACGCTTGCCAAAGCATTCAACCGCATGGCAACTGAACTGAGAGCTTCTTTTAGTCAACTGGAACAGGGAGTGGCTGAACGGACATTCGAGCTATCTGAAGCAAAAGAAATAGCCGATCGCGCCAACCAAGCCAAAAGTGAATTTTTGGCCAATATGAGCCATGAATTGCGTACCCCTCTCAATGGCATCCTCGGCTATGTTCAGATTATGCATCGTGCTGAGGATCTCAATGAACATCGTAAAGGAGTAGATGTTATTGAACAGGCAGGCTCTCATCTATTAACCCTGATTAATGATATCCTCGACCTGGCGAAAATTGAAGCGAAAAAAATGCAACTCCTTCCTAAAGAGTTGCACTTGCCTTCTTTTTTGGTTGGAGTCGTGGAAATTGCACGAGTGCGAGGCAAAACAAAAGACGTTAGCCTCGATTTTGCAGCGGACGAAAATTTACCAACAGTAATTAAAGCCGATGAAAAACGTCTGCGTCAAATCTTACTCAATCTTTTAGGCAATGCGATTAAATTTACCGACCAAGGCAATGTAATGTTTTCGGTGACCTGTCTTCCAGAAGATGACCCTCAGATGGCTACCCTACGCTTTGAAATTGAAGATACAGGCGTTGGGATGAGTCAAGAACAGATGAATACAATATTCCTCCCTTTTGAGCAAGTGGGTTCTACTTCTCGGCGATCGCAAGGTACGGGATTAGGATTAACCATTTGCAGTCAAATTGTGAGGCTGATGGGAAGTCGTATTCAGGTGGAGAGTCACTTAGGTATCGGAAGTAAATTCTGGTTTGAAGTGACCCTACCCCGTTCAGAGGAATGGAGCAGTCGTGCAACGCATTTGGAACAGGGTAAGATTGTCGGTTGCAGTGGAGAACCCAAAACAATCCTCATTGTTGACGATCATGAAGTGAATCGAATGGTAGTTGTGGAAGTGTTAAGTCCATTAGGGTTTAGGGTGCTTGAAGCATCCAATGGACGAGAAGGATTAGAACAGGTGCAACAGGAGCATCCAGATTTGGTGATTACCGATATTGTGATGCCAGAAATGGATGGATATGCCTTGGCGACAAGTATTCGGGATTCTTATTCCAAAGAGTTGCCGATTATCGCCGCTAGCGCTAGTTTATCACTGGCCGATCGAAATTGGGCGATCGCCGCTGGCTGTAATGATTTTCTAGAAAAACCCATCGATTTAGAGAAGTTATTCATTCTTTTAGAAAAATATTTGCAATTCACCTGGATCTATGAACAGAAAAAAAATACAAAAGACTCTGTTCAGCAAGACCTGATTTTCCCAACACAAGAAGAATTGAGCGTTTTATGGAACGCGACTAAAATTGGTGATATTCAAGCGATAGAAGAAGAAGCTCAACGACTGAAATCTAAAGACCCAAAGTATCAGGCTTTTGGCGATCGCATCCTAGAGTTAGCCGCAGAATTTGACGATACAGGGATGATGGAGTTACTACAAAGCAGTTATACAGACCCTGATTAATGGCAATAGGCTTGCTTTCCAAGAGGCAATATCGCATTTGGATTGTCTGAGTCATTCCTTCCCTTGACAATGCTCCTAGGATCTGTGCAACACTATGGGCTTATGGTCTTTTTCCTTAATCTTCCATGCACATTCGCCGTCGTCCCCCTAGTCCCACCTTTTCGATCTCTCACCTGCAATATCAAGTGAGTGTACCCGGTAGCGAACCCCGCAATATTCTGGAAAAAATTGTCTGGCACAAGGAAACGGAAGTCCAAGGACAACGGGAAAAAGTCTCATTAAGCGACTTGAAACGGCGCATAGAAACAGTTGCTCCCCCCAAAGATTTTCTGACGGCACTCCGAGAGGGGAAAACCCAACCGGCGGTCATTGCTGAGGTAAAAAAAGCATCGCCCTCTAAAGGAGTCATCCGGGAAAACTTTGATCCGGTGGCGATCGCCCAATCCTACGAACAAGGCGGAGCCAGTTGTGTATCTGTATTAACCGATCGGAAATTTTTCCAAGGCAGCTTTGAAAACTTAGCTAAAGTTCGCGCTGCCGTTGATTTACCCCTCTTGTGCAAAGAATTTATTATTTATCCGTACCAAATTTATCAAGCGCGAGTTCATGGAGCCGATGCGGTTCTCCTGATTGCTGCCATTCTCTCGGATCAAGACCTGAAATACTTTAGCAAAATCATTCATGTCCTGGGTATGACTGCCTTAATTGAAGTTCACTCCCTAGAGGAACTCGACCGGCTATTATCCTTAGAATCGGTAAAATTAATTGGTATTAATAACCGCAACTTAGAAGATTTTACTGTAGACCTGAAAACCACAGAAAACCTCTACAACGATCGCCGCGAAACCCTGCAAAATCGGAATATTCTCCTGGTGAGTGAATCGGGACTTCATACCCGTGCAGACCTACAATTTGTCGCCTCTGCGGGCGCTCAAGCCGTCCTCATTGGAGAATCATTAGTCAAACAAGATGACCCTCGAGAGGCACTCGCCGCCCTCTTTCCTGAAAAACATCAACTACAATAACCAAACAACCTGGGATCTCCATCCCATTCCATACACCTCTTTTTCCTCGATCAACTCAACTATGCAGCCTATTCCGGTTCCCTCTCATGTTCACTATGAACTTCTCCTACAACTTCTAGAGCGTCAAACTTGGGTAGCCGTTGAAGGTCAATCTGTCCAACGAGAGCAAGTCCACCAACTGATTGCCACCCTGCGTAAAGCCCTTGCCCAACAGCGTCAACTCGAACAAAGTTGCGAACGCTCCAACTTACCTGTAGAGTATCGTTGGTCCCTAAACGAAAGTATTCCTGAAGAGCGCTAATTCTAAACGTGATATATAGCACTTTGCGCTAGGTAATAGGTAATAAGCAATAAGTCTCTTATACTTATTGCTTATTATCTATTGCTTTTTGCCTTTCTATTCCCATTGTGATCTAGATCGATAGTGTTGTCTCTAGATTGGGTTAAAATGAGGTTAAGGGGTTCAATAATTGTCAATGCAAACCGTCTATCCATGTTAAAACCAGGAACTTTAGTACAGGTTCTCTATCCAGATTATGCAGCCGGTGCATTAGGATATCTCAAAGCCGAAGAAGCGAAAGGACGGTGGATTGTGCAACTGATCCAAAACCCCATTGAAGACCCCAATGAACTCCTTCTCTTATCTTTAGAAGAATCTGAATTTCAAGTGGTTTATCCTCAACCTCCATAACAAACATCTTTTAACATCCGTTAAGGAGCCAATGATGAAAGAACAATTTTTATATCCCCGTAGCTACTACCACGGTAAATTCACCCCCAACAATCTGGTTTTTAATGCCAATTTACAAGAATTTGCCCAAAAAGTCAGTTTCATCAGCGCTTTAGAGACCAATGGCAAACTTACCCCCCTCGAATCCTACAACCGCATCAAAAACTTGTGGGAAGATTTAAACCGCATCAGTCAAGAATTAGAGATTCAAGATTTACCTTAAATAAGCAAGTAGGGGCGAAAAACTTTTCGCCCCTACCACAATGACTTTGTCTAGCGTCGGTCTGTTTATACCAGACGTGCTTATACCAGACGAGAGTAGTATTCCACAACCAGTAGCTCATTCACTTGTAGAGCGACCCATTCCCGTTGAATTACGCCATTGACTTTGGCACTCATTTTGGCTTTGTCAAACTCCAAATGACTGGGAATGTTGGCTAAACCCGGATATTGCAGGTTAGCATCTACCAGTTTACGGGAGCGATCTCGGTCTCTGACCCCAATTTCTTCACCCGGTCTACACTGGTAACTGGCAATGCTCACCGGACGACCATTAACCGTTACATGCCCATGGTTAACTAACTGGCGAGCTGCGGGAATGGTAGGAGCCATACCCAACCGAAATACAGTATTATCCAAGCGCATTTCCAGCAGTTGCAGCAGCACTTGTCCCGTGGAACCCGTGATCCGACGAGCTTTTTTCACATAGCGCAGAAGCTGCTTTTCACTTAGACCATAGTTAAAACGCAGCTTTTGCTTCTCCTCTAGACGGATAGCATACTCTGACTTCTTCTTCCGAGCCTGACCATGTTGACCAGGGGGGTATGCCCGTCGAGGAGTTTTACGAGTCAAACCAGGTAAGTCCCCCAAGCGCCGGGTTACCCGTAAGCGCGGGCCTCGGTATCGTGACATCGAATTTCCTCTATTCTTCTATTTTTACACAGACTTACCATTATACTCACCATCAGAATTTACTGTCAACACTTCTGACCACCGCGTAGCGCTCCTTATTTTTTCGGCAATACATACCGAATGCCCCCTCGATTTCCTCCTGCATCCTTTCGGTAGCGAGGGATAATATGAATCGTTGTATGTCCCATTTTTTGACCGGCCGCAGGATTGACATTCATCCCCACATTAAACCCATCGGGCTGAAATTCTGTCCTTAATATCTCTTGTACTTTATTCGCCATAAACCAACAGGCTGATTGTTCCTTAAACGGCAATTCAAAATAATTGGCAATATGACGTTTGGGCACAATCAAGACATGCCCCTTACTCACCGGGTAACCGTCAAACATAGCATAGGCCGTAGCCGATTCAGTAAGCAACCTTAAACTTTTGCGCGGATTGCAAAAAATACAGCGATTGTCTGAATGTCGTTGATGATTATAGTGAACATACTCATAGATTTCGCAAGACTCATCGATATAAATAGACTGAAATGGCAGCTTTACCATACATTGATAGGTTGGTTTTTGATGTACATAATGTTGTCTAAAGCCCTCTCTTTTAATATCTCGCCTAACGGCATAATAGGCTTTGCCTCCTGGCTTCAAGAGATGAGAAACTTCCATCATGACATTAGCTTGCTCTTGAGTAAATAAAACATTGAGAACATACAAGCAAATAATTGTGTCAAATTTCTGCTGAGGATATGTAGGGAAATAGTGGGGATCGTAGCCTTGAATAGGGAAGCCTTGTTGAGATAAGAGTTTAACATCATTACCCAATCCACAGCCAAAGTCCAAGACCTGCCCTTGAAGTAAGTTTCTTTCTCCTAAAAACCGCGCTGGAAAAGATAAGAATTTACGGTCAATCGCAGTGAGATGGCTGTATGTATTGGTTTGCTTTTTCATGGATAGGGAATGAGTAATAAGTGCTGAGTTATTGGAGATCTTACCCATCTCCGTGTCCCCGTGTCCCCGTGTCTCCCCACTCCCCATTACCAAAGCGAAGCGCTGTATGATTGAATGTCTAGGGAAACAGATCGGGAGTATTCTGGATTTTGGCTACGGAATTACGAAGCTATGTTTTTATTGATAACTTGCAACGGCAGCACGCTGCCTATATTGGTACAGTGTCTTTGGGATTTCTACCTCTACCGGGAGATACATCGCTATGGGTTGAGGTTGCCCCAGGTATTGAAGTTAATCGGATTACGGATGTAGCGCTGAAGGCGACACGGGTGCGCCCAGCCGTGCAGTTTGTAGAGCGACTCTATGGACTGTTAGAGATTCATTCGAGTAGCCAGGGGGAAACACGGGAAGCAGGACAGGCAATTTTAGATGCATTAGGAGTAACAGAGCGCGATCGCCTGAAACCCCGAGTTGTTTCTAGCCAAATTATCCGCAATATTGACCCCCATCAAACCCAACTGATTAACCGCAACCGCCGCGGACAGATGATTTTATCAGGGCAAACCCTCTATGTGTTGGAGGTACAGCCGGCAGCCTATGCAGCCCTAGCCGCCAATGAGTCAGAAAAGGCGGCACTGATTAATATTTTGCAAGTGCAAGCGGTAGGGCTTTTTGGTCGTCTCTATCTGGGAGGTGAAGAACGGGATATCCTGGCAGCCTCTGAAGCAGCATTGAGGGCAATGGAAAATATTTCTGGACGAGACAACCCTCCCCCCAATGCCAAATAAGTAATTTAAGGAAGTTGTTATGGCCAATTCTGAACATTTAGCAGTATTTTATCGCGGTCTCCCAACCTGGCATAAGTGGAGAACGGCTAATCCAAAGATTACCCCAGATCTGAGTGAGACGGATTTGGGGGGTTATCGACTTCCAGGAATTGATTTAGAGGGGGTGGATTTAAGACAGGTGAATCTATCGCGCACTGAACTGGAAGGGGCGAATTTGCATCAGGCTGCTTTGAGTGGGGCGATCGCCTCTTGCGCTCTGCTCACTTCGGCTTGCTTAACTCAAAGTCAAGCCATAGGCGCACAGTTCAAAGACGCTGATTTAAGGACAGCCGATTTAAGCGGTGCGAATCTCACGGGCGCGGATTTAAGCGGTGCGAATTTAGAAGGGGCAAATCTGCGAGGCACTTCCTTGAGTGGTGCGAATCTTATGAGAGCTAATCTTAAAGATGCAGATTTAAGTGATACCAATTTACGGCGCGCTAACTTAAGTTATGCCAATTGTTTAGACGCTAACCTCAGTGAAGCGGTTCTGAGCAATGCGGTTTTACATCACACCGAGTTGATTAATACTTATCTTCATCGAGCAGATTTAAGGGAAGCGAATTTAAGTGAGGCTCATTTAGCAGGCGCTTTTTTATGGGGCGTAAATCTACGGAATGCAGATTTGTATCACACGGATTTAAGATGGACAAATTTAACCCGCGCTCATTTAATTCGCGCTCAGTTGAAGGATGCCTATTTGCAAGGAGCGATTTTGAATTCAACAGAGCTGAAAAGATTCTTTCCCTAAACCCATGATTATATCAAGTCCGGTTAAACACTTGTCATTGCGACCGGAGGGAAGCAATCGCCAAAACTACCGAGCTAAAAGAGATTGCTTCACTCCACTGCGTTCCGTTCGCAATGACATACGATAACTGATCCAACGGACTTGATATTACATCTCGCTATCCCCTCATCATCCATTGATTTATGTCAAACTCGCCCTATTCTTGGCTCTCTCACTCTTTAGAAACCATTCATCGAGCTAACTGGTATCGCTCTGTGCAACCCTTGGAGGGTTTACCCGGGCCGATCGCCTTCCTCAATAGTCAGGAAGTGCTGAATTTTGCCAGTAATAACTATTTGGGGTTAGCAGGCGATCGCCGTTTAATCCAAGCCGCTACTGCTGCTCTCGAACAATATGGTACGGGAAGCACCGGATCTCGACTCACCAGTGGTCATCGGGGCTTACATCGGCAGTTAGAAGCCTCTATTGCTCGGCTCAAACAAACGGAAGATGCTCTCGTCTTCAGTTCGGGATATTTAGCCAATCTGGGAGCGATCGCCGCCCTAGCTGGGCCGCGCGATCTCATTTTTTGTGATGAATATAACCATTCAAGCCTAAAAAACGGGGCGATCCTCAGTAAAGCTACGGTATTAACCTATAGCCATGGAAATGTTAAAGTGTTAACTGAGAAACTCAAAGAATACCGAAAAGAGTATCGGCGATCGCTCATCATCACCGATAGCGTTTTCAGCATGGATGGCGATCTTGCGCCCCTACCTCAATTATTGGACATTGCCCAAACCTATGACAGTATGCTGCTTATAGACGAAGCTCATGCCACTGGAGTCTTTGGCAGTAGTGGAGCCGGTTTAGTCCAACATTTCCAACTGGATAAACCCGAACTGCTCCAAGTGGGAACCCTGAGTAAAGCGATCGGTAGTTTAGGCGGTTATGTCGCCGGTCGTTCCGTCGCGATCGACTATCTCCGCAACCGCGCCCCCAGTTGGATTTATACCACCGGTCTCAGTCCAGCCGATACTGCAGCCGCCCAAGCAGCGATCGAGATGATTCAAACCGAACCCCAACACCGAGAACAGCTTTGGCACAATATCAGGTATTTCCAAGATCTCCTCGCTCGTCACTGTCCTCATCTCACCCCTATTGCCTTAGAATCCCCGATTATTTGCTTACCCCTAGAGAATCCTCAACACGCTCTAGACTTATCAGAATATTTAAAAACCCAAGGTATTTTTGTCCCTGCCATTCGCCCCCCCACCGTACCCACCAGTCGTATCCGCATTTCTCTGATGGCCACTCATCAGCCAGAACATCTAGAAGCATTAATTGAGGGGATGATCAAGTGTGGTTAATTATTGCGATTTTGCCGTTTGTTGTTTGGCTTTCCAAATGGTGTAGATCAACAGAGCCGTTGCACCAGCAGCGTAGCCATAGCCACTGGGAATACCCGAAAAAGCGAGAGCAAGAGAGCCGACCCAGAGGGTTAGGGCATAGATAAACAAAACCGTTAACCGATGGGATAAGCCCGCATTCAGGAGGCGGTGATGGAGGTGGCGCTTATCGGCGATAAACGGCGATCGCCCATTGAGCAGGCGATCAACAATGACGGCTGACATATCCAATAGGGGAACAGCCAAGATCAGATAGGGTAACAATACTGCCGTTACTGCCGTGGTTTTCACCAATCCAATCACGCCCACCCCTGCCAGGGTAAAGCCCATAAAATAGGCTCCCCCATCCCCCATAAAAATCTGGGCAGGATTGAAATTATAGCGGAGAAAACCAAGCGCTCCACCCGCTAGAGCAGCAGCAATCAAAGCAGCGGCCGATTGATCCATAAACAAGCTCACAATCAGCATCACCACTGCCGCGATACCGCAGACTCCGGCAGCCAAACCATCTAAGCCATCAATCCAGTTAATAGCATTGACCATGCCCACTAACCACAAAATGGTAATCGGAATACTGAGCCAATCCGGCAGAGTCACTAATCCCATCAAGGGAATGCTTAAAAAGTTGATTTGTACGCCCACCTGCCATGCACCCAGGGCAACCACCACTTGCATAAACAAGCGGGAGAATGGGGACAGATTAAAGAGATCGTCAGCTAAACCGATCGCAAAAAAGGCTAAACCGCCAATCGTTACCCCCCACACTTCGTATTCTTTATCGGGGGGTAAAATTCCAAATCCGCCTGCCCACCAGACAACTAATAGAGCGGTGAGCGTACCCAGAAAAATCGAAACTCCTCCCAAGCGTACCATAGGTCGGGAGTGAACTTTGCGTCCATTGGGATTATCAACTTTCCCACTTTTCAAGCCAAGATGCTTGACGATGGGGGTACTCCCAAGGACAACCAAAGTGGAGACAATGAAGGCAATCAGATGGTACATCTGTAAAGGCATCTGAAATTCTGTGGATAAGACCGAGAGCAGAGTCAAGGGTTTAATAAGGTAGGAGGTCTACTAGAGTTCTACTACATTTCAGACATCATTCATTACAGATGTCAAGGGGATGGGGAATAGGTCATAGGCAATAGGCAATAGGTCATAGGCAATAGGCTATTTTCCCATCCTCCCTATTTCCCTCATCACACCAGGGCAGGAGTCCGAATTTCCAGGTGAGGATAGAGGGGGAAGCGATCGCACAGAGTGGCCACTCTTTGTTTACACTCTTTGCGAATCGCTTCATCCTCTGGATTGATGAGCAAGTCACTAATAATATTGCCAATTTCCGTAAACTCTGCTTCTCCCATGCCCCGCGTGGTCATTGCAGGAGAGCCTAAGCGTAGCCCACTGGTAACAAAGGGCGATTCGGGATCGAAGGGAACGGTATTTTTATTGGCAGTAATATTAACCGTACTGACCAATTGATCGGCCTGTTTACCGGTCATGTTAACAGAGCGCAGATCCACCAGCATTAAGTGGTTATCTGTGCCTCCAGAAACGATTTTCAGCCCTCGGTTTTGTAGTTGGTTGGCTAGGGCTGTTGCGTTTTTGATCACTTGCCCAGAATAGTCCTTAAATGCTGGTTGTAAGGCTTCTCCAAAGGCTACTGCTTTAGCCGCAATCACATGCTCTAGGGGACCCCCTTGGGTTCCAGGGAAGACCGCTTTATTGAAGGCTTTGCCCAATTTATTATCATTGGTCATAATTAATCCACCCCTGGGGCCGCGCAGGGTTTTGTGGGTGGTGGTGGTAACCACATGGCAATGGGGAAGGGGGTTGGGATGGTGTCCCGTCGCAACTAAACCGGCAATGTGGGCAATATCTGCCAGTAAGTAAGCTCCAATTTCATCGGCGATCGCCCGGAATTTTTCAAAATCTATAATTCTCGGATAGGCAGAATAGCCACAGATAATCATTTTGGGTT
Source organism: Cyanobacteria bacterium UBA2566 (assembly GCA_002340255.1). Lineage (GTDB taxonomy): Bacteria > Cyanobacteriota > Cyanobacteriia > Cyanobacteriales > Desertifilaceae > Roseofilum. The sequence continues at coordinate 27,417 of DDLS01000118.1, forward strand.
TATGCTCTAGGGCAATTTCCCGAATTTTGTCAAAATCCAGGCGTTCAGTTTCCTGATTTACCCCATATTGGACAACCTTAAACCATTTACCAGAGACATTCACCGGCGATCCATGGGTTAAATGACCACCATGGGAGAGATCCATACCTAAAATGGTATCTCCAGGTTCTAGCAGGGCGAGGAAGACGGCAAAATTCGCTTGGGCACCAGAATGGGGTTGGACATTCACATTCACCGCACCAAAGAGCTGCTTGGCTCGGTCAATGGCTAGTTGTTCGATTTGGTCCACAAATTCACAGCCCCCGTAATAGCGCTTCTGGGGTAGTCCTTCTGCATATTTATTCGTCAGCACTGAGCCTTGGGCTGCCATAACCGCAGGTGAAGCGAAGTTCTCACTGGCAATAAGTTCCAAGTGTTCCCGCTGCCGTCCCAGTTCTTTCTGTAGCAATTCGGTAACGGTGGGGTCAGTTTGGTTTAACAAGTCTAGGTTGGATAGATTCGTTTGACTCACGGGTTGTGTTTCCTCTTATGGGCACAATGATCTAGTTTAGTCCCAAGAAGAGGGAATAGGGAATAGGGGGTAGGGGCATGAGAAGACACGGAGACACGGAGAACATCTCCTAATTCCCCATTCCCCATTCCCTATTGCCTATTGCCTATTGCCTCTTCACTTTTATTAAGCTCTGTATCGTTGGGCACGGTTTACTTTAAGAATCACTTACAATATAAGGTAAAGGCATTTGCCACATCAAATTTTTGGGAGATTGAGTCATGTTAGTCATTATGATGGACGATCGGATTATTTCACCAAAAACGGTTTGCCAAAGCTGTTGCTGGGCGGATCGCAGTGGTGAACCTCGTTGGAGACAAGGACATTTGACCTGTGGTCATCCTTTGGCAAAAAGCGATCACCACATACCGAATCAGTATGAATGTCAAATGGGATTCCGCATCGCCCAAATTAGTTAGAATTTGACTTTCATCCCTCAACTTTTAACCCAAACCCAACACTATCCTTAAGTAGAACTTCAGTAAATTTTAGGGCGCTGACTTGCGGCTCAGGCTTTGTAAGCCTTGACGGGCGGTTTCTTGTTCTGGCTCTAGTTTTAAGGCTTCTTGAAAGGCTTCAGCCGCATCCGCATCTCGACCGGCTTTTTGTAACATTACGCCTAAAGCTGCCCAGACACTGGCATTTTTGGGGGCAAGACGCACAGCTTGAGCGTAGGAATAAATAGCTCTTTCGGATTGACCGAGGGAACCATAGGTTACGGCTTGATTGTACCAGCCCAAGAATGAGGTTTCATCTAGGGCGATCGCCTCTTGTGCCGATTTTAAGGCGCGATCGTACTCGGTCAGATACCATAAGGCTACACTGCGATTAGCCCATCCATCGGCATTCTCTGGCTCGTAGCGTAGGGCTTGATCGTAGGCTCCTACTGATTCTATATAACGTTCGGCCGATCGCAACACCCTCCCCCGATTAAGCCACGCTTGCACATAATTCGGTTGCAGTTGCAGAGCGCGACCAATCGAGTCTAAACTTTGGCCATAGTCTTCTAAATACCAGAGCGTTACCCCTCGACTATTCCACGCTTCGGCAAAATCTGGACGAAACCCCACAGCGCGGTTAGCCGCAACTAACCCTTGTTCGAGTTGTCCTTGTTGAGTATAGGCAATTGTGAGTTGATTCCAAGCTCCCGCAACGCCCATGTCTCCCCATGTTCCATCACCTTTGAGTGCCGCTTCACACGCTTTGATGGCTTCTTCATGGCGTTTGAGTTTATTCAACGTTTCACATTGCAGGACGAGAGCCAACGTAGAATCTGCTTGTAGGGAAAGGGCTTGAGTGTAGGAATTGAGCGCTTCTAAATCTCGCCCCATCTCATTTAGCGCCATTCCCTGTTGAATCCAAGCCTGTAGATTTTGGGGATTATTATTTAAAGCTAGATCGTAAGCGGCGATCGCCCCTTCTGCCAACTCACTCTGATTTAAAGCAACCCCTAAATATTGCCACGCCAGGGTTTCCGACTCATGTTCCCAGTTATCATTGATCTCAATCGCCGTTTGACAAGCGGCAATCGCATCCTGATATTGTTCCAACTCTAGCAGCGCCCCACATTTATAGGTTAAAACCAAGGAAGACTCTGGTTCTAAATTTAAGGCGCGATCGTATGAGGTTACTGCATTTTGATATTCTTCTAGGGCAACCAGAATCAAACCGCGCTGATACCAAGCGATGACGGGATTTTCCTGTCCCCAATTCGTATCTAAGCGCAGCGCTTCTTCACACGCTTCTAGAGCTTCTTCATAGCGCCCTAACTTCAATAAAGCCTGGCAGCGATAGGTAAACGCGCGGGAAAACTTGGATTCTAGACGAGTAGCTGTATTTGCCGAGGCAATGGCTTCAGCATAGCGATTCTGTTGTAGTAAAATACGACTGCGATCGGCCCACACTTGAGAATCTTTTGGTCTCATCAACAGTGCCTGCTCGCACGCTTCCAGCATTTTTCCCGCATCTTCATCCACAGACAAATTACATAAATTCGCCCAATAGTCAAAATCCGCCAGTTGACGAAAAGGATCGAGAAATTCCAGTTGTGCATTCACCCGACTGGGAAAACCGCAGAGCATTCCCAGCACTACCCCAGAAAGAGAAATCCAAAATCTTCGTTTACTACTCACGTTCATCAAACTCCATCTAGCTAAAGCTTTATGAATATCTATCCCCTGAAACTATTTGTCCTCTTCCTCTTTATTTTTGCCCTATCTGCCGATGATGCACAAGCCTTTAGGCGCAGACATATGGAACGACTGCGACGCACCCGTGACTGCGATCGCTGTAATCTAGAATCAGCTCCTTTACAAAGGGCTTTCCTTCGCGATAGTAACCTATCCGGAGCCAACTTAAAACAGGCAAAACTGCAACAAGCAGATCTCAGAGGTGCATTTTTACGCCGAGCCAACCTTGAAGGCGCTAATCTCCGAGGCGCAGATCTCAGGGGGGCAGATCTCAGTTATGCTAATCTTGCTGGAGCCAACTTACGCAATGCCCGTTTAGACGAGGATACCCTAATTGACCCCAAATGGCGATTAACTTGGGAATTAATTAATCAAGGAGCAGAAAATCGCGATTTAGCCGGAGTAGATTTATCTGGAGCAAACTTAAGTCGCACTAACCTTGAAAATGTCAATTTAGAAGGGGCAAACTTAAACGGAGCCTCCCTACAAGGAGCGCGGTTAGTGGGAGCAAATTTAGACCAAACCAATCTGCAAAACGCTAATTTATTTATCTCTGACTTAAGAAATTCCTCGCTCCAAGAAACCAACCTCCAAAACACGGATAGCGTCATTGCTGATTTCCGTCGTGCTTTCTTAGATCGGGCTAATTTTAATCGTGCTAATCTGCAAGGTGCGCTCTTAAGTGAGACCGATTTAAGCAGTTCGAGTTTTGAACAAGCCAATTTACGCAATGCGGATCTAGAGTCCGCTATTTTAGAAGGGGCAAACCTTCGAGGCGCTGATTTATTTACGGCTAACCTCAGAAATACAGAGTTAGGAGAAATTATCCTGCGTAAGGTCAATTTAGCTGGAATCGATCTGCGAGATGCAAATTTTCAGAATACCCGGTTAATTCAACTCAACTTTACGGGTGCAAGATTGAGAAATGCTAATTTTGAAAATGCCTTTATCTTAAGTTCCAGTTTCCAGGATGCTGATTTAGTCGGAGCTAACTTCCGTTTTGCTGAATTGCGCCATACCAGTTTCCGCAATGCCGATTTAGAAGGGGCAGATTTCCGTGACATTGTCCTGTTAAATGTGGATTTACGAGGCGCGATTTTATTGAATGTTTCAACTGAAAATATTAGTCTAATTAGAACCCATTTTTGCCAAGCGATTTTACCCGATGGTAAACCCGGCTATTGTTGGCACACGCGCTGAAGATATCTCAATTCAATGAACCTGTAGGGTGGGCAATACCCACCTACAAATACTGGGAAACTACAAATATTAAAACTATCTGTAGATTGAGAAGTTTGATTTTTTTGATTCTATGATTAGAGTCTAGCCTCCAATCGCGATCTAATCGTTATGTGCAAAATCTTAGTGTCTCATCCGATTCACAGCAGTATCATTGAAGAGCTACATCTAGAACCGATCGGTAACCTCTACAAGGAAAAGTTTCAACTGACAGAAATAGATCATCATATGCTTTATCACTCCATGGAGCATCAAGAGATTTTATATATTCCAGGAATTGCAATTGCCCAAGTTCCCGATGAAGCTAACGATCCGACATTAATCGATTTAGCGAAGGCGTTGGTAGGGTTTAAACCGGATGTTCTGATTGTGGGCAATAATGCGGTTCCAGAGTTTGCCCTTGGTTCTTGGAGAAAGGCGATCGCGTCTGAGCGTCCCTTGCTGGTGATTCGTCGAGGGGTAGATACCCGGGCAATTGATAAAGAGGCGGCGCAAAAATATGGGATTTCTGTGGGTAATTTACCCGGCATTAATTCGCCGTTTGTAGCTGCACATATGATCGAGTATTTGGAATTAGAGAAAGCGAAAATTCAGGATAAAATAGTGGTTTTAGGGATTGGAAATATTGCTCAACCGATTATCTATAAAGCGATGGAAAAACAGTTGAAGATACAAGCGATTAGTCCCTCACTACAAGAAGCAACAAGAGAGAAGCAAGTATCCCGACTGAAAGAGCGAGGCATCGATCCGGATCGCCTCACTTGTGCTGAGTTTTTAGAAGAAGGATTTGAAGATGCCTCCTATGTGGCGGTAGCAGTTCCTTGGGAGCATCCAAAAGGAGGATTAAATGCGGGAATTATTGATGTGAATTTGCTGGAAAAATTATCCAACTATGCCAAGATAGTCTCCTGTTCTCCTCCGCGTATTTTTTCTGCTGATGCCCTCGCATTCATGAATGAACAAATGAAGAAGGGAAATATCTATGTCCGCATCGATACGGCTAAACGGTTGGCACAGGGAACGAAAGCAAAATATCCCTATTTAGACATTGCCTACGATCGCGCATTTGCGGCTCCAGAATGCCAGCGATCGCTCGATCGAGCCTGGCTTAAACAAGCCCAACAGTTTTGTCATCAAGCCGCTCTATCGTGTCTGGTAACATAGTAATGGTGGGTGATTGAAGGAAAGGCTAAAACCCGTTTTTTCCTATAGCAGAGAAAGAGTCAGTTAGGACATGGTTTAATACTGAAACCTATTCCCTATTCCCCATTCCCTATTCCCTATTCCCCATTCCCAGCATAGGCGGCATAAACTCCCTGGACATTGTACCAATTGAGAAAAATACGGGCAACTTCCAAGGCTAATTGGGGTTTTCCGCGATCGATTAGCCATTGCAAAAGCGGAGCCATTGTCCGTTCATTCAACCTTCCACCTAACGACAAAACGCCCCATAAAATCCGATGTATCCAGGTCATTTGAATCATCATTCGCACGTCCCAAGTGGGATGTTTTTGATAGAATAAAACGCCCATTCGTCCGCGCTGGATTTCTTGGTCAATCATGCGGGGAATTTGCTCTAGGCTAAAGGGAGGATGCCAATGGTAACCCACTGCTTGGGGACATTTAATTAACTTCAATCCTAGGTTTTTTAGGCGGACTCCTAATTCTAAATCTTCCCAACCATAGAGTTGAAATTGGGTATCAAAAAGTCCCGCTTCTTCTAACCAATGGCGGGCGATCGCCACATTCCCCGTCGCAAAATAAGCCGCAGAGAAGTCTGTGAGCTTATAAGGTTCTGCTGTTGGCTCGTCAAAATTGCAGGTATTAATCACTGCACCATAGGTAAACAGGCGATCGCTCCCTAACTGTTCTTCTCCTTCCCGCAACACCTGAGCATGGCAGCTTAAAAAGGTTTCTGTCACCACCAGATCGCTGTCGATAAAGATAATGGTATCGCCCTGAGCCTCCTTGACCCCCAAATTCCGGGCAGCAGCCGGTCCTTGATGCTCTTGCTCAAACCACCGTACATGGGGCACTTGCGCCCGTTCTGCGGCTAACCAGGCTAACGTTCCATCCGTAGAACCATCATCAACCACCACCACCTCATAACCTTCGATGTCTGGATCGCTTAACTGCTGCTTCTCCAGCGCTCTCAGGCACTTTTGCAGAATCGGTAAACGGTTGTAGGTGGGAATCACAACACTGAAGAACATAGGCAATTAAGAATTAACAATTAACAATTTTCAGGTTGGCAATAATAGCCGAAACCATTAACACGAACCGCTAGGGAAAATAACCTCTGGGGGTAATCATCCATTGGCCTTGAGTTCGGGTAGTGGGATTACCAATTAAGACGGTCGTTAACATATCAATATCGAGTTGGGCAAATTCGGCTAATGTGGTTAGGGTAATTTCCTCATTTTCTCGATAAGCGCAGCGCACCAGGGCGACGGGGGTTTGGGGATGACGATATTGCAGGAAAATTTCTTGCGATCGCCGAATTCCTTCTGTACGCTTCTGAGATTTTGGGTTATAGATCGCAGTCACGAAATCCCCCTGAGCAGCAGCAACCAGGCGCTTTTCAATCGTTGGCCAAGGGGTTAACAAGTCGCTTAAACTAATGGCGCAAAAGTCATGCATTAAGGGCGCTCCCACCCGTGCAGCCGCCGCTTGTAGGGCAGTAATTCCAGGGAACACTTGTACACCGGGACTCTTGCCATCCCAACCTTGGTTTTGCAACTCTTCTAAGACTAATCCAGCCATGCCATAAATGCCACAATCTCCGGAAGAGACCATCGCTACAGTTAACCCCCATTGGGCTAATTCTATGGCCCGTTCGGCCCGTTGGCGCTCCTGGGTGAGGGGAAAACTCTCAATGATTTGACCGGGACGACGCAGGGGCACGATTAGGTCTAAATACAACCCATAGCCCAGCACTGCATCGGACTGAGTGACCGCTGTTTGTGCCGCTGGGGTCATCTGTTGTAGCTCTCCGGGCCCCATCCCGACCAACCAGAGTTGACCGGTTCTGGCGGTGTATCCTTGGGGGGATTGGGCGATCGCCACGGTAACGGCTCCGGATAAGTCGGGAAAACGATAGATTTGTTTGCTCACCAACAGTTGAGAGACTCCAGCCGCGGTTAGGGCTGCCGCTTCTGCGACGCTGGGTGTGCCCACGGTTTCGGCAACCAGCGCCGAGGGATTGGGGACAGAAACCGCCTGTAACGCCTGGGATGTATAGGGGATCAGGGGCCAGCCCTTGGTCTCGCACAGGGCCAATAACCCCGGCTCATCGGCTTTGCGGTCAAGGGTGGCGATACCGGCGATCGCCCCTTCTGCCAGATGTGCAGCCCCTAAAACCTGCTCCAGCGCTTGGGAAATCACCCGCTCATCGGTTCCCCGTTCGCACCCGATCCCCACCCACAGCACTCTGGGATGCCATTGCACCTTGGGGAATGTGCCCTTGGTGGTAAATTGGCGTTGGGTGGCACTGATCCAAACCCGTGCTTGGGCGCTGCTAGAATCTAATTCAAATTCAAAGGGATGATCGTGGGGAAGATGCTGTTGCCACAGGGTTGAGCCAGCATCTTGAATGACTTGTACCGAATGCTGTTTGGCGATCGCCGCGCTCACGCCTGTCCAATCTCCACTTCCTCTGTTCCATCCGAAGGGCAATCCCAACGTATCAATAGCGGGTAAGTTCAGGCTATCGCAAGCCCCGGTAACGATCGGTACTGCTGCCAATTGAGTCGCGATTAAGCGCGTCAGGCGATCGGCTCCTCCCTGATGTCCTCCACAGACACTGATCGCATGATTTCCGGTTTCATCCACCACCACAACCGCCGGATCGGTAGTTTTGTCGTTCAATAGGGGAGCAATGAGGCGCACCACTGCACCAAGTGCTAACCCAAAAATCAAGCCTTGATGCTTCGACCACAAGGTGGGTAAGAATTCCGATAACGTTCCCGGATAGACTGTATAGACGAGGGAGCTATCCCCGGATAAGGCTTGAGCGCAAGAGGGAGAAATGACTAGCTCCACTCCTAGGGACTCCGTGAGGGGAAACAGACGATAGGCACAGCGGGGTGTCGTGGCGATCGCAACTAAAGACCCTACCTGAAAATTCCCGGATTGAACCATCGTTTTTTCTCCTATCCCTGCACCCTGTAGGGGCAAGTTCACTCAGATCCTCGCGGGAAAAAGAAAAGATTCGTGAACTTGCCCCTACTTTAGAACGATTCAAATGTACTATATCCTATCTCCGCAGGGTGCGTTTACATCCTACTAGACTAGAGTCGAGAGAGCAGTTCCTGTTTTTTCGTTTCAAACTCTGCTTCAGTGAGAATACCCTTATCTCTTAAGTTTCCTAATTCCTGTAGGGACTGATAGATGTTGGCTGCATCATCTCCTTTATCCTTTTCTAAGTCAGAAACGTAACTTTTGCCCCGCTCAAAGGCTTCATCATAGGCCGATTTTACCTGGTCTTCGACAAAGTTACTCAGAGAACCACCGCTCGAAAAATGGTTAATGGCAACCTGTCCGACAGCATAGGTAGAAGCCCCAGAAGTCAAGGCCATTGAAGCACCACCAAGGGCCGTTCCCACACCCGGAATCGCTTTGAGAAAACTGGCTCCCAAACGGGCGATCGTTGTTCCTGTCAAAGCGGAAACAAAGGTTTTCCCTGTACTGCGGGAATAGTCAACCTTGTACACTTGGGCGAGTTGTTGCAGCATTTCCAGTTGAATCGCCGTTACAGCAGCGAAATCAACCAGTGGAATAGGAATTAGCCCACCCCCTATAGCCCACAGAACATGGGAACGGACAATAGCATTAGCTTCAGTTCTTTGGCTCATCATTTGCACCAAATGCTCTATCCTTTAATTATAGCAAAATACAACTGTGTCGAAGTAAAGTTAGGTACACCAAGTTGGCGATAATGCTGGGTCGCACTGAGGCGATCGCCACTGAAAAACAATTAACCCACACCTCCTGATGTTCAGTCCAGCGTGGGTTAAGTATGGATAGGTCACTCTAGCAATACATTAGCTAGAAATGAGCAGACTCGGATGATGGGCTTGTTAACCTCCCATTACCCATTACCAGCGCATAGCGCTCAAATGGGTTACATAGAAGACCCAAGACCAGCATAGGCTCCATAAAAGAATAAGCCAACCACAACTAATACACCAGTTCCGGCTACAGTTGCGACAATCCAAAGGGGAATTCTAAAATCTGACATTGATGTTTCTTCCTGATTTAAACAACACAACAATTAAGCAGTTCTCCACCCTAAATGAGCGGGTAGAGAACTGTTCAGAGCAACCCAATTAATTAAAGAAGTAACTGGAAAATAAGATCCCCAATACAAAAATTAGCAACAAGCCCAAATAAAGGGATGTCCGATTGAGTTCAACAGGTTGCTTATTTGGATTTTGATTACGGGTGGGCATTTTTTTTCCTATCTCTGAATGAATTGCATTGCTGTGATTGCGCCTAAAAAGAAGACAGAAGGCACTGCCAAAGTATGAACGGCCAACCATCTAACGGTAAAAATGGGATAAGAAACAGGTTGATTTTGGTTACTGCTTGTCATAATTTCAGATCGCTCGCTTCAAAACTACTTACCGATAAATTCCTCGATTTGTTTATTCCCTTCATAACGATCGGTTACGATAGGAATCTCCTGACGCTCCTGAGTAAAATACTCATTCGGACGGGGAGTACCGAAGGCATCATAAGCCAAGCCGGTACTGACAAAAAACCAACCCGAAATAAACAACATGGGAATTGTGAGGGCATGGATTAACCAATAGCGAACACTGGTAATAATATCCCCAAAGGGACGTTCTCCGGTGGAACCACCTGCCATGATTTTTTCTCCTCTTTAGAACACGACAATTGGAATCATTAGTTTATATCATACGCAAAATCAGGCCGATTGCGTGGAGTTGTCATATTTTAAAAGCGTGCCTCCATTGCCAATCACAAATCCGATTTCGGGGGATTCAAAATCAATCTGGTAGAAGTTAGAGGGCACCTTTTCCACGCTTTGGTCTTTTTGCCAAGTTTCTCCCCCATCAAAGCTGACAATCAGATTTCCACTACCACCAGATACCCAGATTTCTTCTGGAGTACGATAGGCTAAATCCAGGAAGCCAATGCTACTGGCAAACTCTGGATTTTGGGTTTCTTGCCAATCTTCAGGGGTTTCTGGAACTTCCACATTACTAAACTGGAGAGCGCCTCCCCGAGCCAGTAGCCACAACCGATTGTCGGTGGTGAAGCCCATTTTTTGCAAGCGTTTGGAGTTATTGCGGTTATGCTGAACCCAGGCAGAATCCCCCGGTTCCCAGGTAGAATAGAAGTTGCCATTAGCGGAAACTGTGACATACTTCCCATCTGGCGATCGCGAAATATTGCGATACACCCCTACCGCAGACTCAACCAAACCCTTCCAGGTTTTACCCCCATCTTCAGTCCGATAAATCGCACCTAAATCTGTGGTCATTTCGGCAGAGTTTGCCCCTAAAGCCAAAATCGTTTTTGTGGTTCCTGGCAACTTAGCACTGAGGGGAATCGTAGACCAAGAAGCCCCCCCATCAGTAGAATGAATTAGAATAGAAGGCATTCCGACAATCCATCCTTCATCCCCACTGAAACTGACCGAGGTCAACCGAGTCCTCGTATCGAGATCTAAAGGTTTCGGTTGCCAAGTTTCCCCACCATCGTTGGTTTCTAATAAGGTTGCATTACTGCCGACTAGCCACCCATGGCTGGGATCGCCTGTAAATCCAACATCCTGAATCGTTTCTTCAGTCGGTAACTGAATCACGTGCCAAGGACTAGACTCTACAGAAGGTAAATAAGCATTTTTACAACTAGCGCACAGCAGAACAACCGCGATTAATGTTACAACTCGTTGCAGAATTTTCACAATTGATTGCATCACTCCGGATTTTACCGCCAGTTCGGGTTTTACTGTAAACCGTAAAGACTCAGAAGAAACAATAATCCCAGTCCTAACCCCCCAAAAATCAGGAGATTCTTTTGGCTGGGGGTTAAGGCATTGACCCCAAACCCATAACCCATATTTTCAGCAAAGCCTGATGTTCCAACGCCTGCACCGATGTTTTCAAACTTACGGCGTTGCGCCCCACAAATGGGACAGCGCCAGCCTTCAGGTAATTCCTCAAAAGGGGTTCCTGGGGGAACTTGGCGTTTTCCATCCCCTTTGCTTGGCTCATAGACATAGCCACACGCTCGACACTCATAGCGATCGCTTGCCGTCTCTGGAGTTGACTTAGATGTTTCTGGGGTCTCAGACGATCCGGTACTCATTGCCCTACAAGAACTTTGGGAGTTTTTATAGAAATCTTAAAATTTCTGTTAAATATTATGACATATAGCGCTACACCCTGGTAATAGGTCATTGGTAATTGGTAATGGATACACTCAGTTTTTCCTAGGCCCTATTCTCTAAGCCCCTATTCCCCAGCCTGTAGTGCTATGACACAAAAATCGGGTTAACCCGCCGAATCTGGAAAGGCCAGATCCAGGTCAACCCGCGCCGATAGAGAGGATAGAAAGAACGTCCAATGACTGGATTACCCTGTAAATTACCGTTGATCTATGGGCATAAACTGAGTCTCGTGATTCCCCACATAGACTTGTGTGGGTCGGAAAATCCGGTTTTCTCCCAATTGTTCTTTCCAATGAGCCAACCAACCCGCCACCCGCGCCATGGCAAAAATGGGGGTGAATAGATCGGTAGGGATACCCAGTTTGCGATACACTAGTCCGGAATAGAAGTCTACATTGGCATAAATGCCTTTATGGGCTAATTTATCTTCTACGACTTTTTCGACTTCAACAGCGATATCGTAATAGCGATCGCGACCTCTTTGCTTAAATAGCTGCTGGGCTGCATCTTGCAAAATCTTGGCTCTGGGGTCTTTGACTTTATAAACGCGGTGTCCAAAGCCCATGATTTTTTTCTTGTTGGTAATACAGTCTTCAATGTAAGGCACTACATTTTCCACTGTCCCGATCTCCTCCAACATGACCAAGACTTCTTCGTTTGCTCCCCCATGGAGCGGTCCAGCTAAGGTTCCAACTGCCGAAGCAACCACTGCATAGGGATCGGTGAGCGTCGAAGCCGTGACTCGCGCTGAGAACGTTGAGGCATTCATTGTATGTTCCGCATGAAGGATCATACTGGCATCAAATACCCTGGCAGCGATCGGATCGGGCACCTCTTCCGTCAACATATATAAGAAGTTGGTCGCATAATCAAAATCATCACGCGGTTGAATCGGATCGTGACCCTTACGCATCAACTTAAATGCCGCTACCATAGTCGGGACTTTCGCAATTAAGCGAATCACCGCATCCCGGATATATTTAGGGTCATCTAAAGCACGACGGGAATAAAATAAACCTAATGCTGCCGCTGAGGCTTGCAGAGCATCCATCGGATGTCCCGTTTCGGGAAAGCACTTCATCATATCCCGAATCCGATATTTAATGCGTCGATGATGACGAATTTCAGCTTCAAACTCTGCCAAGTCATCTTTGGTGGGTAGTTTTCCCCAGATTAGGAGATAGGCCGTTTCGATAAAGTTGCTTTTCTCGGCTAGTTCGGTAATGGAAATACCTCGATATTCCAAAAGCCCTTTTTCCCCATCAACATAGCTAATGCTTGATTGACTAGCGGGAATGCCTTCTAAGCCTGGCTTATACTCACAAGCGATTGTCGCCATAGTTTTCTTACCATGCCTGTGAAATGTACCGTCCCAGATTACCAGAAGCATTTAGAAAATGTATGCCCATTTACACAAAATTCCAATTCTGGAAAAAATTATGATCGCACAACCCCACATAGGAATAGAAGCTTACGAGCTGGAACCCTTGTAGCTCAAGACTATTTTTGGCTAATAACAATATTTCCCATTCTGCTGGGTTGGTTGTTCACTGGACGTTCGCATCCCTCCCAACAACGTAGATACAATCACACACCGTAAAGGCCGATTATCATCCTGTGGGTCGCTATCTTTCAACCCAACAGTAATTCTACCTAACTGCCCATTGGGATGACCATGATGATTAAACTGTTTCCGCCAAATCCCCTGATTGACTCCACGAGTGTACTGATAGAATGTAGTTTCATTTTGATTTGCCCCATCAATAATCAGGATATTGCTATTTAAATTTTGCCAATTTAAACCCGTCAAATCGGAGCCACTCGGTAACTCTTTATGCACTACATATTGCGGATGGGGGTTATTCCGAAAACTGGCTTGCCAAACCGATTTATCCCGTTTAGCATTGCTCTGAGCCTCTCTGAGGGCGAGGTGAAGCTCTTCCCTTCCTAACTTCAACTCTTGCCGCCGCAAAAACCCAAGATAACCAGGCAGAGCAATAGCCATTAAAATACCCATCAGGGCAATAACGCCCAACAACTCAATTAAGGTAAAGCCCCCTTCTCTTCCTCGATAGTTCAGCATTTACACCCGTAATAAACAAACTAATTTTTACCTCAATCAACTTTGCCAAGGCTGACAATTGTTGCCAGACTCCAGTTTCATCGATCCTAACAACGTTCTCACAATTATACAGCGTCGCGTATTATCCACAGGCAGTGCTGGATTACTCCCACGAGGAGCAGCCACACCAATAATTAACCCTTTATCTTCCTGATTAGGAGGAGAACCAATCGTTAGCTTAGGAGCAGTTAAAGGATCTAAGTTCCCCTCTCGGTCAAAAATAATTGTAACTGGGCCTTGATTCCCCTTGGGTTGAGGATAAGTATCTTGAGCTATGCTGTCATCGAGCTTATTCTTATTATTTTTGTTATTAGCCGGATCGTTAACCAAAAGATTCGTAAATAAAATCACCTGGTCTCCAGAAACTCCCCGATCTGACCCCAAATTTTCCCAAATATTGCCATTATCCAACGTGTCCACACCAACCGTCTTTGGATGAATAGCAACTTGGGGAATACCCTCATTCGTCACCCGCACCGTCACACTCTGGGCAAGTTTGGTACTTCTGGCCTTCTGTTGGGCTTCCTGGAGCGCCAAAGATACATCATCATTGACTGCACTCACCCGTTGTTGTTGCAAAAAACCCAGCCAACTGGGTGCTGCAATAGCACTTAAAATTCCCATTATGGCTACCACAACCATCAACTCAATTAACGTAAACCCTTCTTCATCTCTAAAGGCATTTGTCGCCCTGCTGAAGGATCTCCAGTTTCGTTGATTTTGTAGAATGTTGCTCTTCATATCCCTTCCCCTTAAAATTCTTTAATAACCCGTAACTTACTGAACTCTTCCCCTAATTTTTGTCTGAATACTTGTTGTGGGGAAAAAGAGTGCTGTCCGATTATTATCAGGATCGTATTTATCAGGATTCGCTGGATTAATCCTCGCTAAAGCATTGCCTCGAATATAAACCTGAGCCACCCCCGCCTCCGAATCCACACAAGTAAAAAAGCTATCTGTCTTAAACGCATTAAATGCAGCCGGAAAACCACTCGCTCCATAATTCGGACTTTGCCAAGGTTCATCAGTACCTGTAGGAGCTGGACTAGGAGTATCTTTATTGGGGAAAGCATCCTGACAATTGACTGCATTCGGAAAAGATTGACCCGAAGCCAGATCGCTTAATGCAGTATGATCAATATTATCGACTAATACTTGTATAGGTGTTTCACTCAAATTATAGGCGGTAGATGTTTTCTGCCATTTATTCATCTTCTCTTGCACGCTATCCCCCGATATCGACAGGTCGAAATTGGCATACCCATCACTAGGATCGAGATCGTAGGCAACCCCACTAATCGTACTATCTTGAGGGTTCCCCCCCGTATCCACAATCCCATCTCGAAGCTCAACCCGGCTAATCCGCATCGCATTTGACCAAGTGCCATTATTAGCATTGGTAAGATAATAGACCACTAGGGCATACACTTGATAATCTTGGTCATTACATGGGTTACCACTAACCGGCAACTTCACCAAGCATCCAACTGTTGTATTACCTGATGTAGGACTAACTCTCAAATCTTTATCTAAAAACTTGCGTTTCCAAAATGCCAATACAGGAATTCCTTCTCCACTAGCTATCACTGGAATTTGGCTACAACTTGCTGGAGGGGTATAGGAACCTGGAGACACCGGACTACTACATTCCGTTGTACTATAATTGCCAGAAATCGCCCTTAATCCCTCTCCATCATAAATATACACCGCCGTCTCCAAATCTCGGCGGATATAATCGGCTGCTGCTTGAATATCCTGTTGAGTTGCCGATTGTGCTTGTTCATTACGATCTTTCCGAAGAATATCAATCATAAAGCCCAGCAAGCTACTGATTATAATCGAGGAAACTACTAAAGCCACCAACAATTCAATCAATGTAAATCCCTTATTTTTTCCTCTCTTATGGCAGCTTTTCAACCAAGCATTCAGTAACATAAACATTAGTATGGCCCCTAAACCTAATCAATAATCAACCCAATATTCATGAACAGCATTAACTCCAATCACTCCACTAATTAACCGCCTCCTCCATATCGAGTAGTAAAATTAACCGTACTATCGTTTTTACCTTGAATTTCTGTGGTCATTTCCAATAGAGGGGCTTTCAGATTTAAACTTGCTCCAGAAGAGCGTTGTTGGACACCATCAGCGTGCAGGGTTAACAGTGTGCCTGTATCCTCGAAAGCATCAGCGCGGTAAACCCGAATCCCCAACAAATAACCTTGATCGAGTTGCCCTTGGGCTGTAGCTTGAGTCTTATCCGTCACGCTACGATAAGCTTGGACAATAAAATCATTGGGACTACTTGCTTGACATCCTGACTGATCATCTCCATCAAAGCAATATAAACTGACATCTGTTGCTGAAGCTTCTTTTGCACTAGCAAGGGTTTGATTTTTACAATACCCCCCCTTCTCGTAGTCATTGGGACTAGCTGGAGGACAAGTGGCGGGCAAAGAAGATTGTGCAGGCGCAACTGTTTTCGCAAAATCTTCCCGTTTAGATATAAATTTCCGAGTTGCTGGATCGACTTCTTCTTTCAGTTCAACCACGGAATTAGGAGCCGGTAAACTGTCTGCTCGGACTCCATCGATATAGAATCGAGCGGCTTGCGTTGCCAGCTCCACCCGCCGAGCTTGAATGCGGGTAGCGGTTGCCAGCACAATCACTGGCGCTATCCCCACCAACATAATCGTCAGGATAACCACTGCTACGAGCGATTCAATCAAGGTAAAGCCAGACTCACCTTTAGGTGGGAAGGAATGATTCTTCGGTTCTCGGAATATGGGTTTCATAGGTTTGCCTTGTAAGGATTAGGGTGAGTGAACTATTGACATGTACTAGGGCGTTGATCTTTAGAGATAGCGTATTGATAGGAGACACTAGCGTTGTTAGCAATCTTCACATCTTTATCATACGGATCTCCAGCATTGTCATAGCCACCTTGTTGTGCAACAGTGTTATTTGAATTTGCGGGATCGAGGCGCTTGTCCGGTTGACCAGCACAGAGCAAGGTTTCCACCCATTGATCATCTCGCCTCACTTCTCGATAGAATTCATTGGGAGGAGTATCATCTTTGATGGCAAATCGTTGGGCAAACAAGTCAGGTGCTTGAGTTAACAGGGCTACATCAAACCCCCAAGGGCGACCAGGTGCATAATAGAAGGGTAGAATTCCATTTGCGTTACCCGTAGCATAGAACTGATCTTCATCAAATAGACCGATTTGCTTACCATATATTCCCTGGGTCACAGTTGACCTAGAGTTCAGAACTGAATCTGTTGGACCTGTGGCATAGACACTCCGTCCTTTTTGAATAAATGAACCGGTAATGTTGACATTAACACCTGTCCAGTCTTCTAAAAATCGAGGGAAGTTACCTAAGCTTCGGTTTAACTCGTCCGGTCGTCCAGCAGTATCTCCTGACACAAAGACCAGATTAAAGGTTGTGCCTCCCGCCTTGGCATGTTGCACCCAATCGGTTTCACGACTGTCCTTATTGGAGTTTCTCTTAATCGTAAAAGTCCCATTAGCAGCAATGCTGCCATCAACCTCCATTGGTCTCCCAGCATCACCACTGGTTGTTCCAGGAGCTGAATCTGTTGCATGGATTTGCAGGATAGGAATTAATAGGGGTTGCACTGTTGGATCAGTAGTCAGGTCATCGTTCAGATAAGATAAAAACCGCTGACTGTGATATCTCCATCCAGTGGTGTCTGTAGGATCAGTAGGAGTTGTTGTTGTCCTAAACCACAGGGTGTTATCTTGGTTGGTAATATCCCGATCGACTTGACCAGCAATACTGTTTAAGTCTAAGAGTAAATTGTCAGGAGTGAGCTTTTTGCTCGCTTCCAAAACAGATACGGTTCTATTGAGTTTTGTATCTGGGAATAATCGAATATTGCTACCAAAGTCAACGCTACTTAGAGGCTGATTATCCACATAGGGTAAGTAGGTAACTTTATTCGTCTTAATTCCTAAAGCAACAGGAGTGTTATTGGTTGCTTCTAAGACTAACTTGTGGTTTTGATCTCGTAAAAATGCAACACGGCGAGGGAAAGCCGCAAACTTATTGTCTAGATTGTCTTGAGCTGTGGTGAGCAAAGGACGTGGCATTCCCTGTAAAACCCAGTCAGAGCTACCCAGTCTTACCTCTTTTTCAGGAATACCCGTGTCTGTGGTATCCCCATCGCCATTGAGATCGAGAGTTAGACTTGATTCTCCAAGGCTGATTTCAATCGCTGTTTCTGCAATACTATCGCTAGTATCCCCATCTCCATTTAAGTCAAGAACAATATCAGATTCACTTACAGAGTCAGTGGTATCTCCATCTCCATTGAGGTCAATACCGGAATACTCAAAAGAATCATCAGTATCTCCATCTCCATTTAAGTCTATAGCAAGACTGGATTCATCAACAGAGTCAGCAGTATCTCCATCTCCATTGAAATCTATCTCAACACTATTCTCACTAAAAGAGTCCGTTGTATCTCCATTTCCATTTAAGTCAATTGTAATCGTCTGTTTAAACGTATCGGCGGTATCGCCATCTCCATTAAAATCGATGGAAACATTAGACTCGTCAAACGCATCATTAGTATTGCCATTGCCATTCAAATCAATACCAATGATATGCCAATCTTTGGGTTCGCACTCGGAGATGGGGAGTTTTTCGCAGATTTCCATCACGTATTCTGGAAAGTTCACCCGACGCTGAACTGGGATAACAAAGTTAGTGAAGTAGGAGCTGGGGGTGTCTCCAGGTCCTTTTGCTTTATACTCGGCATCGGTAAAGTTACGACTGGCTGCAAAGTCATTGGTGTAGAAGCCATTGTGCCGACGCTTGGTGATGGAGCGAGCATCACCTTGGTTGTTGTTCAGGTCATAGTTACCATCGCTGCGATATCCGAATTTAAAATCATCGGATAGGAGGGTTAAAGCGTCAGCGAAAACAGTGGCACTACGCCAAGTATCTCCATCTCCATTACAACCGGGTTGTCCTTTACGACAGGCAAATTTGGAGTCAAGGGTTGAGCGAGTGTAGAAGTTAGCATAGGTCGCTTTATTCAACTTCTGAGTGAATTCTTCAACTTCGTCAGCACCTGAAAGATGTCTGTTAAAGTCCCCTTGTATATAAACGGGTAGATCGGTTGCTAGGATGAACCCTTTTTCTTCTGGACGGTAATCATTCGTCGTTCCTCGGTTCAGTTTTTCTCCGTTGATCAGGAGAATAGCATTCGGGCGACGAGTGGGATCGAGTTTGAAGTCAGTACTACTTTGGGGTAGATCGGCTTCTGCGTCACCTGTACGTTTGAAGGTAGTTCTTCCATCCTCAACCCAAACGGTTTGATCGGGAAGTGAATCTTCGCGAGTTGCGTAGATAATTCCACTGTTGGGTATGAGATATTCTTGAGGATCTGTTGAAGTGCCAATGGTTTTCTGTTTGAGCTTCTCGAGATCGATTTGGGTGGCGCGAATTTCTAGGGGATACCGTTCTTCGATGGGGAGATCGTAGCGACTACTTAAGCTTTCAGTAATCCATCCGGTTCCATCTGAACTAATTGAAGGATCAGAAGCGGCATAAACCGATCCATTAATAGTGGTAGACACTGTAATGTTATTACCACTTATGGCGGTAATTTGTCCGCGAACAATCTTGGGAATATTCTTATCTACTGGAGGGGTTGTTGTAGGAGTGCGTTGGTATTCTTCAATGGTCACCAGATCTCCCACTTCAAATACTGGATCGGGCATTCCATTTGTTAATGTATAGGTGCCACCCGCTCCACCGGTTACTTGTAAGCTATGGACATCATTCGCTTTAATCTGCCTTGCATCAAGAAAGCTAATTTCTTTAATGGCATTGTCATCAATTGTGCTACTGGCTGTTGCACTCCCATTGAGAATATCTAAAGCACAAATTGCGGCTTCAACTGCGCTTTGTTCGGCAATAGTGCGATCGGCAACGGAACTTTTGTTTAATGCAGAAGCCAGTAAGGGATTCACTCGTCGGTCTCCCACCAGATCTGCTGTAGGGTGATCGTGAATGACTTCAGGATAGCGAAGGGCAGCCTGATACTTCAACATATTGGTATAGGTTCCTTCTGAAGTGTTTCTCCAAGAGTAGACCTTGCCATTATTAGAGTTCGTGGTATCGCTATTTGTATCTGTGGGATCGTAATAGTTCGCGATACAAGCGATAGGTCTCTGGTGAGTTTGATCGCCATCTTTATAACCATTCTCAGCAAAGGGTTTTGACGGTTCAGTATGGTGATAAACAACTGTCGCTCGCATCCTTAGATAAGGACGAGTTGTGTTAGCGGCTGAGTCTACTGATACCGGTTCAGTTGTTGGGTTATTATCCTGATCGAACACTACTTCAGGATGCTTCTGAGCCACGGGATAATAATCGGGCCAGATGATGATATTTTTATCATTTTTATCATCACCTGTTTCGTCTAGAGTGGGTTGAGTTCTTGTTGTATTCGCTCCAGGTAAGTAAATCCCTGCACCGGTGACAATTCTCAAGCCACCGACATTATCAAACTTATCTTTAGGAGCTGTTGCTGCATCAATTTCCCATTGTCCACCTCGCGATAGGTCACCTAAGTCGGGTAAACTAACGACTTGAGACTGTCGGGTGCGATCGACTGTTGAAGGTGCGGCTGAACCGGACTGTCGCCACTTCACTCCGGTAACCTGTTGCTGCGTTTGTATCCCTGAGAGCAATCTTGATTCAGCTTCTATACTGCTATCGTCAATGTAGATGGTTTCTGGTAGGTTATTACCGACTAAAACTCTATCTCCAATCCGCTCTTCTTTACCATCAAGTTCTTCTGGATTCGTCGCTGGAATTCGGGTTAGTTCCAACTCTAGCTTGTTGGAACTACTGGTTTTCGATTGCATGTAGGTTGTTGCATTATTGTCTGGATCGACGGGGAACATCCATTGATGAGGGGGTCGCAGGGGATCTAGTCCAGTCTTATCGGCTGTCTCGGAACCGTGAGAGAGTTTAAAGAAGTCTTTTGCTTTGGCTTCTGAGTCAACTGATGCTAAAAAACCATCGGATGCTATCCCAGTTCCCGTTGTTATTGTGGGAATAAATAGGGCATTATCGCCAGGCTCAACTTCGATATAGGGGACTTGGCGAGTGAGTTGTTTGAAGTATTTGGTATAGTAATCTTTTGCTTCTTGCTCGGACACGTCGGCTGGAGGTCTCCCAGCGAGAAGTTCATTGGGATAAGCACCTGTCCCTAACCAAAAAGCAGCATTGACTAAATAGGAAATTCGTTGATTGTAAGCATTGTTATTGTATAGAGATTCTTTTGCACTTACGGTTGTAGTGGTAACGCTGTCTACTTTCCCAAAGTTAGTGTTGAATGTAGGATCGTTTCCTTCTCCCTGAAATAGATGAAGTTCATCTACATGGACGGTGCCATTGGCAAAGGCAAAATCGTCATAACGGTTATTCCCAACATTTCCGCCTACAAGGATTTTGCTGCTTTCTGGATCGTAAAAACAGGAGGATTTACTACTAACTAGGAAAAATTTGGTTGTGAAGCTCCTGACGTTTTTCCCTTTGCCTACCATAAGGTTAGCGTTGGTTATAATGCGGCCATTGAAGAACTGATTGCTACCGGCAAAGGTGAGGAGGTCATCTTGGTAAACTACGGCATTATTGGCTAGGGGAATTCGACTCCAGTCTTGTTGATATTCCAGGGCCGAAAATCCTTTGGTTCCTCCTGGATATAACTCATATTGATTGGCATCTAGACCAGTGGGCAGAGCGCCACTCGTATTTGGGCCAATGGGTACGGTGGCTGCATAAACAAAGAATGCTTTTTTCAGTTTTTGCTCATTGGGCAACTGAAACCAGTCGGAGTCACCGACTAAACTGGCTCCTCCTCCTGTGTTGTTGGCACATGCGGAGCCACTAGCCCCTTCCATTGGTAGGTTTCGGGCTTCTAGGGGGTTTCGGGCACGGGTAAATTCGCCACCTGAAGTGGTGGGGTTGCGGAAGAGAATGGTATAGAGGGTATAACTATCAAATTTCCCGTTATTGTCGGTATCAACTGGGAATTTCCAGGCGGTGTTTACGGTTTCATCATTCTTGGTATTTTTAGTGGCACCACTATCTTCTTCTCCTGTGTTGCTATCCCCATCAATATCAAAGACTAATTTTAGGGGGACTTCATCCCCAAAGGTATAGTTTTCAATTCCACTGCCTAGATCTCCAAATGCACCCATAAATGCGGTGTCGGATGGAGTTCCTCTGGGAATGTTAGGGTCTTCAAAAATAGCGGCGATCTTGGCTTTTGCTCTATCCAATGCTGGGGCTGTGGCGTTTAAGGTTGCTTCATTGACCCGGAAGTTGTGGGCGTTTTTGGCGCGGTCTGTGGAGCGAAGCAACATGGCTAGGCTGAGTAGCGAGACGACGAGGATCACCATGGTGACGGTGGGAAGAACAAACCCGGCTTGTCGCTGACGACTGATCTGGAAGAGTGAGCGCAATCCTCGTTGGATAAAATGGGAGAGCGATCGCGTTAGGGTTTTTCCTAGGTTAAGGAAACTGTTCCGGAGGTGTCTGAGTAGGCGTTGGATAGACATAGAAGCTGTCCTAGACGTGGAAGGGGATAGATGCAAGAGGGAGAATAAACCTAGATACACCCTATTAAAGGGTCATCCCTAAACGTTATGGAATCCGACTGAGCGATCGCAATTCTGACCAGAGGTGAAGCAATGTCCAAGCCTGTTGAAATTGCTTTGTTTCACTTACTATGAGCGATCGCAACCAGTGACCTAGATTCCATATGAGTCTGGCCCTGTTTTAGATAGTATTCCCTTCTGTCTTAACAAAATTTCTTCTTTATCATCAACCGTGATTTTACATGACCTTTGCAGGGGCTTTATAAATGCGATCCGTGTAAAGACGGTTGGGGTAGGCTGGCGATACCCTTTGATTTGGCTGAGGGGATATTTGCTTAGGTGTAGAGGAGGGGGTTGGGAGGCCAAACCCCTATGGGTTACGGAGATTAATAGTGGTTGAGATTAATTCCAGCTTCTTTGGCCATGGCTTGAATGCCTTTGGTTTCTAAGGTTTTGATGGCTTTGGTGGACAGTTTAAGTTTAACCCAGCGGTTGCCTTCAGACCACCAGACGCGCTTAGTCTGAAGGTTGACTTCTTGGCGTTTTTTGGTTCGTCTGTGGGAGTGGGAGATGGCAAAGCCGTTGTTGGCTTTTTTGCGGGTGAGTTGACAGGTACGGGACATAGGGAACCTCTTGTTCTTTTGCTGCAATCTCCTATTGTAGCGCTACGCGCTGGTAATAGGGAATAGGTCATGGGCAATCCCCCTATCCTTCGTTCATGAGGCGATCGATTTCATCTTTGTATTCGGAGGGGGCAAGGGTGGTGGCGCTGGTGAAGAGGGGTTTGGCTTCGTCTGGTTTGCCTTGGCGTTGGAGAACGATCGCTTTTCCCAGCAGAGGACGAAAGTCCGTTTCATTGTCTTCTATGGCTCGATCGTAGACGGCGATCGCCTCTTCATACCGTTCTAAGTCGGCATACACGCGCCCTAATAGGAGTTTAACGGAGGCAGTATCGATGGTTCCAGGCTTAATTTCATTGGTTTGGGGGGCTTTTGTGAGCGTTTCTTCTAATACCCCGATCGCCGCTTGGGGATTGTTTTGTTGGAGTTGAAGGTCAACTAACCCTTGTAAGACGGTCATTTCTCCAGGGTTTTGGGTTAACACTTGGCGATAGATATCAGCAGCGCTATCCGGGTCTCCAGTATAGTTCTTAGTTTCAGCCAAGAGGACTTGATACTGGACATCTTGGGGGTTGAGTTCGACTAACCGTTCTAAAGGGGCGATCGCGCCTGCAATATTCCGTAATTCTAACCGTACATCCAATAATCCCCTCAACACACTTTGGTTTTCCGGTTCTCGCTCCAAAACCAACTCATATCCCCGTTCCTGAGCTTCTAATTTCGCTTGTCGAGACTCCACTACTGGAGTTGGAGAAGCGTTGGATGTTGCCGCAGTGGAAGCACGAAAGGCTTCAGTGAGGGGAGGGATGGTGGAAACCCCCAACAGGGCAACCACAGCTAAAATCAAAATGGCATTGAGAACCCAACTCTTACGTTTAATCGTCACACCAAATCCCTTGAACTCTTCTAGCCATTGTAAGGGAATCGGGACAAGGCAGGAGGCAAGAGGCAAAAGACAAAAGGCCAAGTTAGATTTTACCCCTTCAAAACCTATTCAAAAGAGTACGGATTTACGGTGTAGCCACTTGCATAGAAGAATGGGAAATCAAACCCTTGTTATAATAAGCTTTTCCGTAGAAATAACCCTAAGGCTTTATGCCAGGGTTCTTCGTTCAAGCACCTATCTCCTATCTAGCCCTCGCCATTCATCAAGCATGTTTTCTTCTATCCTGGCATCTTCTTCCTTATCTTCAGAGCAGCAATGTCAACCCATTCCCGCTCCCTCTGAACCCTTACAGTACCGAGCGATCGGTTTAATTCGAGGCCGGTATTATGCCGGAGATCGCTTAACTCAAGGCACCCTTGTCACTTCAGATGGTACAGAAATTGATGCGGTTTTGCTCGGAAGAATGATGAGTTTGATCAAAAAACATTTAGATTTGGATGTCGAGCATCTATGGGTTGTTTATCCGCGCACCCGAGAAAAAGAGGACAATTTACATACGCAAATATTGGGGGTTTGGGAACCAGAAACCCTCGATTCACCTGAACTTTCTGGGCAAAATCTGCATCCATTGATGGGTGATAATTATTTCTCAATTCGGGGAGAAGTGGTGTTTCATTCTCTACAAACAGGAGAGGTGAAGATTAAGATCAATCAAGCTCCACGCAAAAAAGGGGAAAAACCGCGATCGTTTAAGCTCACGCTCAAGGGAGCTTTGATGGGTAGAATACTTCATCATTTTTGGGAATTCCATGTCACCCGAGAAGGAACGGATTTGGTCATTCAAGAGGCATTATGTATAGGATCACTGCCTAGATCGACAAAACCGCGATCGCCTCGCGCTACGGGTCGCCCCAGAAGAGGCGGTCAGTTTAAGCACCGAAGCGTCAGTACTCCTAAACCGATTTTGTCGGGTTCTGGCTCACCTCGTCCCCAGATTATGCCTCCGAATCGAATGGAGCGCCGAAAATCCACCTCAGAATCTTGAAGTTGTGGCGATCGCGATTTGTCCAGGATTTCATCCTCCTTCCTTAACTGATGAATTTCTGGAAGCCATCAATTTTCCTGCTCCAAGTATCCGATCCACGGGGTGTCCGCTTGATGGAAGGAGCTTGTTTAAAGAGTGGGTGGAAGCCTTCGGAGATCCCAGAAATTGTGAGTATAAAATTACGGTAATTAGCTATAGTGCTGGAGGAGTAGGGGCGATCGCCGCTTGTTGGCTCTGGCATCAAGCAGGGGGCAAGATTCAGTCCTTAATTGCTCTAGATGCCTGGGGAGTCGTGTTAATGGGAGACTTTCCTATTTATCGCCTCAGTCATGATTATTTTACCCATTCTAGTTCTAGTCTTTTGGGTTTAGGAGATGGGGGATTTTATGCCGATCCAGGAGTAGATCACTGGCAGTTATGGCGATCGCCCCATACTGCGATCGGTTATGGTCAAATATACGGCAAAACATGGGATTTAAAAATGACTGCTGCTGAGTTTATCCGATCAGTTTGTGGGGGATAGGGAAGACCAGAGGATAGGTGCCCCTGGTTAAGTCTTATGAAGTACATCATCATGGAGAAATACTTATATCAACTACCACAGGGGCAAAATGGGGGTAATGCTTTCCTGATTGGACTCAGATACATTACTCCAATGGTAGGAATTGATAGCCTCAGAATTCACAGTTTTTACTAAGGTTGTCTGTTGAGGATCGATAATTTCAGACGATCCATCCCAGTCATTTTCCTGTTTTCCAGAGGAGATCGCTGGACTAAACCAAACTAACGCGGTACTGCCACTCGCCCCTAAAATAATCGCTAAGGGCACAAACTCACTCTTCACCACTTTTACAATTGGAATACAAAGAGCTAACATAACTACTGCACAGGGCCAAATAATTGCAGTAGCTGCGATTTTTGCTCCTCGACCTCCTGAATGACGCTCTACTCGATGCACTTGTTTAACCATTAACTGAGCCTCCAATTTAGAAAATTAGGGAATGAGTGGGCTGTTTGGTTGCCCAACAGAAAATCTTTCTACTGAAGACGTATACTATAGCAGTTGATAGCCCATACTTGACTATCAACTCTAATAAGGGTAAAACCCGTTTTTCTTAAATTATCTTTTGCCTAGTGCGAAGCGCTGTAATCTTCCATGTACCGTAATTTTTGGTCTCTTTGCTCACCTAACCGTTTGCTCAGAGTTGATCGCCGCATAGATCGATTCTGGGCGTTGGGATTCCTGGTAGCAGCTCTGGTACTATTTTTGATTAATCTAGGAGGAGTGGCCTTAAGAGATTGGGATGAAGGAACCATTGCCCAAGTTGCCCGCAATATTAGCCTCTCTTCTAGTTGGCAAGGTTGGTTGTTCCCCACGTTATCCGGATTACCCTATTTTAATAAACCCCCTCTAGTGCATTGGTTAATTGCTCTGATGTATCAATTGGTGGGGGTGAATGAATGGGCGACTCGTTTTCCTTCTGCGTTGCTTACCGCTACCTCTGTTCCTATTTTTTATAGCTTAGGTTTGGAAGTGTTTCAACAACGACTGTCAGTTATTTTTTCTACCTTAATTTATTTAACCTTATTGCCTGTGGTTCGCCATGGCCGGTTAGCGATGCTAGATGGGCCGGTTTTATGTTTTTTGCTGTTGATGATGCTATTTGCTGTGAAGGGACGGCGTAATGTTCGCGATAGTCTCGGTTTGGGGTTAGGATTGGGTCTAATTGCGCTGACAAAAAGTATTTTAGCACTGTTATTGGGGGCGATCGCACTCCTGTTTTTAGCTTGGGATACTCCCCGTCTACTCAAGTCCGTTTATCTTTGGACTGGGATCGTCTTAGGTCTCATTCCAGTTGCACTCTGGTACGGTCTACAACTGTTCCATTATGGAGACCCGTTTTTAGAAACCGGATTAGTGCATCAATCGTTTAGTCGCATTTGGCAGTCTGTAGAAAATCGTTCTGGCCCCCCATGGTATTATCTGCTAGAAATTCTGAAATTATCCCTTCCATGGTTGTTGATGGTTATTCCCGGTTTAGGATTAGCTTGGCAACACCGGAGTCTGAGTTGGGGAAAATTGGTTTTAGTCTGGGGAGGGATTTATTTTACAGCGATTTCTATCATGAGTACCAAATTACCTTGGTATGTTCTGCCTTTATATCCCGCCTTAGCATTAGCTGGAGGTGCGCAACTAACAGAATTTTGGCGGGCCTATTCCCAAGGCGTTCCGCGATTGAAATCGAGGTTGATCAAAAGCTTAACTGGAAGTTTTTGGGGATTAGCGATCGCCTCTTGGGGGGCTACCCTATATGTGATGATCGCTCAACCCGTTTCTAGTTGGATAATTCCTGCGCTCTTTGGGTCTATTGCCCTTACTTTGACAGTCGTTAGCCTTTTATTTCAACAGGGTGATTATCAGTTTATTGGGATTTTAGGATGGGGATTGTATGTGTCGTTGTTTCTATTGATGGCTTCTCCAATTTGGGTTTGGGAACTTGAAGAAGGATTTGCGGTTAAACCCGTGGCTGAAGTACTGATTGCCTATACTCCGGTGAAACAACCGATTATGACCAATTATCCCCATGGTCGTCCTTCTCTAGATTTTTACAGCGATCGCCGCCTGATTCCCGCCAATTTTGAGCAAATTCTCCACACTTGGTCTCAATACCCCCAACCCTATCTCCTTTTAGACAAAGCAGGATTAGAGGAACTCGAAGCCCGTTTTCCCCAGGGAGTCCAACGCTTAGGATCGGCAGAAGGTTGGACATTAGTCACCAAATCTTCAGCTTTTTTGGGTTAGGGTTCGAGTTCCAGTTGTGGATGTAGCGATCGCATAATTTGACTGCCTTGTTGCATCCAATGGGGAATAGGATTGTCTAACTCTTTGAACCGTTCAGTGGCAGCTAAGGCAAAACTAAACAGTACAATGCTAGCCATCACGGCGATCCAACAGGGGGGTTTAGCACTACCAAAATCTCTCATTACCCTTGCTAGGGGATGACTTTGGCGGCGCAATAATTGACTGGAAATGAAGGGTTTCAACTTGAATGGATCGCGGACATAATGGCCACTCTTGCTGACCACTAATCGTTGATGACAATAGGGACAGATATACAATCCACTCTGCAACTGTCCCAACGGTAAGACCTGGACTTGATGACAAATGGGACAAGTCGAGGAGTGACTCTCAAAATTAAATGTATCTGCATTCATTGCACTTATGCGTTGAAAACCCTTTTTATTTTACCCCAGACCTAGGGAGAAATCAGGTTAAGAATCCTTACTCTTTTGAGGCGGTCTCCAGATTCACTCTGTTCTGGAGTCTTCTTCCTGCATTTCTCCCCTGAACCCGAATTCACGGGCGTGGATTCAGAGAGGTTAGATTGCCCACTGGTTGCTCGAAAGGGAGAGCAAATACTTATTCTTCGACGTTATCTTCACCTCCGATTTGCTTCAGATGAATATGTTTGCGACCTAAAGAGATTTCAAACTCATCACCCTGTTGTAGATTCATCTGCTTAGTGTAGGCTGCTCCAATAAGTAAGTTGCCATTCGATTGAACCGTAATCCGATAGCTGGCACTGCGTCCGCCTCGTCCATTCGATGAGCTTTTCCCATCCAGCTCAATTCCTTCTGCATCGATCAATGCATTGAGGAATTTCATCATATTCACCCGTTCTACTCCACCTTTAGTGAAGGTACAGTAGCCACATGCTTTCGCTTTCTCTTCTTTGCTCAGGTGGTCTAGCTCTTTAACCTTGTCAACTAACTCTTGACCGACTAGAGGTTTTGTTTTCTCTGCTTTACTCATTACTTAATGGCTCAATTTAGAACTGTTTTCAGTTTAACGGATATTTGCCGAAAAAAAAAAGGTTTTTCTTTCCAACGGCTAGTAACAATATATTACAACACCTGGCACAAAAGTTGGCCCATGTCAGAATAAAATCGTGACCTCAGACAACCGGATGCTAAGTAAGCGATTGTGAGGGTTTCCATAAAGGTCATAAGTCACCCATCCGATTAATAGATTCTCCTAGAGATGAAGTTGACAACCCGGGGTCATTATAGTGTTAAGGCCCTGTTAGATTTAACCTTACAACCCGGCTATGGCCCGTCATCTGTGCAGGCGATCGCCACTCGTCAAGATATCTCGGCTGCCTATTTAGAAAAACTCTTAATTCAACTGCGAGAAGCGGGCTTAGTTTATTCTGTTCGAGGGGCACAAGGAGG
This sequence comes from Cyanobacteria bacterium UBA2566, assembly GCA_002340255.1. Lineage (GTDB taxonomy): Bacteria > Cyanobacteriota > Cyanobacteriia > Cyanobacteriales > Desertifilaceae > Roseofilum. Next base: position 56,368 of record DDLS01000118.1, read on the forward strand.
CTACGGTTTAGCCCATCAACCTGCCCATATTTCTCTAGGGCAAGTCCTCGAAGCAGTCGGTGAAAGCTTACCTTCTCTAGCCAATCGTCCTCCCGATAGCAATCAAGTAGAAGACTGGGTAACCTATAGTTTATGGAATCGCCTCCATCAAAAACTTAAAGAATCCCTGTATACTATTTCCCTAGAAGATCTCTACTTCGATGCTCGTAGTTGGCAAGCCTCCCAAGGGGAAGCCAGTAATTTTGTGGTTTAGGGCAAAAACTTATGGTATGCTTCTGGCCCCAGATCTCTTTAGCGATCGCCTCAATTCTGGATTTTGCGATCGGCGATCCTTGGCATTGGCCTCACCCCGTTCAACTCATGGGAAAACTGATTGCTCAGGGCACAGAGTTTATCCTTAAATCTTTCCACTCTCCCCAGAGCCAACGGTGGGCAGGAGTTATCCTAGGGCTTACCCTCATAGGCATGGCGGCCCTAGTTAGTGATAGAATCGTCTGGCTGGCTAACAAGGGTCATCCTCTCCTAGGAATCGGTATTGAAAGCATACTTTTAGCCAGTTGTTTTGCGGGCAGAAGTTTACACCATGCTGCCCTGGATGTCCTCAATCATCTACAAGCTGGAGATCTCCCCAACGCTCGCCAAAAGCTCAGTTTGTATGTAGGTCGAGATACCCAAACCCTCAATGAACCAGAAATTCTTCGGGCCGTCCTAGAAACGATCGCTGAAAATGCCATTGATGGTGTGACAGCGCCCCTCTTTTATGCTATTTTGGGCAGTCTAATTCCTGGTTTGGGGGGACTCCCTCTGGCGATGGGTTATAAGGCTGCCAGTACCTTAGATTCAATGATTGGTTATCGAGAATCTCCCTACTTATATATCGGTTGGTTTAGTGCCAAGCTGGAAGACTTACTAACTTGGCTTCCCTGTCGCTTAACAGTGATTACTCTGGGTCTATTATCCGGTCAATTAAAAAAAGTTTGGGTTCTGTGCAAACGGGATGCAGTCCATGACCCTAGCCCTAATTCTGGATGGAGTGAATGTGTCTATGCAGCCATTTTAGGAGTGCAATTAGGGGGAGTCAATCGCTACGGCACAACGATCAAAATCAAACCCCTTTTAGGCGATCGTATCCACCCCATTACCCCCACTTCTATCAGCAAAGCCCTAAGCCTAACTCGCCATTGTTTTCTCATTTGGTTAGGGTTAGGGATTAGCCTGGGATTCCGCCTCTCGGATTGGGGCTTAGACCTCTTCTGAGCTACCCTGTCGATCGCCCTCGCTTTTTTCCGGTGAATCGACGATAATCAAAAGACCACTTCCCCGAAACTTGTCCGAAGTCCTCCCTATCTCAGTGCAATTATGGCCACTCAAATTGTTGAAATTCTTGATGCTGACGAAATTCGTCGAACCTTAACTCGGTTAGCTTCCCAAATTATTGAAAAATCAGGGGAATTATCCCAAATCGTGCTATTGGGTATCCATACCCGTGGAGTTCCTTTGGCCCATTTAATTGCTGAACAAATCATGTTGCTCGAACAAACCCCTATTGCGGTGGGAGCATTAGATGTGACATTTTATCGGGATGACTTGGAGCAAATTGGGGTAAGAACGCCTGCAAAGACAGAAATTCCCCTCGATTTATCAGGGAAAACCGTCGTTTTAGTTGATGATGTCATCTATAAAGGGCGAACGATTCGAGCGGCTCTGAATGCAGTCAGTGATTATGGAAGACCGGCAGAAATTTGGTTGGTGGTGTTGGTGGATAGGGGCCATCGGGAGCTACCCATTCACCCAGATTTCGCGGGGAAACAGTTGCCCACCTCTAGGGAAGAAAAGGTGAAAGTTTACTTAAAAGAGGTGGATGGCCGGGATGCTGTAGAATTACAGCGCTTCGAGCTGTAATGTCATCAGTTAAAGAAACTAAACTCTATAAATTATAAATTACAGAATCTTCTCCAGACCATAGACCAGAGTTTTCAGTTCTAAGACTTTACGAATAGCTAACAGAACGCCAGGCATATAGCAAAGGCGATCGCTGGTATCGTGGCGTAAGGTATATAATTCTCCAGGGGAACCGAATAAGACTTCCTGATGGGCAATTAACCCTGGAAGGCGCACGCTATGAATCCGAATATTCTCATCCGCTAAACCTCCCCTCGCTCCCGCTATATTTTCCTTCTCCTTGACCTTGGGAGGATTATAAGATTTACCTAACTCACCTAACAATTGGGCCGTTTTTATCGCTGTTCCACTGGGAGCATCTGCTTTCTGGTCATGATGGAGTTCAATAATCTCTACATGGTCGAAATATTTTGACGCTTGGATGGCCGCCTGTTGTAATAGAACCATACCAATAGAAAAATTCGGAATTACTAAACACCCCGTACTGGCTTTATCGGCAAATTCTGCCAACTCTTGGAGTTGCTGGGGACTCAGACCGGTTGTCCCAACCACCGGACGAATACCATAGGCGATCGCACTGCGGACATTTTCATAGACCGAATCCGGGTGCGTAAAATCTACCATTACCCCCAACTGACTCTCTTGAGTCCCATAGGCTAGCATCGACTCCAACTGATTCAGAACGGGGACTTCTAGAGGGCCACATCCAGCTACTTCTCCTACATCCTTGCCCTTATGATCCGGATTGAGATCCACCCCCCCAATCAACTTCATATCCTCAGCTTGGGAAACAGCCTTAATGACCTCTCGGCCCATTTTCCCGGCTGCACCATTGACAATTACTGGAATCGGCCGATCGCTCATCATCAACTCCTGAATCATAAAACAAACAAGCACAATTGGCAGATCGTCCCTTGGCGTTAAGTCCTCTAGAAAGACACAATAGAACAGTTAGGCGATCAGAGGCTTATCCTATCATGACCCTTGACATTCCAACATAGATCGACTGTCTTCTTCAGATGATCCGGTTCCCTTGACAATCTCCTTGGAGAGAGGATAATAACACTCTTTTATCTTTGACTAAAACTTAAATGGACTTAGAGATCTATGACCCTCAGCCATCATAAAATCTATTATCATAGCTCAATATTAGAACAAATCTCAGTCCTAATCTGAGCGGATGTAACGATACTTCCTCGCCAAGTAAGTTTCTCCATCTAATCTAATTGCTACAACTCCAGATGTGACAGGGTGCGATAAGCAGCAAGACAGTTTGCCGCTGATGCCAACCATACCAACCATAAAAACATGATGCACCGTTCCTTACAGGTACCTGTTCATGTCGGACTCAGTCCGAAACACCAGCCGATGAGAGACAAGGATAAAACGAAAGAAGAATTGGTACAGGAATTAGTCAGCCTGCGCCAGCAAGTGATTAACTTGCAACATCAACTGCGGTCAACTCAGGCTGACTGGGAAAGCCGATGGGAAAAAACAGAAGCTGAACTCAAGTCTGAGGTAGAGGCTCGCACGGCAGCGCTCAAGGAGTCTAACGATCAGTTTGTGGCAGAGATTGCTGAACGCTATCAAGCCCTTCATGCCTTGCGCACGGCTAAAGATCAATTAGAAGCCATTTTAGAAGCGGTACCGGGAACGGTCTCTTGGATTAGTCACGATCTGCGCTACCTGGGAGTTAATCGTCATTTAGCAGAGATCTTTAATTTGCCCCCAGAAGAATTTGCTGGCAAACCCTTGGGCTTTTTAGGGAGTAGTGATGGATTCGATCGATTTGTGCAAGATTTCTTTGCCAGTGATACTCTGGAAGCCTTTCGGGAAGTGGCGATGCGTATTAAGGGAAAACATCGAATATTCTTGATTGTGGCCCAAAAATATGATAGGAATAAGGCGGCTTTTACAGTCGGAATTGATATTACCGAACGCAAAGAAGCAGAAGAAGCTCTACGCGAAGCAGAAAATAAGTATCGGACGATTTTTGAAAATGCAGTGGAGGGCATTTTTCAGACGACTCCCGACGGGCGCTATTTAAGTGCTAATCCGGCTTTAGCTCGAATTTATGGATATGGCTCCCCAGAAGACTTGAAAAGTATGCTTATTGATGTTGAGTCTCAGCTTTATCTCGATCCTCAACGACGACAAGAATTTATTAATTTGCTAGAGCAGTACGATTCTATTGTGGGGTTTGAGTCCCAGATTCGCCGGTTGGATGGCAAATTAACGTGGATTTCCGAGAATGGGCGATCGGTGCGGGATAAGGCGGGTAATTTGCTCTATTACGAGGGAACGGTTGAGGATATTACCGAGCGTAAGCAAGCAGAGGAGCAACTGCGGCGACTGAATGAAGAGTTGGAGCAGCGAGTTGAGGAAAGAACGGTTGAGTTAAAGCAGGCGGTGGATCAGTTAACCGTGGAGGTAGCCGAACGGGAACGGGTGGAAGCAGCGCTGCGGGTGTCTGAGGCAGAATTGCGGGCATTGTTTGCGGCGATGACGGATATTATTACGGTGTTTGATGCTGAAGGTCGGTTTATGAAGGTAGTTTCGACGAATTCGGAGACCTTGTTTAGTCCCACGACCGATCGCATCGGAAAAACGGTTTATGATGTTTTTCCTCCCGAACAAGCAGAGCTTTTTGCCCAGCAAATTCAGGCGGTTGTAGAAACGGGGCAAACCATGAACTTAGAGTATTCTTTGCCTGTTTCTCTGATGCCAGGAATGGTGGCGGAAAATCGGGATTTTCTCTCTCAGGATACGCAGGGAAATGAGGTGTGGTTTGCTGCTAGTGTTTCTCCGATGCCAGATAGTTGCGTGATTTGGGTAGCTCGGAATATCACGGAACGCAAGCGAGTTGTGGATGCTATGCGGGCGGCAGAAGAAAAATATCGAAGTATTTTTGAGAATGCAGCCGAAGGTATTTTTCAACTGACTCCAGATGGATGCTATTTGAGTGCCAATCCAGCTTTGGCTCGGATGTATGGTTATTCGTCTCCAGAGGAGTTAATGGAGCGCTTGCGAAATGTGGGGACTCATCTTTATGTCGATCCAGGTCGTCGAGAAGAGTTTATGAGGTTGATTGAGCGGGAAAATGCGGTCTCTAATTTTGATTCTCAGGTGTATCGCCAGGATCGCAGTATTATTTGGACTTCTGAGAAGGCTAGAGCCGTTCGCGATGAGCAAGGAAATTTATTGTTTTGTGAGGGAACAGTAGAGGATATTACAAAGCGGAAGGAGGCGGAAGCCGCCTTAAGGGCAGAGCAGGAGAAGTCGGAAGATTTGCTCTTAAATATATTGCCCGGGGCGATCGCCCAACGGCTGAAACAGGAAGAGAAAAATTTGATCGCCGATCGCTTTGATGAGGTGACCATTTTGTTTGCTGATATCGTGGGCTTTACCCGCATGTCTTCAGGAATTTCGGCAACGGAGTTGGTCAATTTGCTCAATGAAATCTTTTCTCAATTTGACAAATTGGCGAAAAAACATCAAGTGGAAAAGATTAAAACTATTGGGGATTCTTATATGGTGGTCAGTGGGATTCCGATGCCCCGTGAGGATCATGCGGAGGCGATCGCCCAAATGGCGCTGGATATGCAACGGGCAATTCCTCGCTTTCGTCAACCGAATGGTCAACCGCTTCAATTGCGAATTGGCATGAGTACAGGTCCTGTGGTGGCTGGGGTAATTGGGATGGCGAAGTTTATTTATGATTTGTGGGGAGATGCGGTGAATGTGGCTTCGCGTATGGAATCTATGGGCATTCCGGGTAAAATTCAGGTGACTGAAGCGGCCTATGAACGGCTTAAACATCGCTATTCATTTGAAAAGCGGGGTGAAATTGAGGTGAAGGGGAAAGGGATGATGACGACCTATTGGTTGATAGGAACTGAGCTTTGAAAACCTATCCACGCTTGGGATTGGATGTGCAATGGCCAGATCTGATCGGTGGATTCGTTGGGGGTTCACAGTCGAGATTAGAATTAGAAGGGGCGATCGCTTCCCATTGGCCCCCTTCCCGTTCTCTTCAAGTCACCCTCTCCGTTAGAACAGCGTTCGATTTGCTCTTGCAAGCACTGGATTTTCCTCCAGGGACCGGGGTGCTCATGAGTGGGGTGAATGTACGCCACATGGTTGAGATTGTTGAATTTCATGGTCTGGTTCCCATTCCTGTCGATCTAGACTTAGATACCTTAGCTCCTAATTTAGACCATTTCCGCCGCCTCATTTCGCCTCAGACCCGTCTATTTGTCATGGCCCATTTGTTTGGATCAATTATTCCTCTCGCGCCGTATATTGACCTCTGTCGCCAACATCAGATTATTTTGGTAGAAGATTGTGCCCAAGCTTTTGCTCAGTCTTATTACTTGGGGGATGAACAAGTAGAGGTGAGTTTATTTAGTTTCGGCCCGATCAAGACTTGTACGGCATTGGGGGGTGGTGTGGCGATTGTTCGTGATTACGCTCTGGCCAATAAAATGAGAGAAATTGGCGATCGCTATCCCCTCAAAGGCGATCGCTGGTATAGACAACGCCTGATCAAATATTTAGCTATTAAAGCGATCTGTGACCCTTATCTGTATAATGCTCTGGTGCGATCGATACAGCTCCTAGGTAAAGATGTAGATCGGGAGATCGGATCGAGCGCCAGAGGGTTTAGATCTAGGGAACTCATCCCCCAACTGAGGCAAAAACCCCCTCAACTGTTATTGCAATTTTTGGCTCATCGGCTGCAAACTTGTCCGAGTTATGGCGATCGTATCCTTAGAGCAAAAAGGCTTTTAAGTCAACTCGATAGTTCGGTTATCTGGCCCGGATATCGTGCTACTCAACACTCGTTTTGGGTCGTTCCGATTCAAACTCCATCGCCTAAGCTTTGGATGAAAACACTGCGCGATTCTGGCTTTGATGCTACTCAAGGAAATACGAGCTTAATTGCCATTCCGACACCGCAAGGAAGCCCGTTACCACACGCTCAAGAACTAATACAAACCCTACTATATTTACCCATTTCTCCTGCATTACCGGCTAGTGAGGAACAGCGATTAATTCAACTGATTAACTCCCTGATAGCAATAGGCAATAGGCAATAGCTTGTATGGTTTGGGATCTAAGATTTCAGGCTGTACTCTATAGAAGAGAGGAGTTCTATAGCAGAGAAAGAGAGTGCTAGGACATTTTCTATTGCTAGAGTACCTATTGCTAGAGTACCTCAAACCATAACCTAGCGAAGTTGACACACTCTTTGTAGGCGATCTCCTTCAACCACAAACACATTACACTGCACTTGATCTTGCTCAAGCTGCTCTAGTAAGGACATTTTCGACTGGTTGGATAAAACGCGATCGGATACCAGAGGATTAAACACGGCAGCCATCAGGGTTGAAAAGGTCAAAAGAACAAAACTCACATTCATCAGGTCAAATCTCCGTTCGCTGCTTTAGCTAACTGTCTCCTAAATTCATCTGGGATTACCCGGATACTATTGGCTACCTCTTAGCTGTTATAATCCAATTCTGGAAAAAAAACAAGCGGAAACACGAATAGACTGTTCCAGAATTGTAACCGTCTACTCTTAGGCGATCGGGGGGTTAGCTTCGGTATTTTCTTAGAAGCACCCCAGCTAATGAAGTTCCCGTCCGAAGGGAAACAAGGCTAAAGGAATTAACTTAAAGTGCTGTTGAGCAAAAGGAATACCAATAATGGTAATAAATAAAAGCGCCCCATGGAGGAGGTGAGAAAGGGCAATTTCCCAACCAAAGCAAACCACCCAAATGATATTCAAGATCATGGGAATTACGCCAGATGCACCGGGACTCACTTCGATCTCTTTACCAAATGGGGTAAAGGTGGCAAAACCAATTTTCATGGTTTGTAAACCGAACGGAATTCCGATAATGGTGATACACATACCCAGACCACCGATAATATAGCCCAATCCAGAGATGAATCCACCACAAATCAACCAGATCAGGTTACCGAAGAGTGTCATAACTGGTTTATCTCCCGTTGAAAGACTAAATGGGTTGATTGTATCAAACCTAGAGTTCGATATTTAATAATGTCAAGAAGGTTTGAGAGGATTAGGGGCGATCGCCCTCTTCTGCGAAAGCAATGCCATATTGTTGACATTGCTTTCGCAGTTCTTGAATGTAGCGATCGCGCAGATTCTGCGGTGCAATAATCTCACAGTTTTTCCCGTAGGGGCGAATATCGCGCATGAACCAGAAGCTACTATAGATCTGGCGGATTACCTGTCGAGTGGGGGGATCGCCTTCGAGGTTGCCAACGGAGCGATCGCCGGGTTTGCTGCGGTATCCAAAGGCTAATCCTCCAGATAGGCGCAATTCTACGGTGATGTATTCTAAGTCGGGTTGCCATTTTTGGTTAACAGAAACTACGGCGGCTTCTTGGATGCGCTCTAGCAGCAGGCTCCAATTGTGGCAGAGTTCTTTGATATCGTAATTCCCTTCCGTTTCTTGGCAACGACAGAGCAGATATTCTCGTTTTTCAATGGGGATAATGCGAGCATAAAGAACTGTGTAATGAAACAGGCGATCGGCGGCATCTCGGTAGGAGAGGCGGAAGGGTTGTTGACGATCGATGAAGGTTTCAATTTGTTCTCTCCATGCGGGAATGGGAGCGTTGAGAAAGGCTTCGATTTCTTGTCTTAGGGGAAGCGAGAGTTCGCCGCGATCGCACAATATTTGGGCAATTTCCTTGGCTTCTGTGACTTCTCCATGATCGACTAGTAGATTTCTAACGCGGTTGAGCAGTTCGATCCGCTCCGGTAACCAGTCGTTATTGGGAGCGATGCGGAGCTGTTGCCGGGCGATCGCCGTAATTAACTTGGAGATATTCGGCTTGTCTCCCCATGTCATGCCGAATTCTTCCGCAAGTTGCTCTAAATGGGCTTTGTCTCGTTCGGATACGGATAGAGTTATGGATTGACCTTTACGACTCATGTTTGTACGGACACTTTTTAGGTGTAGTTGTTGATTTTCTCTATTTTCAGAACTATTATGGGAGATATCAAGCAGTTACGGACACAAAAATATGGAAATGAAGGAAATGTTAGGCGATCGCACCTAGGAAAAGTCCTTTTCCAGTGACTTGTAGAATAGTGAGTGTGATGAGTGAAGAAGCGATGAAAAAACTATTTTTACTCAAGGCAATTAACCCATGAATGAGTATGCCATTACCCTAAAATCTGTTTATTCTTGTCCAGCAACCGAATCAATTGACAAGATTAAACTCCCCGAAAATTGGCGATTATCTTGGCATCAGTTGGAGACGTGGAAAGCGCTACAAAATCCGGACATTGATGTGGTGTTTAATACGGCGATGACGGGAGATGGTAAGAGTTTAGCCGCCTATTTATCCAGTTTGCAAAGTAAAGAATATTGTATCGCCCTTTACCCCACCAATGAATTGGCGCGAGATCAAGAGAAGCAGGTTCAAGATTATATCGCCACGTTCAAACCGCGCAACGATCTGCGGGTGGTGCGGTTAAGTGGGGCAGAGTTAGAACTGTATGCTGAACAAGAGGGTTTGAAGAAATCTGGGGCGATCGCCACTCGCATCATGCAATCTGATATTATTTTAACCAACCCAGATATCTTTCACTATCTCCATCGAGGCGCATATCTCACCCCGAAAGACAGTCCCGATCGATTATGGCAAAGACTCGATAAAAACTTTGACTTATTTATCTTTGATGAATTCCATGTTTTTGCCGCTCCCCAAATTGCCAGCGTCATCAATACTCTGCTTTTAATTCGCTGTACCAACCGGCGTAAAAAGTTTTTATTTCTCTCAGCTACACCGAATTCAGAGTTCAAAGAAAAATTAAAAGATGCTGGATTTCGTTGCTGTGAAATCAATCCAATCGACGAGCAGAAGTATCAATTTCCAGAGACTCCAGAGGAAGCGCAAGCCTTGTCAGAACAAGATTGGCGCAGAGTTACGGGAGAAATAGTGCTAAACTTCATCCCGTTGGAATCATCAGGGAATTCTTCAGAACAGTGGCTAAAAGACAACAGCGAGTTGATTGTCAAACAGTTTCAGGAAAAGCCAGGCAGTAAAGGCGCAATTATTCTGAATTCTATTGCCGCAGTCAAGCGACTCACTCCATTTTTTAGTAACTTACTCTCTCCCTATGGCTTAGAGGTTGGCGAAAATACCGGATTATCCGGAAAACAAGTTAAAGCTCAGTCTCTCTCGGCAGATTTGGTGATTGGAACCAGCACCATTGATGTGGGGGTTGACTTTAAGATTAACTTCCTATTCTTTGAAGCGGCAGATGGGGGTAATTTTATTCAGCGATTAGGACGATTGGGACGACATGAGGGCTACCATCGGGAGGGAAAATATATCCCGTTTGATGGCTTTACGGCTTATGCTTTGGTTCCCCAGTTTTTGGTTGAACGCCTGTTTAGTGGAGAAACTGCACCCTTAGAACTAGGAAGCCGTTGCGATCGCCCCTTTTCCCACCAGCAAATTACCGAAAACTATCGCCAAATCAATGACTTTCGCGGTTACTATTCCCGGTGGGGTGCGGTGCAGTCGATGGTTTTGTGCAGCAAGTTGAAGCATAAGACAGTTAGAGCCATTTACGAGAAAAGTGCTGAAGCCTTTGAATCGATATCGGAACAGATTTTTAAGACTCGTCTAGTCAAGTTATATGGCTTGAGCAAACGATGGGAAAGAGAATGGCAAGAGCTATCAGGAAATAAAACAGGAAATCCAATTTTAGAAGATGCGGCAAGTTTCCGGGGTTCGAGTAGCTTGCAATACGGTTTATACGATCTGACGGAAACCCATGAGGCAGATCGGTTCAAAACCTATGAGTTACCGGGGATTTTGGGAAATTTGGATGTCGAAGTGATGACGGAGAAGGCGTTTATGTATTCGCTTCGGGAAACTGGCGATCGCCTGAATACCGTGATTCCCAAGGGACAATTTCGCCATTGCTTGGGGTTTATGAAACTGCACGCTTATCGGGAAGAGCGCCTTAATTGGCGGTTCATTTATCCCGGAGATCTGCAACCGGTGGCGGATGCCTGGAAGGTTCAGGTTTTGGTGGGGTTGGAAGTTTGGCAACCCGAAAATCCTTGGATCGATGGTATTAATAAGCGTCTGAAGCGTCAGGGGTTGGTGAGCTATGTGTTGCGGTTTCCAGTGGGTGAAGTGCGATCGCGTCTACGTTTGCCGATGCATTTCCAGATTTACCCCATCAGCGATGCCAACAGTCTGCTCGATCCTAGCGCACCTTATTCTATTGCCTTCGGACAATCGGCACTGCTGATCGATACTCTCGCGTACACCTTGAAGAGCAAAGGAGATGAAGAATGGATTGTTTAGAAATCAATTCCCATATTATTTCCAGAAAACTTGACTTTTTGAATCATTATCTGAATCACTTGGAGTCTTTCCGTTTCATTGTGTTAGCCGACTACCTCAAGAATTCCCATACACAATTAGTTGTCGAGCGCTTATTACACCTTGCCTCTGAAGTGGCATTAGATGTCAATCTACATCTGCTCAACAGCCTAGGTATATCACAAACTAAAAAGGATTGCGATCTATTTCTTGAAATCAGCAAATATGATATTCTTGAATTAGAATTAGCTGAAAATTTAGAATCCTTGAATAGGTTAAGAAATCAATTAATCTATCTGTATGATGAAATCGATCCAGTACAAGTCTACAATAGAATTGAACTCGCTCTACAGGAATATCCCAAGTATCAAAGACAAATTATCCAATATTTAGATCCCCTAGAGGACGATCGTGGCTAAAAAACGGAAATCCGATCCAAAAACACAACAACTTTCCCTATTTGATATTGGCAATCCCTCTGAACCAGAAACAGACGAAGACTTAGAAGAGGAATGGGATTCAGAAGAAATCGATCTCGGTTTAGACAAAACAACTCGTGAAATTGCCTCACAACCTACCGAACTGCTGACGCTAAAGCTACTCAAACAAGCCATTACAGCAGAAAATCCAGGCGATCGCATCATGGCGGATTTTGCCGAGTACGTGCTTCCCTATTTACTCAAATATACAATTGGCGTAACGGCTAAAGGTGGCAAATATTTCGATCGCCTAGATGAGGAGCGCGAAGAAGGATACGATCGCCGCAATGCTGCCGATCAATCCTTGAACACCCATCTACTCAATGGATTATTTCCCGCTAACTTAGTCGAGCGAGAACTGCAAAAATTGAATACCACCGTGCGCCGGGAAATTGATGAGCCAGAGCGCCGCTTACTGATTGCCGGGTTTATTCTCCATGACTTTGAGAAATTTGCCGATGTGCCGGAAGATTGCCGGAATCTGCAAAAGGAAGAGCATCGGCAAATCATTGCCCAGAAAATCCTCCAATTGGGATTAGATCGGTTTTTAGATCCCGAAAATCCCCAGGGTTATCAAGACTATATTGATGATTTACTCTGTGTTGCCTACAATGCTCAGAGAAGATGGGGAACGAACTGGAATTTTTCCGAATTTGGACTAAATCCGACTTTACGCGATCGCACTCTCATTTGCCTAGCCGAACTTGCCTGTTTAGCCGACTCCCTTTCCTCCATTATCAAACATCCCCAAGATGCAGAAACTCCGCGCCTGCAACAACTCATTCATAGCCTCAGCGACGGAGAACTAAAGTTTACCTATCACAGCATTTCTGAAAACCGAGGCGTGCTAACCAATGTCGTCAATAACGCCTTAATGGAAGCTCATACTTCTCTAAATGCCCCCTCTCCCGTGGGAGTTTGCGGAGAAGGCAATACAGCTCTAAATGCCCCCTCTCCCGTGGGAGAGGGGGTTGGGGGAGAGGGCAACACATCTCCCACGGAAGAGGGGGTTGGGGGAGAGGGTAACTATTACAAACCCTTACTCTATCTTCCCACAGGCGTAATTTACCTCGCTCATCGAGATGCTCCCCCCATTTCCAGGGAAGACTTACCTAACCGAGTCGTAGACAAAATTAAAGCCTTATGTCGAAATCAATTAGTTCTGCGACAAACGGGATTTAGTCGCGATGGTAAAGGCATGAAATATGCTGATTATTACGAACAGTTTTTCGATATTGTGGGCTTAATGCAAGTCGCATTACAGGCAACCTTGCGGATTTTACATGATAAAAAGCCTTCCGTTGCCAAAAGCCGCAGCGATAACTTAATCAAGTTTCAGCAAAAACAGGTACTCTCAGCCGACTATGACTTTAGCTTCAGCGATGATATCAGATGCGATCGCCTCGCGGAATTCGGAGATGCTCTCACCCGCAAGATTTGGGGAGAGCAAGTCCACAAAATTGAAGCTACTCGCAAAAAAGAGAAGACATTATCCCCATTACCCAATCTCGATTTAGTGCATGAAGTCGCCAAATTTTGGCAACTGGAACCATACTTACCGCAAATTCGCGAAATTCAGCAGATTAACCAGAGCTTAAAAGCCTTAAAACTCAAAGGAAATACCGGAGGCGTTCCCTATGAATGGTACTTTCTCGCAGCTAAATATCTCCAACACCATCCCGGTATCGAAGACGTGCGCGAAACCTGTGAAAAGCTAATTTCCCATATTGCCCAACTCATTAATCCCATTTTAGAGCAATATTCCTTAGCCGATGGTTGGGAAGATGTGCGGTTATGGGTGGAACAAGTGGTAATGTTACCCGATAATCAACCGCAAGAATTGGCAAAAGCTGACATCTTTTTCAAAGAATTGGAGCATTACCAACTGGCGAAAAAACCCGGACGAGGAAAACAGCTCATTTGCTCCATTTCCCATTCTCCCTATAGCGTCAGCGAACAAATGGAGTCAGCCGTTTTATTCACTCCCCAAGTTTACACCAATAAACAGATGTTAGGCGGCTCCAATGCCAAGCGCAATATCTCCAGTATTTCGGGCACAGAGATGATGCTCAGGCAAATTTTGATGAATCAAACCCAAGCCGTTGGCAAACGCTTTGAGGATGGCAAATATCGCTATCTCTACTTCTATCCCACCTACTACTTCACCCCGGAAACCAACAAGTTTCTACATCAAGCTTACCGGAATATTGCTCAAACTCGGTTTAATACGAGTCTGCGTAACCATTTTATCAACGATGACTTGAAAGCTGATTTTAGCCGGGACAATTATCAAAGCGCCGATGTTTTTCTCATGGAAGAAAATTTAGCAACGAAAAAAGCCTTACCCGAAGACGATCCCAACCGCAAATTTGACCGCACATTCAAGCTCTCGTATCCCGAAAATCAGCCTCTCACGTTCTACTTTATGGCACTCCCCCCAGGGCGAGATCCAACCGATACCGAATCTTGGGTAATGCCCACTTGGTTAGCCTTTGCGTTTCCCCTAATTTTAGATGTGAAAACCGTTGTTTCTGAATCTCCTATTCCCCCGTTTAAGGATGGCGCAGAATTCGAGCAAACCGTTTTCCTCGATAGCGCCCCCCAAGCTTTCCAATCCTTAGTGCAAGCCGATTATTTTCGCCTCGACTATATCCTCGAAGGCTGGAAGGAAAAGCACGGCACAAAACTTTATCCTGCACCCCTTAAAGTCCTCACTGCTGCCTATGCCATTCACCTCGATGTTAACGCCAAACAAGGCAAAGGAAAATATGATGCCCACTGGGGTAAACTCTCGGAACTGGCGCGAGATTTGCAAACCAGTCCTCTGACTGTATTTCATTCACTCAATGAATGGGTGCGCCGACAAAATATCGAGAATGTTTCAATTAAGAAAATCCGTCTCTATGCCTATGCCTTTTATCCCTGTTTCGATCCCTATTGTAGTTATGAAGATCGGGAGTTAATCGTGTCAGAAGAATCCGCCTTAAACCATCCCAAAAAACTCACCGAACTCTATCGCCAGTTCTATCGCGCCAATAAGCGATATAACCCCAAAGCCAATGCTGTCTTGAAACCCATTGATATTGCTGCTGAAACCATGCTCAAAGCTGAATCTGCCGTCTTTCAAGGAGAAATGCTCGTTGCTGCTGTTGCTGCTGAGATTTCTAAACTCATGGATCGGGTGCATAATTCCACGGCTGAAGGACGTTGGGTATATCCATCCAACAATAGAGAAGAAGAACGACAGAAAATATTGGAGTTTGCTCAATATTTTGTTGTGGAAGTTTTCGAGAAGTCTTTTTCTGGCGATCGCGCCCGTTTAGCCGGACGACAAATTAACCTCATTCGCGATACCTGCGAATTCCTCTATCGCCTCGAAGATGACAAAGAAAATCAAGAATATGAACAAAACAAAAAAGACTCGTAGGGGCGGGTTTTACGATCAATCTGTAAATCGATCAAAAATTTCGTAAACCCGCCCAAACCTGCCCAAAACAACCTATTTTCACTATATTTAGGAGACCAAAACTATGTCATTTCTAACTACTGTCGATGCCAAATTTTTCCATGATGCTATTCCTTATAAACCCATGGGAAAATATGCTCACTTCCTCACCATCCGTGTCACCGAATCCTATCCTCTCTTTCAAACGGATGGCGAGTTAAATAAATCACGAGTTCGTGCCGGAATCCAAGATCAAACCCCCATTAGTCGCCTTGCCATGTTCAAGCGCAAACAATCTACACCAGAGCGTCTCGTTGGTCGGGAACTCCTGCGAAACTACGGATTGATGACGGCTGAAGAGTGCGAGTACAATGTAAAATTTGCTATGGACAATCCCGACTGTATTATCTACGGATTTGCGATCGGCGATTCCGGTTCGGAGAAATCAAAAGTTGTGGTTGATACTGCTTTTTCCATCACTGATTTTGCTGAGTCTCACGAATCTTTTACTCTAAACGCTCCCTTTGAAAATGGAACCATGGCTTCTAAGGGAGAAGGGGATAGCAACAAGGGAGAAGTTACCAGTCGCATTAACCCACAAGATCACATTAAACCCCAGGTCTTTTTTCCCAGTATCGTCACCCTAAAAGATCCCACAGAAGCCAGTTTTCTCTATGTCTTCAACAATATTTTACGCACCCGCCATTATGGAGCGCAAACCACTCGCACGGGACGGGTTCGCAATCACTGTATTGGTGTGGTTTTTGCTGATGGAGAAATTACCAGCAATCTGCGCTGGACTCAAGCGATTTATGATATTTTGAAGCAAGGAGAAAAACTGGGAGGGTACGATCCCTTGAATGAAGATGATGTAATCGCCGCAGCGCAAACAACAATGACTGATTTAATGCAAGATGAGTATCTGGTTCACCAGGATTATATCGGGGATAACTTCACGCCACTCTTAACGGAAGTGAAGGAAATTATCGGCAATGAAGACAAGCTGAAAGAGTTGTTAACAACGGCAGATGGTGAAGCAAAAACCTATGCTTTAGCTCATATGAAACCGAAGAAACCTGCTGCTGCGAAATAATATCAAATCTGTTTAAACAGTTGTCATTGCAACCGCAGGGAAGCAATCACCAAGATTCGCGAGATTGTAGAGATTGCTTCATTCCACTGCGTTCCATTCGCAATGACTTACCATCACTTATTTTCCGGATTTGATAGAACAACAACTATGGCTTTTATTTATCACCTGCAACTGGAACTTCATGATAGTCTCTATTTCGCTACTCGTGAAATTGGGAGACTGTATGAAACTGAACCGATTATTCACAATTATGCCCTCTGTTATGCGTTGGGATTGGTGGATAATCCTCAATATGCAACTACGGTTAATGAAACTGAGTCTTATCGCTACTTTTGCCGCTATCAAGTTCCCCAATATGAGGAACATCTTACCCCTTTGAATCAACAGGGACTTTATGTGACTCCTGCTTATCCAGTCCATTACCAAACTGTCCTCACGACTTGGAAGTATGCTAATAACAACTACCATGTGGAGATGCAAAAAACAGCGAAAAACTGGCCGAGTTTTGGACGCAATAAGGAGGTTGCGCCAGAGAGCAAGTTTGAATGTTTTGCGATTAGTTCCCAAAAGATTCGCTTTCCGAAGTGGATTCGTTTGGGGAAATGGCTGAGTAAGGCAGAAGTTACTTGTAACAATTTGCAAGAGGTGAAAGCTTCAGTTTCGGAACAAGAGTTTTTCTATCGCAATGCTCTCAATCCTTTGGATGTGATGTTTTCCCATCAAGTGATTAGCTATGATGTGATTAATATGCCTCCAGTGAGTTTGATTCGTAATGTTCATTTGCGTGGTTCTTATTATCAGATTGATATCCAGGATGACTCTCGTCGGCTGAGGTTGAAGCTCCCTGCTGGTATGGCTTACCAATTTGCACCAAGATGAATTAAGGCGCGATCGCCTTTTCGATCGCGCCTATCCTTACTCCCGTTCTGGCATCTCCATCCCATATCGCTGACATTGCTTTCGCAGTTCGTCGATATAGCGATCGCGCAATTTCTGCGGTGCGATAATCTCACAGTCTTCACCATAGCGCCGCACTTCCCGCAATAACCAGAAGGGATTGGATACTTGCCGCACAACCTGTCTTACCTCTCCAATAGTTAGATCTTGGATTTCATCTCCTTTGGGTTCATAGGCTCTGACCATTCCCCTGTAAAAGTGCAAGTACACTTCTAGGGTTTGCAAACCTTCCGGCTGCCAATATCCTGGAGTATCTTCAATAGACAGAATACGATTGAAACGCAAACAACGATTGTGGATCAGTTCGGGGAACTCTGTATTGATCAGATCTTCGGTCTCATCGCACCAAATCTCCAGGTAGGAGCGCTTTTCATGAAAGGAGACTTGAGCATATCGCACGGTAAACATAAGCCTGCTGTTTTGAGCATTTTCGTACCACAGGCGAAAGGGTTGTTGGCGATCGATATAGCGATCGACCCGAATACGCCATGCTTGACTCAGTTGTTTGTCTAGTTGCTCAAAGGATTGTCTTAGGGGTGGGGTTAGATTTCCATGTTTGAGCAACAGATCCAGAATTGTCCGAGCTTCTCCAATGTAGCCCTCATCATCAAGGAGATTGAGCGCTTGACGCAATGCCTGGACTTGACTGCTGTTGAGGGTAAAGAGCTTTTGGGTTTCTGGTGCTTGTTCGGCGATCGCCACCAGTAAACCGGAGATACTGGGTTTGCTTCCCCAGAGAATTTCCAGACGAGCTGCGATCGCCTCCAGTTTTGCCTTCGTTCCTGTCGGGATTGACAGTGTAATCGTTTCTTTTTTCCGAACCATCTAAATTTGTAATTGCACTTTTGCGATTTCTATGCCATACTGGTAATTGTAATTGAAAATATTCCCAACTTGAGGGAAAGACCGATGAAGGAAACATTAGGCGATCGCCTCTTGCATCTGATGTCTGACGGCAACTGGTACTCCACCCAGGAACTGGTAGACAAAATCAGCCATCGCTTCTCCGCCACCATGCATAGCTTGAAGCAACGCGGGTATCAGTTCGATAAGCGTCATGTGGAAAAGAATCAGTACGAATATCGGCTAATCCAGTAGGAAAAAGGCTCTTCCAGTAGCTTGTACAATAGTTAGTGTGATAACCAAGAAGTGATGAATATGAGACAATTAGAACTAAAGCAGACTATTCAAGATTACATAGATATCGTTATTCCAGCTATGTATCACAAAAATTATCATCTGCTCCTGGCGAAAGGAGGGCCAGATTATCCTCATTTAGCTGAACAATCAATGCTCGGACATATTCTTAATGGAGCTTTTGGTTTATTCGAGATTATTAAGTTTATTGAAGCTGAAAAAATATTCTGTTATGGCTTAAATCATTCAAGTATTCGTAAAGCTCTAGCTTTGTACAGTATTCACGATATCCATAAGTTTAACGACTTTCAAAAAATCGGCAATTCCGAATTTTCGATTCCTCTAGAAAGACTAGAGAAAGAATATGAAAATCTTAATTTAGTTGATTTTGCTGGTGAAGTAGACGCACATTTGATGCGATCTGGAAATGTTAGTAAAAGAAGTACGCATCATGGAGATTTATTGCTTTCAAATGATGAGAATGGTAACTTGCTTTGGATTTTAGTCAGAATTGCTGATACTATTGCATCGGTTACATCACCATCTGACTTGGTTTTTTCATTAGAAAACTATTTGAAAGATTTGGCTCCAGAATTTAGGACAAAATACAAACTTTATAGTCACGAATTAAAAGATATTAGAGGAGTCTTGACAAATTCAATACATACTGCTGTAAAAAATCATTTATGTCAAGAACTAGGTTTTCAAGATATAGCCTATTTTTCAACAGGAACCTTATATATTGGAGTTAAACAGATTCATGATTTTTCGAGATCGGATTTAATCAACAAAATTGTAGATAATGTTGTCAATAGTTTAAATCCATCGCCAGAAATGCTGAAGTCCGCAGCCAAAGAAGGGATACGAACTCAAAAATTTGATTTTGAAAAGTATGTATATACTTTTTGTGACTTAGAAAATTTAATGCAAATTGCTTTAGAAATTACTAACAAAGCTGAACCCAAAAAGATCGATGAAGATATTAAAAAGATAGCAGAAAAAAAGAATGCTCCTCCAGATTGGAAAGAAACATTTCAAACTCGATTTTCTGTCATTTTAAATTCATCAAAATCTTTTCAGGAAAAATGGTCTTTAATAAGACGATATTTTCTCTACTTAGATACTTCGTTGAAGCAACTGGTTCCAGATTTAGATAGAGTAGCTTGGTTTTGTGAAACTTTTAATGTACCTCAAGCAATTATATCTAACCTGAAAAATGATGAATTTTTATTTTCTAGTGGTGGACTTGGTAAATACATACTAATACCTGCATATCACTTTTTGAAAGGTTCTGATTTTAAGGAACGCTCCGCAGAATCTTATGATGATGCAACGGTAATGGAATTAGTTCACAAAAAAACTATCAATTCCCTACAAAAAATGGATATCAATAAGGGTAGGAATCAAATTATTGCCGAACTTGGCTTTACTCCAGATTTAACTAAATATTTAGAGCAAAACCTAAATTTTTCTTGCGCCAGTGAAATCAATTTGAGTGACGATGCAATATCAGGGTATAGCCGTCAAAAGAAGAAAAGTCATTCCAAAATTTGCTCGATTTGTAATCAATTTAGTGAATATACCCAAGAATTGAGAACGGGAGTTTTCGGAGACTCAGGACGGAATTTTTCTAACCGGGTTTTACCTGCAAAATCTATTGGTAAACTACGCCCTTGGTGTCCTATTTGTCATTTAGAATTCATTATGCGTAAATTGATAGGTTTAGCTTTACCAAGCGGTGCTGATTACAATAGTTCTCGTCGTATTCATCTGTATGTACTGCCGACATTTTCCTTTACACCAGAATATGCAAAATTCTTGGATCGGATGTTACGTCCACTACGAGAAGTTACTGCTTTACCAATACGAGACTATGGAGAATCAGCACCGGGTTTTCCTAGAATATGGTTGGAGCAAAGCAAACTTGATTCAGACTGGATCGATAGAGCGATCGATGTTTTCAATCGCGAAGCAGAACGAATTGCTCAAAAAAAGGGATATGTGGGCGAACGACTATTAATGGCAAAAAGCACTCTAGAATTTAAGGGTGAAGATGATGAAAACAATGACAGCATTCAAGAAAAAACAAAATTAAAGCTTCAACCAAACTATTATTTAATTCCTTGGGAACATTCCGTAGGAGAAAGAGATGAAAATCCTCCCACTCGCACTGAAGCATGGGCAAAAGCAACATTCGCTGCAACAGTAATTTTTAGTCTTACTAGCAGTCGGGTTTATGTTACCGAACTTCCTTACTTACCTGTTGCTAATCCTAACGAACTGAAAGCGACTATCACCCTAGACTCACCCCCTGCAATTATTGCCAAATTACTCGGAAATGAACAAGATCCTAAATTAGCAAGTCGAGCGGATACAGTCAGTTTGTATGGAACAGAGTCAGGACACAAAAATGGTTTAGAACGTGCTTTAGATTTATGTGCAGCTTTGTGGATGATTACCAGTTGCGTACATCGTCCTAAGTCTCAAAGCAAAGATAAGCAAATTGCTGAACGATTAGGAGATGTGGTAGTTAATCAATTAGCAGGAGCGCATTTTTACAAAGAATATGGTCGTTTGAATGAGGATAAATCTCCGTTTCCTGTTCTGACAAAATCTTGTGAAATTTTACTAGAATATTTCGGAGGTGAACTTATGAATTTAGTCACAAAAATTGCTGAAAAATCATTAGAAATTCGTTTACCATATCGTGATTATGGACGAGGAAAAGCACATAACTATGAGTTAGTTTTTCGGGAAGTTGTAGATGCAATGCGTTCTCCTTTTCGTTTAATTCCTGAATTGCGTCAAATGGCTTTAACTGGGGCGAAACCTTCCCCACAGGCAATTACTGAATTGAAGCAACAAGCTTCGGGAACTGTGCTTAAAGCGATGGAACGACGACAAACAACTAAACGTGGCGATGGCTTTATTAATCCTTATCGTAATGATTTAGGAAAATTGGTAAGCGAATTGATCGATCTGGTGGTTGATGAAGTATTTCTGAGTAGAGCAGATAGTTCATTTGCTGAATTTTTGAAGCTCGAAAACAGTCTGGCTGATGGAATTTACTATTACACAGATAGACATATCAACGAAAAACGGGAAGAATACAAGGCGACTAAGCAGAAAGACAAAAATAATCCCGATATCGCAGAAATTGTTTAAGCCATTGTCCAGAATTCACAAATTTTACTAGGAGACAGACCCATGACTAACAACAATATTGCACAAATTGATTCTTTACAAGAGTATTCCAAATCCTTTGTCAGCAGCATTCCGAAAACACCAATGGGTAAATATGCAAGTATTATCATGCTGCGAGAAACAAAATCCTATGCAATTTTCACAACTGAAGGAGGACAACAACAAGATATTGAACGCACTCAAGCAGGATTAACGCATTCTGATCCTATGGATCGACTGGTGATGTTTAAACGGAAACAGGTTGCACCAGAACGACGGACGGGAAAAGCTTTGATGCGGCAATATGGAGTGTTTCCTTATGCAATGATTAATGACCGCGTAGTATATGGAGAAGAAGCCAAAAAGAAAGACAAGACTAAACGCAAAGATGACTGTTACCTTACAGCAGGATTATGCGGGCATTGTACTGATTGCATGACCTATGGTTACGCTGCAATTGAAGGAGAAGGTTCCCGCAGAAGTCGCGTGATGACTGACTCTTGCTTCAGCGTTCGTCCCTACGCTTTGATCCAAAAAGGCTTAAAATTTAATGTCATTGATGAAAAAAAACAAACTTCTAGCACAATCACAGAATATGATTACACTTCTCCTCAAGTCTTTCTTCCTGCGGTTGTCACAACTGTAGATTTAACAATGGATGAGTTTGTGTACATTCTGATTAACCTGATGCGGACAACTCGTTATGGGAAAGAGTCATCGCGACAGGGGTTTATGCGTAACCATATTCTGGCCGTTGCTTTTTCCGATATGGAATTATTTTCAAATTTAGAGTTCAGTCAATGTTTTTATGACGCTTTTGAAAGCGACACCAATATTGACTTACTCAAAGTATTTCTGTCCAAGAAAAATTTTGATGAACACGCTCCAGCAGTTATTCAAAATCTTACAGAAGATTTTAACGGTCGCTTGCAAATTGTCACCAATAGTGACTATTTGGCAAAGTTTGGCAACAGTCAACCGACTAATTGGACAGATGGTCTTGATGTAATACTGAGTCAAACCCGCAATTTAAGTAAAGATGAATCATCTCTGACAGAATTTCTGCGCCAACTGAATACTCAGTCTGTCACCTTCGCTCGTGCAATTAATAACAAGTAATAAAAATATGGATATTTACCGAGCAAAATTAGCAGCAATGGATTATATTTTCTTCGCCACTACTGAGCGAGGAAAAGTTTATGAAACGGGAGCATATATCCATAATTATGCGTTGTCTTATGCTATGGGATTAGCAAGGTCGTCCTATTTTCATCAAGCCCAAGAACCAGAATATCAACAAGACTTAGAACCTCTCAATCAATTGGGAATTTACTTAACCCCTGCACGACCATTAGAAATCTCCTATCGCCTAATTCAATGGAATACAATTCAGGAAGCTTATGGTTTCCCGAAAAAAGAACGCAATATTGGTTATCCTGACTGGGGTTTTGCTCGTGTAATTAGGCCAGGTAGCACTTTTGAGTTTTATGTGGCGATCGCCGATCCAACTGCTCTTGAGAAGTTTCCTAATCTTGATAATTTCTTAACCAATAAAGGTTACATTCGTTTAGGAAAATTTATGGGTAAAGCATGTCTGAAATTTCAAAAAGCTGCAAAAGTTGAAGAAAAACAGGGTAATTTTGATGCTCTAATTACTAAAGAGCGAGGTCGTATAGAACCGTTATTACTCAATTGGCGCGATATTGCAATCGATCCAATTGTCTGTGATATTTACCCATCAACACTACCAACTCGCCTGATTGCCAATCCTAGATATGAGAATAGTAAGCACTATTTAGTTGAATTTGCAGAAGAGGATAAAATAGTGCTTCCTGGTAATATGAGTTTTATTGCGCGATCGCTAACCCCTAAAAAAGGCAGAAAGAAATGATTAATGTTAATATTTTACCGGTTGCATTAGACCAAGTAAAAACTGATGAATGGTTAGCAGGTAAGCATCCATACCACTATCAGTGGAATGCTTACAAGTTAATATCTGAAGCATTCAAATCAAACCAAACATTATGTTTATTTCTGATTACTCCCACAGGTAGCGGAAAAACATTAACATCTTATGCTTACAGCATGAACACGGGAAAACCAATGTTTGGCGTTTATCCTACGAATGAGCTATTAGCAGATCAGGAAAGAACTCTAATCGAGGAATATGAAAAATTTGGTAGTAATAGAGTCATCCGAGTAGATAGCAAGGCACTCGATCAATGGCAAATCGATCTAGAACTAAAACGTCATAGTCAGACGCTGGAAACTCTGTTAAATTACAAACCAGTTTTACTAACTAATCCAGACATTTTATTTTATGTTGTGTTTGGACTATATCCTAAAATTCACAGCTTACGGCAAAGACTTTGGGAATTGGTGGGTAGTTACCGTTTGTTTGCCTTTGATGAATTTCATCTCTACAATGTCAAACAACAAGCAGATACAGCATATTTTGTTGGAGCTTCAAATGCAATTAATTCTAATGTTGGACGAGTGTTCATTTTTGCTTCAGCAACTCCCAACTTAGAAATGGTAAATTTGCTTCGCGACAAATTAGGGTTGTGGGTAGAAGTCGTTGAGTCTCATCCATCAGATAGTTCTAACGCTAGAATTATCGCTCATCCCGTCAATCTGAAATTAGTCCCTGCCGAATTAAGTCGTTGGCAAGGATTACAAGCATTAGATGAATCATTTGACCAAATTGAATCGTTTCACAAACAATATTCTGATGCTCGTTACGTTGCAATTTTTGATTCGGTAGCAGCAGCTATTGGTGCAGCCAAACGTTTTAGAAATGCCTTTGATTTTGACTTAGTTGGAGAAGTTCATGGTTTAAGTTCTACTACGATGCGTCAGGAAGCATTAGTTAAAAAAGTGACTGTCGGCACATCAACTATAGAAGTAGGAGTGGATTTTAAAAATAAATTTGAAAAAGATTTTCTAACTTTAGAGGCTCGAACTAGCAGTCAATTTATTCAACGATTTGGACGTATTGCTAGACATCATAAGTCATTATCTATTCCTAATGAAGTTTTGGCATTAGTCCCTAGATATGTCTATAGCTTTTTAGCTGAAAAAACACAATCTAAGACTACTCTTACACGAGATAAGTTACGAAAAATTATTGAAGAAGCTTATCATCAACCTCAAGATTTTAAAGGTTACTTAGCTAAACACGCTTGTGTAGAAATGATTGAAGCGACTAACTTAGTATTAGGAATGTTTCAACCAGATACTCAACCTCGGATTAAAGAAGAAATCACTAAAGTTATTGAGAACTTAACGGGAAAAAATTACTCTGAAGCACAAACAGAGCGAAGCAAATACGAAGATGAATTGATTTTGAAGCCATTGCTAACATTTCGAGGTAATGGTTTTGAAGCAGCGATCATTGACAATCGACATGAAGATATAGGTTTTCCTGTCAAGCGATATAATTTGATTTTTCTATTACGTCGGGGTATTTTTCAAGAATTAGATGAAGAAACTTTTATGGCAACTTTAGACAATATTGAAACAGAAAAATTAGAGTGGTTTTATGATGTAGAAAGGGAAAAGCAATTTGCCAAACTTATTAAATCATCACCACAAGAATTACTTGGTGTTTATAGCTTTTTAAAATTAACTGAATTAATAGATGATAGTGAAAAAACTAGACAAGTATGGTTTGAAATTCCAGAAGAAAATATTACTGGAAAAGTTGTCAAGGTTACTACCTTCAAAGATTTAGAAATCAAAACTAATCCCCGAATACCAACGCGGTTACTTCAACGAACCATAAATCGGAAAAAC
Organism: Cyanobacteria bacterium UBA2566; assembly: GCA_002340255.1. Lineage (GTDB taxonomy): Bacteria > Cyanobacteriota > Cyanobacteriia > Cyanobacteriales > Desertifilaceae > Roseofilum. The sequence continues at coordinate 81,746 of DDLS01000118.1, forward strand.
TTTGTCGCATGGATAATAGATAGTCATCCACAAGCTATTAAGTTAGGTCGTGCATTACCACCTTTATTTGAGATTTATGAATTAAAAATTATTCAACCAGGGGGTAGACCGAGGTCTCAATCATGGAGTATTGCTTTTAATCAAGATGCTTTCTTTTTAGATAGCTTATATTGGAATCTAAAAAAATGAAATATTAATATGCTAGTCTACAAATCTTGATTAAAATTCATACAAAACACAAAAATACACTTGTATTTTCTAAGGCATGTATATAAAAAATGAAAATCCTAGATCCCAATCAATCTTACACTTTTAGCCAGATCGTTGACCTAAACATTGATCCCCAAGATTTAGCAGAAGAATTTGGTTATTCTTTAGAAAGATTGCGCCTAGATCTCCGGCAATACTCAGGAGAACTGAATCTTCTGGAACAAACGCGATCGCGCATTCAACAGAGCTTGCCCCACATCAGCTTAACTACCGAAACCTCCCGTCGCCAAGTCCTGGTTTCTCCAGTCCTTTTAGACCTAGTTCGGTACACCAAATCTTGCCTACGCATTGAATACCCCTTAAGAGTTAAGCCACTGCAAGGGATTCTAGATTATTTGCTCAGAACCGAAAGTCACTTATTAGTCCTAGAAGCCAAAAAAGAAGATGTCAACCGTGGCTTTACACAACTGATGGCTAAAATGATTGCCCTCGATCGCTGGGAAAAGACACCCAACCAGCCGATCTTGATTGGTGCAGTTACCACAGGTTTCATCTGGAAATTTGGGCGCTTAGATCGGGAGCAAAAACACTTCCAGGAAGGGTTAGACAGTTATCGAGTTTTAGAAGATATAGAACCGCTCTTACGCATCCTCATTCACACTCTTATACCCTAATTTTACTATGGCTTATAGTAACTTCACCACCCTGGAAAGCGTGCAAACCCATCTCGATCTGCAACTGGAAGAAGATCGTAATTTGTTTACCGATATTCCAGAAATTATGCCGTCTGACTATCTCCAGCAAACTTTAGAGGAATACTTACCGTTAGCGACGGCGATCAATACGGAAAAAGCGCGATCGGAATTCTTAATTGCGCCCATTTTAGCCGAAGTTCGCCGCCAAATTAATGCTCAAATTAGCCTATTTTCAGGGACGGAATTTGATGTGGATAAAGACCGAGGACTTTCCGGTTACTGCGACTATATTCTCAGTTGCTCCCCCGAACAATACTTTATCCGCACTCCCATTATTACCATTGTCGAAGCCAAAAATGAAAATATCAAAGGTGGACTCGGACAATGCATTGCTACCATGGTTGCCGCTCAACTGTTTAATCAACGGCAAAATCAACCCTTACCCGCTATTTATGGTGCTGTTTCCACCGGAACCGTTTGGAAATTCTTGACACTCAAAAATAACCTCGCTTCCATCGATCGCCAAGAATACTATATCAACCAGATCGATAAAATCCTCGGCATCCTCCTCCATCCCATCCAAACCTATCTCAGCACCCAACATCCCTAATTTTGAATTTTGAATTTTGAATTTTGAATTTTGAATTGACATGCCCTACAGCCTTGTTCTCAACCTTGTTCCCCTCTCCCCCATTCCCCTCGGATACCTGAGCGGACGGCATCTGCACGCCCTCTTTCTCAACCTTGTTAGCTCCGTCGATCGCACCCTTGGCGATCGCCTCCACAACTCCCAAGCCGACAAAGCCTTCACCCTCTCCCCCCTGCAAACCCGTCGCCACTTCAAAACACTATGCTGCGAACATCAACACGCCATCCCTGCTGAAACTGCCTGCTGGTGGCGGATCTCCCTGCTCGATGACGCGCTCTTCGGAGAACTCACCCAACTGTGGCTCCATCTCAACCCCGATAAACCTTGGCATTTAGGCCCTGCCGAGCTCACAATTACCAGTATCCTCGCCTCTCCCCAGTCTACCCATCCTTGGGCGAACTCCTGTCCTTACGCCCAACTCTATGAGGAAGCTTCAGAGTGCGATCGCACCTTTCGCTTCTGCATTGCTACCCCCATGGCCTTCCGCCAAGGCAAATACGATACGGCGCTGCCGAGTGGCGATCGCGTATTTGCCAGTCTGCGCCAACGGTGGAACAGATATAGCGGTATTGAGATGCCCGAACTGGCTCTAGACACCGTATTTCCCAGTTTTTTCCATATCGAAACGGCGATCGTTGCCGATAAACGCAGTAAATTTATCGGCTCTATCGGCGAAATTACCTTCCGACTTCTCGGCGATGCCACCCCTACCACCCTCAAACACCTCAACACTCTCGCTAACTATGCCCTCTACTGCGGAATTGGACGCAAAACCACCATGGGAATGGGAATGGCGAGAAGAATCAACTAACAATTTCAACTTCGACTTCGCTCAGTTAGCAATTACCCATTACCCATTACCCATCACCATGAACACCGAAATTCCCATTTCTGCACTCAATCAATATGCCTATTGTCCCCATCGCTGTTGGCGCATGTTTTGCACTGGAGAATTTGAAGATAATGCCTACACCATTGAAGGAACAACCATTCACGATCGCGTCCACACCCTCAGTCAAGAAATGCGCGATGAAACCTGGCAAGTTCGATCTATTTGGCTCAAATCAGAACAGTACAACCTGATTGGCAAATCTGATTTAATTGAAGCCCAAAATGGACAACTTTACCCCGTCGAGTATAAGCGAGGAAAAGTTGGAGACTATGAAAACGATGCCCTGCAAGTCTGCGCTCAAGCACTCTGCCTCGAAGAAATGACTGGCACTCCAGTCCCTCAAGGCTTTGTCTATTATGCCCAATCTCACCAACGGTATCCCATTAGTATTGATGAGAAATTGCGGCAAGGGGCGATCGCCACCATCCAAGCCATTCAACACCTCTTTTCAGGAGACCACATACCCCCACCCAAATACAGTCCCAAATGCCGTGGATGTAGCCTCTACACCGCCTGTTTGCCCCAAGCAGTCAAAAAACTCAAAACCTATCAAGAAGCCAGTTAATAGGGAATAGGGAATAGGCAAACCCCCCCTGTGTCCCCCCAAGGGGGGAAGGCAAGAGGCGATCCCCCTATCTCCCTATCCCCCTATCCCCCCATCTCAAACAACCACTAATAATACGGAGAAACAACCATGGGAACCCTTTATGTCACCCAAGAAAACGCCTTCATCGGTAAAGTAGATGAACGCATCCACGTCAAAGTTGAAAAACAAAAAATTGCCGACGTTCCTCTGATTAAAGTTGACGGAGTAGTGGCCTTTGGAGCAGTCAACTTTTCCCCTGCCTTAGCTGAAGAACTGCTCAACCGTCGCATTCCCTTTACCTTGCTCTCCCCCACTGGAAAATATCGCGGCTGTTTAGAACCAGAACTGAGGAAAAACATCTTTCTGCGCCAACATCAATGGGGAGCTGATGGCAACACCTCCCAAGCCATTCATCTGGTGCAAGCCTTTGTGCGGGGAAAACTGAAAAACTACCGCACCACCTTACAGCGCAGAGGGCGACGAGCGGGCATCGATCTGAGTGAAGAGATCGAACAGTTGAAACGTATTATAGGGGCGATCTCCACCACCGACAGCATCAACTCCCTACGCGGACTCGAAGGAGCCGGAAGTGCCGCCTACTTCCGGTGCTTCAAACAACTCATCCAAAACCCAGACTTCACCTTCACAACCCGCAACCGCCGTCCTCCCACTGACCCCGTAAACTCCCTTCTCAGCCTGGGTTACGCCCTCCTGCGCCACGATATTCAAAGCGCCGTCAACATTGTCGGCTTCGACCCCTACCTCGGCTATCTCCACGTCAAACACTATGGTCGTCCCGCTCTAGCCCTAGACCTCATGGAAGAATTTCGCCCCTTAGTTGTCGATAGCATGGTTCTCGAAGCCCTCAACCGTCAAGTTTTCAGTCCCAGCGACTTCACCCAACAACCCATCAGCAAGGAAACCGCCCTCACCCGTGAAGCCATGAAAACCTTCCTCAGCCTGTATAAAGACAAAAAACAATGCTCCTTCAAGCATCCCGTCATGAAAACCAAATGCACCTACCAAGAAGCCTTTGAAATTCAAGCCCGTCTTCTGGGCAAATACCTCATGGGCGAAACCGAACAATATCCTCCCCTAGTCCTGCAATAACCCCACCCATGTTCATTGTCATCAGCTACGACATCCCGGAAGACAAGCGCCGCACTCGCATCCACAAGATTCTCAAATCCTACGGACAATGGATGCAATATTCGGTCTTCGAGTGCGATCTCAATGCAACTCAGTACGCCAAACTGCGCCAGCGACTAAGCAAAGTCATTAAACCCGACACCGATAGTATTCGGTTCTACTTCCTCTGCGGTTGTTGCCAAGGTAAAGTAGAACGCATCGGCGGCGAACAACCCCGCGACGAGTCCATCTTTTTCGCCTAAAATCCGACGCTAGGGGGGTGTGGAAATCGCCCTTGAGTGCAAAATCGCTGTATCGCTCACCCAGTTTGCCTTGCAGCGATTTTTCGTTTCAAGGTAGCGTCGGACGAGACAGGGCAAGGGTTTCAGCGATTTCCACTTGCATTTTGACCACTAGAGATCTATCATTAGAGGTGTCTGTCGGAAATGTACCTTGAAAACCTAATATAGTAAGGGTCTCAGAAGTCAGCGGTTGAAACCAACATAAATCCCTATGAGGGATTGAAACTTTTTTCTATTCGGAAGACAAAGTTGCCCCCTTCTGGCGTTGAAACCAACATAAATCCCTATGAGGGATTGAAACCTGTCATGTGTACCTATGCGCCCGGTTCCACTGGCGTTGAAACCAACATAAATCCCTATGAGGGATTGAAACAAATTCTATCTCAAAATCGAGTAAAAACTTAAGGCGGCGCTCGTTGAAACCAACATAAATCCCTATGAGGGATTGAAACCAACGAAACCAATGCATTGCTGGTTTTTGTTGAAGCAAGGAGTTGAAACCAACATAAATCCCTATGAGGGATTGAAACATCGCAAAGAGCTATAATATTTTCCAGAGTATTAAGTTGAAACCAACATAAATCCCTATGAGGGATTGAAACGCCAATTCTTAATCCCCAAGAGACCAGCTAACTCTGTTGAAACCAACATAAATCCCTATGAGGGATTGAAACGAATGTCACAATCTCTAATCCTTACAGCCCCCACCACGGGGGGTTGAAACCAACATAAATCCCTATGAGGGATTGAAACAGGCGGTGATTGGGGGCGGTTGGTTGCAATAAGAATCAAAATGGTTGAAACCAACATAAATCCCTATGAGGGATTGAAACAAGGTAGCCGACTTCCAAAAGTACCTACCCTCCGAAGTTGAAACCAACATAAATCCCTATGAGGGATTGAAAAAAGTAAATCCCCTGGTAGAAATCATCGATATGTTCAAGTTGAAACCAACATAAATCCCTATGAGGGATTGAAAAAAGATGGGACAAAGATAGAGAAGACAGAAGTGTGATAACCCACTCATTTACTGCTACAACAGCACAAATCGCTGTAAGTTGATGGTAAGTGGAGATAAAACTCACTGCCTTGATTTAAGGTTGAATGATAATCCAAAATACCTTGATGTTTATTGACCACAATTTGATAACTGGTTGCCAAGCCTAACCCTGTCCCTTTACCTACTACTTTAGTGGTAAAAAATGGATCGAAAATTCGTTCTCTAATCCGATCCGGAATCCCCACTCCATTATCTTTGATTGTCACTTTAATTCCCCCGGATTTTAGGACTTCGGTTCTAATCTCAATTGTGGGTTGTTCCACATCTTTGTCTGACCATTTTCCTTGTTGCATAGCTTCTTCAATCGCATCAATTGAATTGTTCAAAAGATTAAGAAAAACTTGATTGAGAAGCCCAGGATAGCACTCAATTAAAGGACATTCTTGATAGTCTCGAATCACCAGGATTTTTTGACTACTTACTTTGGGATTTAAACGGTTCACTAGAATACTTAATGTAAGATCTAAATGCTCATTCAGATTGACCAATTTACGACCTTCTTCATCTAAACTAGAAAAAGTTCTTAACCCTTTCACTAACTGTCGAACTCGCTCAGTACCTGATTTCATCGAATTCAACAACTTGTGCAAATCTGGCTCTAAAAAATCCCAATCAATTTCCTCTAGCTTTTGAGTAATTTCTTCAGGAGGATTAGGCGTATAATCTTGATAAGTTTTAACCAATTCTGTTAGATCGTTAAAATATTGATGGGCGTAAATCAAATTTCCATGAATGAAATTGACTGGATTGTTGAATTCATGGGCAACTCCAGCGACCAACTGTCCCAAAGAAGACATTTTTTCCGTTTGAACTAATTGTGCTTGAGTCCATTGCAATTCAGCTAAAGCTACGCTTAACTCATGGGCATTTTTATCTGATTTTTCTTTGGCTTGACGCAGATAATTTTGTTCCCAGTTTTGCGCTCGCCAGACAACGAATAGCATCAACAGGACAACGGCAACTATCATAAACGCCAGAATATTTAAAGGTCGCAAATCTTGGTCAATATTTTGGCGAGGGATAACTAAAGCAACAGAAAAATTGGCTTCTTTTAGGGGTACATAGGCAAGATAGTATTTCCGATCTAACCAATTGACTAAATTAATTCCCTGATTCCCATTAACCATTTGTTGTGCTAAGAGCCTTAGTACTGGATCTTTATTTTTGAGTAATGAGGTAGGTTCATTGCTTTCAAATCCAAAGATTTCCAGATCGCGAGGAACAATGGGAAGCCCCTGAGAATCCAGCATAAATGCATAACTGTTTGGGCCATAGGATAACTGCTCAATGACTTGTGTTAAACGTTTTAGGGGGACTGGAGCAGCGATCGCCCCTTGTGGCTGATAATCTAAAGGTTCATCTGGAGCGATCGGAGCAATGACCATAATCTGCAATAACCCTGTAGAACGGGAAATGAGAGGATCGGAAACATTCACTTTCCCCTGCATGGCTCGCTGGAAATACAGGCGATCTTGAGCCTGATTCGTCTTCCCTTGACTGGTATGAAAACGTCCTGTTTTCTCAAAAAAGGCTCCAAGATTAAACGGCTCAATTCTTTCGGCTTCTTGGACTAAATAAGGCTTAATCCGATCCCAATCTAATGAGCGAGCCGTGGGACTGTTGGCGATTGTTTCGACTTCTGTCTTGCGCTGACTAATCCATTGATCGACCTCTTGTACCCCATCCTTAACCTCTTTCAGGGCATGATTCTGAAGTTTCTTGAGCAGAGCATCATAAGCTCTTTGATAAGTGTAGTACCCAATAATAGCGGAACTGGCGATCGTCGCCATGACGATCGCCGAAATGAAAATACGATGCCTACTGAATGCCGATAATTTGATTGCAGAGCGGATCATAGTGAACATAGAGACAATACTCGGTATCGCTGAGGCGATCGCGAGCCATAAACATTAACATACTTACCCTAGGAATTCATTTTAGACCTAAAATAGATCCACTTTGAGATTCTCCTGCGCCAACTGAGATTTTAACTGAGCCGCTTCACCACAACTTTTGGGAGTTGGAAACAACTTACCAGGATTTGCCAAACCGCGGGGATTAAACACACTTCTCACCCATTGCATCGTTTCCAGATCTACGGGTGTAAACATCTGTTCCATATAACAGAGTTTATCAGCCCCAATACCATGTTCTCCTGAAATACTGCCCCCCACTTGCACGCAGATTTTGAGAATTTCTCCGCCTAATTTCTCCACCGTTTCTAAAGCTCCAGGGATAGAATTATCGTAGAGCAATAGGGGATGAAGATTTCCATCTCCGGCATGAAATACATTCGCCACCGGATAGCCATAGATTTCACTCAGTTTCTCAATTTCTCCCAGAACATAGGGCAATTGAGTTCGAGGAATGACCCCATCCTGGACATAATAATCCGGTTTAATCTTACCCACCGCCGCAAACGCTGATTTACGACCTTTCCATAATTTTAGACGTTCCTCTGGATCGGTCGCTGTTTTGATCTCTCTGGCTCCATTTTGGCGGCAAATTTCGGCAATGCGTTTAGCATTTTCTGCCACTTCTACCTCTAACCCATCTACTTCAACTAACAGAATGGCAACCGCATCTCTGGGATAACAATTGCTGGCCACCACATCTTCAACCGCATTAATACTAAAGTTATCCATCATTTCCATACCAGCCGGAATAATACCGCTACTGACAATATCAGAAACCGCAGCTCCTGCGGCTTCAATACTGGTAAAATCAGCGAGCAGGACTTGAATGGCTTCGGCTTGCTTAATAATCCGCAATCGAATTTCTGTGGCAATGCCTAGGGTTCCTTCCGAACCAACAAACAATCCTGTTAGATCATATCCAGGCATTTCGGGTACTTCTCCACCCACATCAACGATAGAACCATCGGGAAGCACCAGTTTTAAGCCAAGAACGTGGTTGGTGGTGACTCCATATTTGAAACAATGGACTCCTCCTGAGTTTTCCGCTACATTCCCACCAATGGAGCAAATAATTTGACTGGAGGGATCGGGGGCATAATAGAACCCGGCACCACTGACTGCTTCGGTTACCCAGTTATTAATGACAGCCGGTTGCACCACCACTTGTTGATTTTCCAGGTCAATATCTAGGATATTACGCATAAATGCCGTAGAAATTAAGACTCCATTTTCTACGGGGAGAGCGCCCCCAGAGAGTCCCGTGCCTGCGCCCCGTGCTACCCAGGGAAGTTGGTAGCGATCGCATAATTTGACGGTTGCTGCCACTTCTTCCGTATCCCGCGGCAGTAATACCAGTTTCGGCCGCACCCGATAACTGGTCAATCCATCACATTCATAGGTTAGAAGTTCTTCCTTGCGCTGAATGACGCTTTTACGGCCAAGGACTTGTTCAAAGTCACGAATAATACGTTTCCAATCTGAGTTAGTGCGGGAGACTTGGGGAGGCGAACTGAGCATGGAGATCCAGAAAAAAAAGTCACTGTTTCTACTTTAACCAAGATCGAGGAGTTGTTGTTGCCTTAAAATAATTCTTTTGGTCTCTCTAGAGACTGTTGTTATTCGTAAAGCGATCGCCCTTTTGTCACGGTTTGAGATGCTGACGTTTCCGCGATCTGCGACAGGGAACGGGGAAGAGGGAACAAAGTTAAGTCCTTTATTGATGCACCAGACGCTGCCACTATACTCTATATAGCCTCTATTCCATCGAGGGATTGCCCTCACCCCATGACCAATGTCACTAAATTAATGATGAATCCTGTTCATAGAGTATGCCAGCAGAGCTATCCGTATTTAGCAAAAAGTGTACTCTCATTAGCTTTATCAGGCGGTTTAAGCAATTGCACGATGGGCAACACAATTATATCTGATGCCTATGACTCCCCATCTCAGATCGAAGATAGGGGTGACATTATTATGAGTTATGAGGAAACCGACGACGAAGTATGGGCGAATATCCGCACCGCATTGATTGAGACTGAGTTTTATGACGATCTGGCAAGTGATTTAAACGAAATACTTGTATTTCCAACAAATATCACTGTTGTTTTCACCACTTGTGATGAAGCGAATGCTTATTACGATCCAAATGCAGTGACCATTACGATATGTTATGAGTTGATCGATGAATTTCTATCAATTTTCACAGAAAATAGTGAAACTGAAGAGGATTTTGCAGATGCAGTTATTGATGCGAGTTTATTTACCTTAGGCAATAGGCAATTACAAGACTATCCCATTCCCGACATTCTTCACACTGTGCATCACATTGGCAAATAGCCCTTAATCGAGTATACTGCCAAAAGCCAGCCAAATTATGCATATTTCATGGGTGAACCCTTAATTGAACTGCGCGGTATTTACCAAACCTTTGGTCAAAGCAGGATTTTAGATAACCTTAACCTGACGATCTACAAAGGAGAAGCATTAGGGATTATCGGGCCCTCTGGGACAGGGAAATCCACGATCCTAAGAATTATTGCGGGTTTACATCAACCGGATACTGGCGAAATTTATGTCTCGGGACAAAAGCGCGAAGGGTTAGTGGGAGATATCCAAGACCCGATTACCATTGGTATGGTCTTTCAACAGGCGGCCTTATTTGATTCGTTAACTGTGGCGGAAAATGTCGGATTTCGACTCTATCAAGAAGGCAAAATTCCTCAAAAACACATCCGGGAAATGGTGGAGACAAAACTGGAATTAGTAGGATTATCGGGAATTAGCGATCGCTTCCCCGCTCAACTTTCGGGAGGAATGCGCAAACGAGTCAGCTTTGCCCGCGCCATTATGGAAAATCCCCAAGATGCCCAAGACCATCCCGAAGTCCTGCTCTACGATGAACCCACGGCTGGACTCGATCCCATTGCCTCCACCGTAGTGGAAGACCTGATTCGCTCCCTCAAAGAGAAGCAAGGAGGGTGTAGTACCTATGTGATGGTCACTCACCAAGAAAGTACCATTCGCCGCACCACAGATCGGATCGTCTTCATGCATCAGGGTAAAGTCCAATGGGATGGCAAAATCGAAGAAATTGATGACACGGATAATCCCTATATTCGTCAATTTGCCGCCGGGAGCTTAGAGGGCCCGATTCCCGTCATCAGTTAAGATAAAGCGGGTACGATCTTGTAGGGAAGCGAAAACCATCATGCGTCAACGGACAATTCGAGAAGGTTCAGTTGGGTTACTTATCTTAGTTGGGATGGGACTTTTTGGCGGTCTGATCCTTTGGTTACGCGGAGTAACTTTTAGCAAACAAATTTACTCCGTAATTGTGGAATTTGACAATATTGAAGGAATGCAAATTGGGGCAGAAGTTCGATATCGTGGGGTCGAAGTGGGTTCCGTGGCAGCGATTAATCCAGGATCAAATGGGGTTGATGTCACGGTCAATATTCATCAAGGGGATTTGGTGATGCCCAAAAATGCGCTCATTGAAGCCAATCAATCCGGTTTAGTTGGCTCCACAACAATCGATATTATTCCCTTATCTTCTGTGCCAGCAAATATGACTTCTGCTCAGAGTCAGGAGTGCGATCGCACCGTGGTTATTTGCGAAGGAACTCGACTTTCTGGCCAAATTGGAGTCAGCTATGTTGAACTCCTACGCAGGGGTTTAGATATGGCAGAACTCTTTAGTTCGGAAGAATTTTATACTCGTCTGATGTCTACCCTGGACGGAGCGACATCGGCGGCTGAAAATTTTACAGTTCTGAGCGCTGAACTAGCAGAACTAACGACCCTAGCTAAGGGAGAAATTAGTACGATTTCTAATGCAACTGAATCCGTAGGCGCGGCAGCGGATCAAATTCGTCAATCCACCCTGCAAGCAACTACCCAATTTACTGAAAGTAGTGCCCAACTGACTAGACAAGTGGAAAGCACCAGTGCCGAACTAAAAACTGCACTACAAAATATGAATGGTTTGATTGCTCAAAATCGAACTAATATTACTAGCACCTTAGCCAATTTAGAGCGCACATCCGAGGAGATGAAAATTGCGGTATCTACGTTGACCCCGATTCTCAGTCAAGTCCAACAAGGAGAGTTGATCAATAACCTAGAAACCCTTTCAGCCAATGCTGCCCAAGCTTCTGCTAACTTAAAGGATTTATCCGATGACATTAATAATCCTACGACTTTGTTGATGCTCCAGCAAACCTTAGATTCAGCTCGATCAACATTTCAAAATGCCCAAAAACTCACCTCAGATATGGATGATTTGCTCGGCGATCCCCAATTTCGCCAGAATATTCGTAATTTGGTGAATGGTTTGGGTCAATTGGTTTCTTCTACAGAACGTTTAGAAGAACAAGCGGAAATTGCCCAGGTTTTAGAGCCGATTAAAACCCAAATGCAATCTCCCAAGCTTCAGCAACAGTTGCCACAAGTTGAGGCATTCAATGCTCCAGAGTTAACGGACTGGGACATAGCCCAGGATATGGACTCTAATATCAAAGTAGATTTTAAGATTGAACCCAAAACCCTTTTTGAACTGAATCGAGAGTTTCCCTCTGCGGATTTTTCCCCTTCTACACCATCACTGGATTTCAATCCATAGGGAGATATGGGGAATGGACGACACAGAGACACGGAGATCACCTATTCCCTATTCCCTATTCCCTATTCCCTAGCGCACAGCGCACAGCGCTCTAACTCCAATCTTCTTGTTGATTGCCTCCTCGTTTATACACCAATCCTTGGATATGAATGGTACGGGTTCGCTCAAATAAGGCTTCCTCATTCAAGTTCCACTGTTGCATGGCGCGGTTTAAATCCTGTTGTAGCGCTCTAGCACCTGGAAAGTCTTGGTAACGAATTCTCAGACGCGCCAATTCTACTAAATGAAAATCTGTCGGTTCCCCAGAATGTTGGAGCAATTGATCCACAATCAGGCGATCGCGATCCTCACGCGGATGCTTTTGATCCTTTCCAGATTCACGATCCATAACGCTCTATCCTGAACTTCAATTAACCGGCAAAAGGGAGACAGTACTATCCCATCTAAACCATAATATGACTAAACGGAATCCTTGACCTATGAGTTAAGCCATTGATTCTGAGCCTCGAGCATTAATGTTAAACTACTCCCAAATTTATTCAATTCCATGGTTGCTCTCAAATCCTTTCCCGATTCCTCCCCTCGTCGCCAACCTCGTTTACACAACCCGAATCGTTCCAGACTGCGGTTAGTTTCTTCCCAACCTCAAGCTCCTAAAATAGCACCCACTTCGCCATCGGCTAGTTCTTCTAGAGTGCCTTCACAGATGGCTCGAAATGACCACTTTCAGCAACAGGTTGTCGATAAAGCCACGTCAGTTCAGGGATTAACTCAATCAGGAACCGTTAAACGCTTAGATCCAAAACATAACCAATTACCAAAGAGTGTAGTCGCTCTACGGGCGATCGAAAAAGTCCTCTTTTTTTGTACCCTAGGTTTAGGTGCAGCTACCATGGGAATTTATAGTCTAACGGTGCAAACGCAGCAAGAATGGATGAAAAAATACGATCATCTGCAAAATCTAGAACGTTATGAGCGTCAATTAGTTACGGCTAGTGAAATCTTAAAAAATCGGATGGCATCCCAAGCAGAAACCGAAGATACCGGTTTAGTTCCTCAAAATCCAGAGACTACGATTTTCCTTGAGCCGGTGGAACAACGTTCGGTTCCTGCTATTTCTGAGTCTTTGCCTAATTTAGCACCGGAACCGTTACCCTCTAAACCTTGGGGATATTAAGCCTTCCAATTAGAAGACCTAATACCATGAGTCTATGAAGTTATACTTAACAAGTGGCTTAGAGCCACTTGTTTTTCAGGGATTGATTTAATTTATTTCAGAAATTATGGCCTCAACTTTTCGGCCGAGCAAACGTAAAGCGATTGCCACGGGTTCTTTCCCTAGAAAGCCGGGCAGAAAAATGGCTGCTGTACCTCAGATGCGATCGGTAGTCGTCTGGGGGGTGCTGATTGCTGGTTTATTGGGACTCAGCCTAAAATTATTAAGCTTACAGGTCATTCAGAGTGCTGAGTTACGCCAAAAGGCACAACAGCAACAACGCAGTCAAGAACAGAAGGCGACTTCCCGTCGGTCTATTGTCGATCGCCAAGGACATTTTTTGGCAGTCGATCAACCCCGATTTACCTTATACGCCCATCCCATCATGTTTAAGCGACCTATGCCAGAGATTGCTAACGCACTCTCTGGTATTTTAGGTATACCGGCCAATCAAGTCATGCAACGCTTTTCTGAAGGGCCGACAGGAATTCAGATTCAGTATAGTGTGCCGGAAGATGCTGCCCGTCGGATTCAAACTCTATCTCTTGATGGCTTAGAGTTCAATGCCTATCAAGAGCGGATTTATCCCCAAGAAGATCTGGTCTCGGAAGTGGTGGGATATGTGAATATGGAGCGGATGGGACAATCTGGAATCGAAGCTGCCTATGAAAATATTCTAGAGCGCTCTAGTGAGTGGGTCGAAGTGACGCGCACGGGAGAAGGCGATATTTTACCCAATCAAGGATCGACTCCCTTGTTGAATATGGATGCCCTGCAATTGCAATTAACCTTGGATACCCGGCTGCAACGGGTTTCCCGGTTAGCCCTTTCTGAGCAGATGAAACAATATCAGGCCAAGCGGGGTACGGTGATTGTGATGGATGCATCCGATGGGTCGATTTTGTCATTGGTGCAATATCCGTCATTTGATGCCAATACTTATTGGAAAGCCGATTTAGGCTTATTAAAAAACTGGGCAATTACCGATTTATATGAGCCAGGATCGACGTTTAAGCCGATTAATGTGGCGATCGCCTTAGAAGCAGATGCGATTGAACCTGACGATCGGTTTTACGATCCAGGACAGATTTATATCGGTGAATGGCCGATTCAGAATTATGACTTTGATGCGAATGGAGGTAGAGGCGTATCAAGTCTAACCGATATTATAAAATATTCCAGTAATGTCGCCATGGTTAGAGTTGTCCAGCAGATGAAGCCAGAAGTCTTTTATGACTGGCTGGAAAATCTGGGACTTTCAAGTGTTATGGGAATTGATTTACCAGGAGAAACCGCGAGTTACCTCAAACCGAAAGAACATTTTGTCAATATAGCTGTTGAGCCTGCTGTTGTCTCCTTTGGTCAAGGGTTATCCTTAACTCCCCTGAAACTGGCCCAACTCCATGCCACTTTGGCCAATGGGGGATTTTTAGTCACTCCTCATGTAGTTAAAGGACTTAGGGATGTGCAAGGACAATTGCACTATACTCCAAGTATTGAAGCTCCCCGCCGAGTGTTTTCTCAAGAAACAACTGAAGCTGTTTTAGCTATGATGGAAGCCGTAGTGGATGGGGGAAGTGGAAAAGCTGCCCAGATCCCCAATTATAGAGTGGCAGGTAAAACTGGAACGGCTCAGAAGGCTTATGCTGGTGGTGGGTATTATGAATCAGCAAAAATAACCAGTTTTGTTGGTATTTTGCCGGATGGCCCCTATGTGGTCGTTGCAGTGGTTGATGAACCGAAAAGTGCAGGGGCTTTTGGGGGTACGGTATCGGCTCCAATTGTAAAATCTGTAATGGAAGCTCTCATTCCAATGGAGAAGATTCCTCCGTCCACTCATCGACCTAATGAATAATGGGTATACTGCTTCTAAGGTTTAATGGATATGACCTGCTGATGGAGAAAGTTTAAAGTTGCTAGGGTCGTATACGTATAAATTCCCAGATCGCCGCGAATGACGGTAAACGGAGCATCCGGTTCGCCTAGATCGCTTAAAACGGCGATCGCCCCAGGAAAGTCATGATTTTGAGTATATTCATTTTGGGTTACTAACGTGGGTAAACCGACTTCAGTCGCTGCTTGCACCCCCGCTTGGGAATCCTCAATCACCAAACACTCTCTAGGCGATAAATTCATTTGCTCTAGAACATAATGATAAATATCAGGCGCAGGTTTTTTCTGGGGTACAATATCACCGGCTGCAATCAATTCAAACGTAGTTGGGTGAAAAAACTTCTCCAATAAGGCCATGGTATTGGGTCGGGCGCTAGTTGTAGCGATCGCCAATCGTATATTTTTTCTTATAGCCTCTTCAATTAACCGTTGAACACCCGGTCGTAAGGGAATCGAACCTTTGGAAAGAAACTGTCGATAATACTTCGTTTTATGGCGATGTAATTGGGCAGCCCATACTTCCAACTCCACTGGAGGCTCAAACTGGGGATGATACCGGCGAACATAAGAAACCAGGCGCTCTTTTCCTCCCGACACTTCTAAAAGTGGCCCATAAAACTCAGCAGACCATTGCCACGGTAACCCGGCATTAGAAAAAACCTGATTAAATGCTACACGATGACCATCCCGTTCTGTTTCTGCCAGGGTTCCATCCACATCAAAAATAATCGCTTTGAGTTGCCCCATTTCACCCATCACTTTCCCCACTTTATACAAACCTTAAGTTTCCGATTAATTTTACACCACAAGTGTAAGATATTATTGGACTGTAAAGATCGGTGGCATATAGGAAAGTGGGGGCATAACCCATTGCCTATTACCCATTACCCATTACCCATAAAACGTGTCTTCCATCGAACAACAGTATCAGCGAATGCAACGGGAACTCCTGGTCGGTGTTCTTGCCCTAGGATTCGTTTGCATATGGGGAACCATCGGCTATATGGTTCTAGAAAAATGGTCTTTTCCTGATGCCTTTTATATGACCATTATTACTCTAACAACGGTGGGTTATGGCGAAGTAGAGCCAATGGAATCACGGGGGAGAATCTTTACCATCGCCCTGATTTTTTTTGGAGTGATTAGCATTGGGTATATTGTCAATCGGTTTACAGAAGCCTTCCTGCAAGGCTATTTTCAAGATGGAATACGTTTGCGACAAAAACAGAAAGTGCTGAAAAACTTGATCAACCATTATATTATTTGCGGTTTTGGTCGTACTGGGCAACAGATTGCCCTAGAATTCCATGAAGAAGGCGTTCCCTTTGTAATTGTTGACTCTTCACCAGAGGCTCTAGAAGCGGCTCAAAGTTTAGGGTATCTTATCCTCCAAGGAGATGCCACCTTAGATGATACGTTGCATAGAGCAGGCATTAATCAAGCGTGTTGTTTGGTTGCTGCTCTACCTTCTGATGCACAGAATCTCTACACGGTTTTATCAGCGAAAAGTCTCAATAGCCAAATTAGGACGATCGCCCG
The DNA here is from genome assembly GCA_002340255.1 of Cyanobacteria bacterium UBA2566. Taxonomy (GTDB): domain Bacteria; phylum Cyanobacteriota; class Cyanobacteriia; order Cyanobacteriales; family Desertifilaceae; genus Roseofilum. Next base: position 98,453 of record DDLS01000118.1, read on the forward strand.
CGTTAGTACGGATGAAGCAGCACTGAAACTCTATCGAGGAGGAGCAGATGCCGTCGTTTCTCCTTATACGACGGCTGGACGCAAAATGGCGACTGCTGCCTTACGACCTCAAGTGATGCATTTCGTTGATGGTATGATCACGGGCAAAAATCGCTCCTTATTGATTGAAGAATTCGGGATTGATAGCGATCGCTGTCCCTATATTGGCCAATCGCTTCAACAAATGCAACTGCGATCGCGCTCTGGTGTTCTGGTCCTCGCCATCCGTCGCCAGGATGGAACCGTGATCGGAGCGCCAACGGGAGAAACCCTATTACTCCCCCAAGATTTACTCATTTGTATGGGAACCTCGGAACAAATTCGGCGCTTAAAACAACTGCTCTCTCCCCTGAATCCTCACAATTAATTCATCATTCATGATTACACTTGTTGATGGGAGGATTGGACTCCCAACCGGTTGAGGTCTTGTTCAACTTCTAGGCACAAACGGCGGTTGTGGGGGTCCGTGCGTCTGGCTCTTTGCAGATAGAGTTGCGCCTTTTCGAGTTGATTTTGTTTGAGTAAATGTTGACCGTAGGATTGATAAGTAATCGCCTGCCATTGACGCACTTCTGGATCGATGGGGAGGCGATCGCGCAGAGCTTCCACTAAGGCGATCGCCCGGGGAAAACGCTTCGTTTTTAAAAACTCTCGTAATTGCTCATAGGCACTTTGCTTTAACCGTTTATCCTGGGGGTTTAAGGGAGGAATTTTCACCTTCCGGGGAGCAGGCGCAGGGGAGGGAGTAGGCGTTACGGTGGGTTCAGGGGAAGAGTGAGAAAACGCTTCAAATCCTATTTCTGTATTGGCTACCTCAGAAATTTCTTTTAAGAGAATTTCGTAGGCTTGCGTGAGTTGAATAAACTTCTCCTTGGCTTGTCTATCTCCCGGATTAACATCAGGATGACATCCTCGCGCCAAACGTCGATAGGAAGCTTTAACCTCCGCAAACGAGGCCCCTGGTTTTAAGCTCAAAACTCGGTAATAATAGGCAATATCCATCCACAAACAGTGAAAATAAAAACACTCCTCATCCTCTCAAATTGAGGATAACAGACTATACAGCATGTACAGCATATATAGTATTTTTGAATAGACCTCTTGCATCAGTGAGCAGAAAAGGAATAGTAATGCAGTCATCCTATATTCTGATTGACTATTACCTATTGCCTAACTTCTACCTAGCTTCTGCAAGAAGTCTACTCTGTTATCCATCACTCAACTAAACCCGGTCTACGATCACCTTATCGATGAGACCATACTCTTTCGCTTCTTCAGCAGACATGAAATAATCGCGATCGGTATCCTTTTCAATTTTCTCTAGGGGTTGTTTGGTGTGTTTCGCCATTAGTTCATTCAACTGGGAGCGAGTGCGGAGAATTTGTTGAGCTTCAATTTGAATATCCGTCGCTTGTCGTCTCCCTACACCACCGAGGGGCTGGTGAATCATGATCCGAGAGTGGGGCAGTGCCAACCGTTTACCTGGACTCCCCGCCGCCAGTAAAAAGGCTCCCATGGAAGCGGCTAACCCCACACAGATGGTGATCACTTCTGATTTAATGTGCTGCATGGTATCGTAAATGGCCATGCCTGCGGTCACCGAACCACCAGGAGAATTAATGTACAAGTAAATGGGCTTATTCTGGTCATCGGAGTCTAAATAGAGCATTACCGCTACCAGTTGGTTGGCTAAACTATCCGTAACTTCACGGCCGAGAAAGATGATCCGCTCTTGATAGAGGCGATCGTAAATATTAATCCACCGCTCATAAGGACTTCCAGGGAGACGATAGGGAACACTAGGAACACCGATAGGCATAAGAAAATACCAAAAAATGAACAACAAAACAAAAGGATAAACGTCAATCAACGTTCAATTGCCCAAGGGTTAAGAACTCAGGGCAGGCATGGGTTGGGGAAGATCCTTGCTACTGGTTAATACTTTATCAATCAATCCATATTCTTGGGCTTCTTCAGGAGTTAGGTAGAACATGCGATCGGTATCTTTGGCAATTTTCTCTACAGTTTGGCCCGTATTTTGGGATAAGATCGAAAGCAGGGTCTGTTTATTGTCGATCACTTCCTTCGCCCGAATTTGAATATCCGTGGCTTGCCCTTGTGTACCTGTGCGCGGTTGATTGAGGACGATGGTAGCATGGCCCAGACTTGCGCGACAGCCTTTAGTCCCTGCCGAGAGGATCATCGATGCAGTTCCCATGGCTTGACCAATGCAAATAGTATGCACAGGAGGTTTAATGTAACTGAGGGTATCGCAGATGGCGAAGGCTTCGGTTTCAAAACCAACGGCTTCTCCTCCATACCAGGAGGTTCCAGTGGAGTTGATGTAGAAGTAGATCGGTTTTTCGGGACTGTCAAACTGTAGATACAACAGTTGGGCGATAATCAGTTCGGTGACATCGATACCAACTTGTTGTTTGACTTGATCGTCGGAAAATAGGGGCATCCCTAAATAAACGATGCGCTCCTTGAGGAGTAAGGAGGCTAGATCTGGGGGGGGTGTTCGATAATAGGCATCTCCGTAATAGGGAGATTGTACGGCCTTAATCGGTGTATCCATAGACTAGGATTGCTATTGAATGGCTATTTGTTAATATTTCTTATCCTAGCGCGATCGGGCGTTACGCGCTGGTAATGGGGATGGGGAGATGGAGAGATGGGGAGATGGGAAGAGTAAACAAAAGAGGTATAGGATGGGAAACTAGAAACCCAGTTTGTGAAAAGATTAGATCCTAGATTATTGGATAACTCACTTTTAAGGTATGCCTAAACTCGATCGCATTGTTGTTATTGATATTGAAGCCACCTGCTGGCGTAAACGATCGCCACCTGGCGAACACCATGAAATTATTGAAGTGGGAATTGCTACGGTTGATTTAACCTTGGGTAAACCTTTAGAAAAGGATAGTATTTTAGTTAAACCGACGCTTTCTAAGGTGAGTGAGTTTTGTACTCAACTGACTACATTAACTCAAGAGCAAGTGGATACGGGAGTGAGCTTTCGGGAAGCGTGCGATCGCCTGCAAAGTGAGTATCACACTCATAAGCGAGTTTGGGCAAGTTATGGTAACTACGATCGCACTCAGTTTGAGAAGCAATGTGAAATGCTGGAAGTGCCCTATCCTTTTAGCACTCGACATATTAATATTAAAACTCTCTTGACGGTTCTCCACGGTTTACCGAAAGAAGTGGGGATGGCGCAAGCCTTAGACTTGCTGAATCTTCCTCTGATCGGAACCCACCATCGAGGGATTGATGATGCGTGGAATATTGCCCATATTCTGGCCCATTTAATGGCAGCCTATAGGAATGGTAATGGGTAATCGGTCATGGTTGAGACGGCGATCGCTGATTTAGTCCAATCCTTTCATCTGGTTTGTCCCCAGGGCGATCGCCTTTATCCCCTATTCTGGGAAAAATATCAGCATTTGGGCCAATATGCCATTCCTCCCAGACTGCTGCTCAATGAATCTGAACCCGTTCCTTTCCTGGCTGGCTTTTTCGCTGCTATTGCTACCCAAACCCCGGTTTTTCTCGGTAACCCCCAGTGGAAAGCTCCAGAATGGCGACAAGTGTGGGAACAGGTTCAACCCCAACTGGTGTGGGGAACTGTCCCCTGTTCCCCAATAGAAGCACCGCCGCCGCCGTCATTTCCTGGTACTGTAATGATTGCGACAGGAGGATCGTCGGGAAAGATTCGCTTTGCAATGCATACTTGGGGAACCCTAAGCGCCTCTGTTGAAGGGTTTACCCGCTATTTTAACGATTCAAGATATATTCATTCCCCTCAATCGCCCTTAAAAAAGGGATCAAAGTCCTCTTTTACAACAGAGGAGTTTGTGCTATCTGATGCTATTGACTGCTGTTGCACGCTTCCCCTCTATCATGTCAGTGGACTGATGCAAGTGATGCGAACCTTGCTCACAGGAGGAACTCTAGCCCTTGTGCCGTATCTGTCTCTGACGGGTTTCCTTCCTTTTAATCCGCAAAATTATTTTATTTCTCTGGTTCCTACCCAACTTAAGCGCTTGTTATCCAATTCTTGCTCTTGCTTATCTCAATTTCGGGCGGTTCTGTTGGGAGGAGCGCCGGCTTGGCCAGAATTATTGCAACAGGCAAAACAGGCTAAAATACCTGTGGCGCTCACCTATGGCATGACGGAAACGGCTTCCCAAGTGGTAACCCTGAAACCGGATCGCTTTTTTGCGGGTAATATCAGTTGCGGTCAACCCCTACCCCATGCTCAGATTACGATCCAAGATGAGAAGGGGAACCCCTTACCCACGCTGCAACCGGGACGAGTGGCGATCGCCTCCCCATCCCTCGCTTTAGGGTATTTTCCCCATCCCTTTCCCGGCGATCGCTCCTTCTTAACAGATGATATTGGTTATTTTGACAGCGAAAAATATCTGTATATTCTCGGTCGCCACAGTCAGACGATCGTGACTGGGGGAGAGAAGGTTTTTCCCCAGGAAGTGGAAGCGGCAATCCGGGCAACACAATTGGTTCAGGATGTGGCAGTCCTGGGTTTTCCTGATGCAGACTGGGGGGAACGGGTAACGGCGGTGTATGTGCCCCAGGATGAATATGTAACTTCAGATACTCTAAGAGAGGCGATCGCACCCCATCTCAGCCGTTATAAGCAACCCAAGACTTGGGTTGCAGTTAAGAAACTCCCCCGATCTCCCCAAGGCAAGCTCAATCGAGCTGCCTTGCACAAGCTAATCGCACGAATCAACCATTAATCATTGTTAACTATTGATTATTCATGGACAGGCGCTTGGGCATACTCTTGGGTATAGACTTGCTGCCACAAATACTTAACATAAGATTTTGTGGCAGGTAGCAGTTGACCTTGAGTTGCCAAATCAGTAGCTGTGCGGTCTAAAATCCGTAAATCAATAGCACTGAGCCGTTTCCGTCTGCTGGTGGAAGATAGGAGCCACACCAGTTTGTACATGGTGCCAGGATCTCTGGTCAAATTCGGATTTGACCACGCTAAGGCCAAGGTACTCTGGCGATCGCAAGCCGATAATCTCTCGGTCTGATCCCAGTATCCTCGCTGACGGAGTTGCTGGTAAAACGATTGTTCAATTGTCATAGGGCAATTCCCCTCTAGCAATCCCCTGTGGCAACTTGACCCAGGGTACTTATGGATTATCTTAACAATTTATTAATATTTTAGCAAAAAACCTACATGAATAGAGCCATCATAAGATGGGGTTAATGCAACCCTTCATGTCCCTATTTCCCGATACAAAACTGACTAAATATCCGATCTAATACAGATTCAGTAACTTCTTCTCCCGTGACTTCACCCAAGGCTTGAATTGCTCCTCGTAAGTCAATCGTCCAGAAATCGAGGGGGAGCTGTTCGGCAATGGTAGCTTCAACTTGTTCTAGGGAGACTTTAGCGCGGGTAAGGGCGGAAGTTTGGCGCTGGTTAATGGCAATATCAAGATTGGCTGCTTGCAAGCTCCCTCCATTAACAGCCGTGATCATTGCTTCTTCTAGATCTTCAATGCCTTGTTTGTGGGCGGCTGCGGTTTTGACGATCGCCACAATATCGGCAGGCAAACCAGAGGGCAGATCGCCAACTAAATCGATTTTATTGAGGATGAGGATCGTTTTTTCGGGGGGCAGTTGCTCGTAAATAGCTCGATCTTCCGCCGTCCATCCGGCAGCAGCGTCGAGGGTAAACAGAATCAGATCGGCTTTTTGCGTGGCTTGGCGCGATCGCTCGACACCAATTTTTTCTACGCGATCGCCAGTTTCCCGAATGCCTGCGGTATCTAAAACTTGGATCGGAATTCCCCGCACCACTAACTGGGTTTCCACAATATCACGGGTGGTTCCCGGTAGATCGGTAACGATGGCGCGATCGCTCTGACTCCAAGCATTGAGTAAACTCGATTTTCCCACATTGGGGCGACCGACAATCGTCACCTTTAATCCACTGCGGAGCAGTTCCCCCTGATTAGCCGTGGCTAAAATATCCGTTAATTGATCTAATACTTGGTTGATTGCACGGATGATGTATGGTTCATCCAAAGGGGGAAGATCGTCTTCAAAATCAATCCTCGCTTCAATTTCCGCCAACAGATCCACACAGGTGTTGCGTAGCTGACGAATGGGAGAAGCTAACTTTCCCTGAATTCCGGCTAAGGCTAATTCCGCGGCTTGAGGCGATCTCGCCCCCACCAAATCTGAGATACTTTCCGCTTGAGTTAAATCAATACGTCCATTGAGAAATGCTCTGAGGGTAAATTCGCCCGGTTGCGCCAGTCGAGCGCCTTGCTCTAAGCAAAGTGTCAGCACCTGTTGCACCACCATGATGCCCCCATGACAGTGAAATTCCACCACATCTTCACGGGTGTAGGAGCGGGGCGCTTTCATAATCATCAATAAGGCTTCATCCACCGTTGAACCCGTTTGCGGATCGCAGATATAACCATAAAGGATACGATGGCTCTTCCAAGGCTGATTTCCAGGAGCGTCAAAGAGCAATTGAGCCATCTCTAATGCTTGGCTTCCCGATAGTCGAACAATTCCCACGCTACCCGTTTGCGGCACAATAGCAGTGGCGATCGCGGCGATCGTCTCTCTTTCTGGGGGATGATTCATCTTTGGATTCCCTTGAGAAAACGCTTACTTGAACTCGCCAATTATAAAGTTACCAAAAAACGAATAGAATGTGGCATTGAATTTACGCTGCCAGAACCGAACGCGTATGTAGAATCTCCAGTCACCCTTTAAATCTTTGTCACTTCAACCCATTTCCGAATCTTAGGCTAAGGGTTCGTCATCGTCCATTTGTACATCTAAATTAGCCGCTAAAACTTCTGCCATCATCACTTCTAGAGCAGCCGTATTTAAGGAACTAACCGGTTGGTTTTGCAGGGGATTAGAGAGAGGAATTAACCGCAGGATACGATTTTCTTGAACTAAATCAAAATAGGTTTCTTGGTCGTCAGATTCTTTCAGTTCTAAATAATCAAAGCTTTGAATATTTAGATATAACGTATGATTCGCCAGGATAGTCGATCGCAGTGGATCGGTAAACACTTCTTGGATATACGCTTCGCCAGTAGCTTGGGTTTGCCGATCGAACAGTTCAACATAACGGACACGATGGAGATCCCCAATCACTTTCTGAATATCCTGTGGATTCACAACGATCCCTCTGTTGAGAATACAAGGAGCAGGTAACCGTGTATTGCCAGGTAATTGATCGTAACTCATGGGAAAAACTCTCTAATTTCAAAAGAGGACGACAAGACTACTGACGATTTGACATCCCAAGACTGCACCCTAAGATAGAATGGCCTATTGAAGTAGCCTATGAGACAATTCTATCCTAACTCTTTGGCCGATACTTGCCAGATTCTACGGATTTTTTGATCGAATTAGAAGTATCGATCGCGTAAGTAAAATGGCAGCTATCTAGTCGCCGTTTTTCTGATGACACTCACCTCTGAATAGAGGGAAAATGCAGATAAACGACCAAGAAAACAGAGTAGATGTCTATTGGCAGATTAACATAGAGCATGGGGGGAGTGGCAATGATATGGATCTGGCGAATCAGTGGGGCAATTGTTTTTTATACAAGTGTACCGATTCCTCGCTCTTGGCCCTTAGAGTTTTCCGGAATAGCCAGGTTTGCGACTCTAGTAGGAATGCTGATCGGGACAATATTAGGGGTGATGAATTGGTGTTTATGGTCTGTAGGAATGCCCAATTTTACCCGTAGTTCCGTAATTATTGCCCTCTGGGTTGCCATCACTGGGGGATTACACTTAGATGGAGCGATGGATACGGCTGATGGTTTAAGTGTGATGGATCGCGATCGCCGTTTAGAGGTGATGAGCGATAGCGTGACGGGGGCATTTGGAGCGATGTCCGCCATCCTGATTCTATTACTGAAAACGGCGGCTATGAGTTCCTTAGCCCCCCAACACCTGTGGATAGCGATCGCCATTCCTGCATGGGGAAGAGCCGGACAACTTTGGGCAATTTGGCGCTATCCCTATCTCAAACCGACGGGAAAAGGAGCTTTTCATAAAGCAGCGATTCAATCCTATAAAGATGTTTTACCATCCTTGATTCTGCTCATTGCTCTGAGTGGTGGACAAGCAGCGCTCAATCCCCAACAGAGTATCGAGATTCTCAGCTTAACATTAGGCTGGGCGGCGATCGCCGGAGGAAGCGCATGGTGGTTCAATCATCAACTCGGAGGACATACCGGAGATACCTATGGTGCAGTCGTGGAATGGACAGAAGCATTGAGTTTAGTTTGGGCGATTTTGATAGGCAATCGGTAATATAGCGCGCGTCCCCGTGTCCCCGTGTCCCCGTGTCTTCGCATCCCCGTGTCCCCACGTCCCCGCGTCAGCCTGTAGCGCTATACTGGGCAAGGTGTTGGAGTGAATCATCGAATCTATGCCCTATCCTGTCCCCCCTGAATTGCCGCCAGTTGTTCATGCTATTCCCCATCAAAGCATCAGTGCCACCGAGCCAACTGAAGGGATAGATTGGGTTGCTCCTGCACCAATGGCTATTGTAGAAAGTCCTGCATTGATTCCCCCAACCCCCCTAAAACAAGAGGTGCAGCAGGAGCAAGTCCTCCTTGAAAAGAGGAATGTTCCCCAAGCCAACAGGAAAGGGGGATTGAGTGGACTCGACAAGAGCGAACAATGCTGTACTTTAGAGACTGTATATAGTCCTGAACTCATTTCAGCTCCAGAAGGCGCTGTGGTTAAACCAGAACAGTTGAGTTGGGTTGGTGGAGAGACGCTATCACCCATTGCCCCTCCGGAACTCTCTTCTCCAGAAGATGAACGCTTAGTTGCCAGTACGGAGGCTTCAGCGTTAGGAGGTCGGTTATCGGTAAGTTGGGAGGAGAAGGTTGCACCGGTTGCCGATGCTTATGGAGTTAGCGATCTGAGTCTGGAGCCAACAGTTGAGCCAGAATTACCGCTGATTGAACGTCACTCCCCATGGCAAACTACACCAGTTTCTGAGGCAATTGAAGAAGCCTTATCGGAAAAACGGGAAGCGATCGCCCAAACCCCTGCATTGGATGCTCTTCCTGCTTCCGAAATTTCGCCCCTGAATGACGATCGGCCCTCGCTATCCACCGATGAACCCGAGTCTAGCTCAGAAACGCCCATCCCGATTGAATCAGCCGAACCGGAAGAGATTGAGATTCCGATCGCCCCTCCAGGACAAGACGCGGTAATTGAATTAACCGCCGATCGCCAGGAGTTTGATGATGAACGGCAAATTTTCACGGCTGAGGGCAACGTGGAAATGCTCTTGGATGATGCAATTTTGCGATCGGATAAGCTACAGGTTAACCTGATTAACCGCTTGGCTCTGGCAGTAGGCAATGTATCTTTAGTCAGTGGCGAACAAATTTTATTAGGCTCTCGCTTTCTCTATAACTTTGTCCAAGGGACAGGAACCATTCAAGAGGCAAGGGGCGTAGTCTATATTCCCACCGCTGGAACGGATTTCGATTTTAGGGACGATAACCCCGATTCCCAACTTCTTCCTCCAGGAGAAAGAATTCTCCTCGATCAACCCCCTACGGATGTCACGGATGCTGGAGGTGTGATTATTAATGTCGGGGGTGGAGGGAGCGCTGCAACTACCAGCGTACAACAAGGGGGACAGGTCCGACGGGTGCGGTTTGAGGCAGAACAGTTGGATTTTACGCCCGAAGGTTGGCAAGCCACGAATATTCGGTTTACGAACGATCCCTTTTCCCCCCCAGAGTTAGAGGTACGAGCCGATCGCGCTCAATTAACGCGCATTTCTCCCCTAGAGGATGAAGTGTTAATGACTCGCCCCCGGTTGGTGTTCGATCAGCGGGTGGGGGTTCCCCTCTTGCGAAATCGCCTGATTATTAGTCGAGAAGAGCGCGATCCGGCGATCGCCACTTTAGGGTACGATAACCGCGATCGTGGAGGCTTGTTTATTGAACGCAGTTTTGAAGTTATTGAAACTCGCCGGTTTTCCCTGCGTTTAGCTCCCCAATTCTTGGTTCAACGCGCTTTAGGATTCTCGAGTGATAACCGAGATGCAGACAGTGTATCCGAGGAAGACTTACAAACCAATTCTTTCTGGAGTTGGATCGGTTTAAGAGCATCTTTGGATGCCAGGTTAGCCCCTCAAACCACGTTCCAAGCCAATGTCAATTTAGCCGGATTCAATAATACGGGTGATACAGCCAGAGCAAATGTGCAATTACAACACCAGATTGCCAATCATACCTTGAGTGCTGAATATACCTATCGCAACCGGTTTTATAATGGCTCCCTAGGGTTTCAAACCGTCGATCGCAGTGTGGGAGTTGTGTTTGCTTCTCCCATTCTTTATATTGCCGATACGGGAATTGCAGTCAATTATCAAGCCAGTTTCCAAAATATCTATGCGCCAACCGATCGCCTAGACTTATTAGATCCGTCAGATTTAAGTGACGATCGAGTGTCCTTAAATCGGACCCAAATGAGTGCCACTGTGCGTCGTCCCTTTTCCCTTTGGAAGGGGGAACCCTTGCCTCCTACTCCCACAGAGGGACTCAAATATACTCCTAAACCCGTCATTCCTTATGTACAATTTTTAGCTGGATTGACTGGAACAGCGGGATTTTATAGCAATGGCGAGAGTCAATCCTATTTACAGGGGTTAATGGGGTTTCAAGGTCAATTTGGCCATTTCTCCCGCTCCTGGTTAGACTACACTGGATTTAGTATCCTCTATTCCCAATTTATCCCCACTGGAGAATCCCCCTTTCGGTTTGATCGAGTAGCTGATGTGCGGGTTCTGCAACTCGAAGTCAATCAACAACTTTATGGCCCTATTCGCATCGCTGCCCGTGCTGGGTTTAATCTAGATACAGGAAAAACCATTAGTACGGATTATATGATTGAATATAGTCGTCGCACCTATGGCTTGACCTTTCGCTATAATCCAGATTTGGGTTTAGCAGCTCTTGGATTTCGCTTAGGTGATTTTAATTGGAGTGGCGTGAGTGAGTCTTTTTCCAGTCCGAATATTCGCCAAGCTACTCCAACCGTGATTCAATCTTTTTAATTTTAATTCCCTATTCCCCATTCTCCCATGATCGCATCAGCAAACCCATGGATTATTTTTCTGGAGAGCGTATCGGTTGGGCGAAGTGTCTCCGAAATGCGATCGCTCTCCTATGTTCCGGCTTTGCTGATTTACTATAGCTTTGATTTAGATCGCTATCGCGTGGAAGAATGTATACAGCACTGGCTCGATCGGTTTAAGGGCGATTGGCTGCGGTTGGCGATCGTAGAAGCTTTATATCAAGGCAGATATAAAATAATTTCGATTGAGCAAATTTTGAATCTTTGGGCTAGACGGGGACAACCCATCTGTCACTTTAATCATGAGTTTGAGAAGATTGTCTGTAGTAAATTGCCAGAAGAGTTACTGCCTTTAGAGTATCTCAATCTCACTCTGGAAATGCGCCCTCCTGTTCCTGAGTTACTCCCCCAAGTTGAAGCGCAAGAGGAGCGGTTGCTCAATGAAGTTTCTGATGAGAGTGGACTAGAACAGAATTTACCCACACTGACTGATTCGATTATTGAAGAAGTCGATATTGAAGAAGAAGAAAAAAGCCTGAATTCAGAGTCTGAAGATCCAGCGATCGCCCTTGAGTTAGACTCTGATGGGGTGAATGGGCGATCGGATCGACTCCCCATCGATCGATTTGCGCCTCGTTTACCCACTTCTGAGTTTTATTTGAAACTTCAAGCCTTCGCCCAAGACTCTCCCAGTTGATGCATAAAGTGCTTTGCACTGCTATGAAAAACATTTGTAATCCTTCTGTCACTTTCGGAGCTTGCGATCGCTGTATTCTCTATTCCCTAGTGCTTCGCACTAGCACTGTACTACCATTGTGGATTTTTCGCCAACAACGCCGTTGCCCCTGAAGCATCTATCGGGCGTGATAACCAATACCCTTGACCATAATCACAACTAAGCCTTTGAAGCAACTCAAACTGATCTCCCGTTTCAATTCCTTCGGCTACCACTGTCAACCCTAATTTATGGGCTAAAATAATGATCGTTTCAATAATTTCCCAACTCTCATGATCTAGAGCCGTCCTCTCCAAAAACGACTTATCAATTTTCAAGGTATTCACTGGCAAATTATGTAACCGTGCCAATGAAGAATAACCTGTCCCAAAATCATCAATACTCAACTGAATTCCCGCTTCTCTAAGAGTTTTCAGTAAGTCTAAGGCTATGTCTTCATTTTCCATCAATCCACTTTCGGTGATTTCCAACTTCAAATAACGATGATCTAAATCCATTTCATCGAGTAAGGTTTGGATCTGACTCACGAGCTGGGGATTATGTAACTGCAAACTCGATAAATTCACCACCATAGTCACCTCCAAACCATGGGGAAACTTATTTTGCCACTCTCGCAACTGATAACAGGCTGTTTTTAAAATCCAATCTCCTAAAGCCATAATCAATCCTGTTTCCTCAGCCAGAGGAATAAAATCGACTGGGGAAACCATGCCACGGGTAGGATGATACCAGCGCACTAAGGCTTCAAATCCACTAATTCGACCGGTGCTAAAACAAACAATAGGTTGATAATAGAGACGAAAATCGCTTTGAGCTTCCAATTCCGATCCCCATTGCTCCGAGGCATAAGAAAAATGTGCAGGAGAACAATTAGAATTGTTGATCGAACCCGACCAATTTTCCTGTTGTCGCCTAGCGCGATTAATCGCTCGTCGTAGATCGAGTTCGAGTTCTAATCTTTGGATTTCTGCATGGTGGAGATTTTGGTCAAAAATAGCATAATGATTTCCCTCTTTAACCTTAGCTTGGTACATGGCAATTTCAGCATCCCTGAGCATACTTTCCGCCTGGGAATAGATATTAACGGAAACTTGTTCAAAATCAGAATGAACGGCTGATAAAGCGACCCCGATAAAAGCAGTCATTGCTGATAAATTTTCTTCGAGTAAACCGATCGCTTCATCTGGCTCAATTGGGTTAGTGAACAACCCCTCAGACACCGAAGTATGGGAGAGGGTTTGATAAATCGTTTGAGCCACATCGATCGCCTGGGAGGAATAGGAAAGAGCATGAACCAATACCGCAAATGTATCCGTATCTAACCGAGCGATGGTAAATTGAGTCGGTACAGACGAGATCTCAGAACGAGGAGAAAAATGGGCAGAATGGGGAGACAAAAGGGGGTGAGGGGAATGAGCCATCGATCGCTTCAATGCCTCTTCAATGCGACTAGAGATCGCCACCTGCAACTCATTGCTTAACCGATGTCCCGAATCCGGATTAACCACCTTAGAGCGATCGATATAAATAAAAAATACCGCAAATAAAGGCGGCTGGGATTGTTCGCGAGTACGGGAGAGTACTCCCTCCAAGCGATCCATAAACAGAGCATAATTGGGTAAACCTGTAGCTAGATCGTAAAATGCGGACTCAAATAACTGCTTTTCCTGTTCTACCAACATCGCCTTCATCTTCAATCGATCTTGAAGTGTCACTAATAACAGCGTTAAACCCAACAACACCAAAGGTGAGACAACAGGTAAAAGATAGTAAAAATGAAAAGCACTATAGCAAATACTTAGCCATACTCCCCCCAAACCCAGCACAACAATAATTTGGTTACGGAATGACCAAAAAACAAGCGTTGCACTCAAACTTATTGCCCCTGCGAAATAGAGTAAGTTGATCCAAACTGGATGCAAAAATGTTCCCACCTGTTGCAATCCATTATTTGATAAGGCATTACTCACCACCGCCGCATGAACATAAATGCCACTGGCTGGAGGGTTAATATCAAACGGCGTTAACACGGGATTAAACCCAGTCACATTCGCGCCTACAATCACAATTTTGTTCCGGAATTCCTTGATCGGCACTCTCCCTTCAATGGCCTCGAACAATTCATATTGGGGCAAATGGTTCACCGATCCGGGCCAATTAATCCATAGGGGTTCAGAGCCCTGCCGATCCAACTCCAGAGGCCGATCCATCACCTCATTGGCCACTGCCACTCCAAGGGCCGGGATCTGCCCCAATTGGGGGACTACTATGCGCGTTAAGCCATCAGAATCTTGACGACTCACCACATGCCCCATGACCACAGCCTCGGCTGCCAATTCTGGAATCGGATCTTTCTGATTCCCTTGCTTATCCCAAGATACTGGCAGTGCCACGGGAACTTGACGCATCGCTTGAGCCAACTGTAGATCGTCGGGGGAGCGATCGTGCATTAAAATATCCAACACGACCATCCGGGGCTGACTGGGGGCTAAACGCTCTAAAAGGGTGGTATAAATTTGCCGGGGACTATCAGAGTTTTGCCGATTTTTCAGTGTCGTTTCATCAATACCCACGATGACCACTTGGCTATGCCAAGATTCTTCTCCCCGTAACTGAAACAAACCTCGATAGGCTAACTGTTCGAGTTGCTTGACCAGACCGATACCCTCTAGTCCCATTAAGACCAGTGCCGCAAAAGCACCTCCAATCCAGCGTTGCCATCCTGGAGTTGAAGTCAAGGGGTTGATCGGGTGGTTTTGACGGTTCAGCATTTTTGGCTCAATTGAGAGGGGTTGATAACACCGTTTGACCCTGGAGGTGAGTGGTCATCCTCCCAAAAGTCTGTGGGCAACTTTTAGAGGCAGGCAAGTGTGTCCGGAAAACAATCAAGAGATGGAAAAGGCATTTTTCAAACAACACCTTTGTGCCCAAAGTCAGCCATGGAAGAATGACTCTTCTGTTAGATTAACGCGATTCCCTAGGGCTAATCGGGATAAAGAATGGCTTAGGGGATTGAATAATGCGTTTCTCCTGATGGAAATAGTCAGAAATTTGTTGCAGTCCGAAGATACTTAGTTTGGGTAATCGATGCTCCCTTGGGACTGTATAGCGCTGGGCGGTAGAGAGTAGGGAATAGGGAATGGGGAATAGGGAAAACCCTTGTAAGCGACTGCCGACTGCCGACTCCCTATTCCCTACTGTACTCCAAGGCTAGGAATTTAAGGATTAACCTGATAGGGCGATCTCACTTCAGGTGCTTGACCGGTTTTGACTAAGCCTTGATAGATGAGGGCTGTCACTTCTGCACGGGTCGCCGGTCGGTTGGGATGGAGTTGCCTAATCTGGGGATAATTGATCGCCATCTGATGTTGAGTGGCGATCGCTACTTTTTCTAAGGCATAATCGGCGATTTCTTCTCGGTCTTCATAGCTCTCTAACATTTGGACGATATCTACCTCTGGTACTTCTGGTAATAAATTAGCCAAGCTCACCAGTACTTCAACTCTCAAAATCGGCTCTTCTGGGTGAAACCTATCCTCTGGATAACCCCCCATAAGCTGGGGAATAGTCGTCGCTACATATTGAATGGCACTATAGGCCCAAAAATCTTGGGGCACATCTTGAAAAAGGACGCGCTTTCGTACCTGAGGCAGATCAAAGCTTTTCTGGAGCAGACTGGCAAATTCGGCGCGGGTGACTGGGGTATCTGGGCGGAATGTACCATCAGGAAACCCAGATATCAGATTACGCTCAACTAGGGCCACAATAAAGTCTTGGGCCCAATAGTTGACGGGAATGTCGGTAAAAGAAGTCTGTACTGGGGATGACTTAAGAACTCGACTAAAGCGCATTTGTCCCATTTCCCCATTCTGACGATAAAACAGATACAATTCCCCATCGGGGTTAATCTGGTAGCGATCGACTTGCCCTAATCGCTCTAAAAACTGGTCTTCTTGGTCAGACAGGTTGCCACAGGCTTTAAACGTGCGTCCAAACGGGTCGGCCATCATGAGGCGTTCGCCGTCTATTTGGTAACTAGAAAAATAATCATTACATCCCCCAAATCCACTTACCTTGCCTTCTTTGAACATCAAGGTAATCGGACGTTGAGAAAGGGGGCGTTGAGTCGTATTCCCTTGAGTCCAATCGATCCATTGCCAAGCAGTGGTTTCTAGGGATGGGGAGAATTGGGCAATATGCAGACCGGGGCTTGTGGCCCATACCATTAGGGTCGCGATCGGCATGACAGGAAATAGAGACATAATTAGAACCGTTGCAGTAAACGCCTTTTGAGCGCTTTGATATCATAGGACTGTTGATATTGGATTAAATCACAGTTATGGCGCTGTAAAAACCGTTGTTGTTCTTGGGTGGCAATTTCAGGGGCGATCGCCTTCAATTTCCAGTTATGGCACAGTTGAATCATGGCTTTAATCAGAGGTTGATTTTGCTGAAGGTGTTGCATGGCGCTACCATCAAGTTTGAGAGCATCGACGGCAAGAGAGTCTAACTGATTGAGAAATTGGTTTTTTTGACCTAGATCTTTCAGGGTAATTGAGATTCCCTTCTGCTTCGCTAATCTCAAGGTAGCCGCCATTTGGTTTTGATTTTGAGCGACCAATAGGGTACTGGCAGCAAATTCTAAATCTAGACGTGAAGTGGGGAAACCATGGGTTTGACAGGTGCGATCGATAGTTGCGAGTAGGTCTTCATTAAAAAGCTGTTCAGACACCTGAATGACCACGCGTAGGGGTTGTTTCCTGTTTTGGATGGTTTTGATTTGTTGACAGGCTTGGTCTAAAATCCATTGGTCTAACACCAAGTTTAATCCGCAAACTGTGATTAATTGGGACAATTTGTTTTCAGGAATACCCCCCATCAGGGGATGTTCCCAGTGCAAGAGCGCAACGACGGAAACACAGTGGCGTTTCTTAATCTCGATTCTGGGTTGGTAGCGGATTTGAAAGCGGTTGGCACTCCAAGCTTGATAGAATTCTTCTTCGAGTTTTAGGTCTCTGGTTTGGTCGAGACCAAATAAGGGCGCAACGTAGATACGATAATGATTACCGCCCATACTTTTCACGTTACCGAGGGCGATACTCGCTTGCCGTTGCAGTTCGTCAAAATTGGTGGCTAAGGGATAGAAACCGATCCCCATGCTGGCGGTCACGATCGCCCGATGATAGCCGATGATCGCCGGTTCATTAATCACCTCTAAAATCTCTTGAGCGCGCTCCGTCGCCACACTTTGATCGGCTACTGGGGGTAACATCACGGCAAATTGCCCCCCGTTCCCTTTAGCTACCTGACCTCCCAAAGGCTGGATCAACTGGGTGAGGCGTTGGGCGATTACTTTTAAGATCTGCTCGCCTTGACGATGACCCATGGCTTCCTGAATACGCTCTAAGCGATCTAATCCAATTAACATCAAGGGAACCAGGGAACGAGTCAGATCGCTTTGGGCTACTGCTTGAGTAAAAAACCCTTCCGGTTGGCTAAACGCACTGATTTGAGGCAGTCCGGTGAGCGGATCGTACTGTTCCAGTTGGGCAGAGCGGGATAAACGAGCGGCGATCGCCTCTAGCAGTTCATCAGGGGTAAAGGGTTTGATCAGATAATCATCAGCTCCTAAATTCATGCCCGTCCGCAGGTCTTGTCGTTCACCTTTGGCAGTCAGAAAGACAAAGGGAGTGGTTGCCGTCGCCGGATTTTGGCGTAAGGCATTTAAGACTCCATACCCATCAAGTTCAGGCATCATTACATCGCAGAGAATTAAGTCTACTCGATGGGCAAAAGCCAGTGCTAGACCGATACGACCATTCTCAGCACTCAAGGTTTCAAAGTCCTCAGCTTCGAGAAATTCGACCACATTACTGATAATTTCTGGATTATCTTCAATTACGAGAATGCAAACCATTTCAATTCAAAATAGGGAATGGGGAATGGGGAATGGGGCATAGGGAATGGGGCATAGGGAATGGGGCATAGGGAATCTCCGCGTCTCCCCATCCTCCGCACCCTCTCCATCCCTCTATGAACCGGTGGGTAAGGTAATAGTAATTCGGGTTTCCTCGTCGGGGATACTGGTAATACTTAAATCACCTTGATGAATTTGGGCGATCTGTTTGGCGATCTCCAGTCCTAAGCCTGAGCCTTGTTGCTCATAGAGTTTACGATTAAATTGCATATAGGCTCCAATTTGCTCGATTTGCTCTGGAATCATTCCCCGTCCTGAGTTAATTACGCTTAAGATGAGCTGGTTATCTTTTACCTTTGTCATTACCTGAACTGGGGTTCCAGATGGAGAAAATTTAAAGGCGTTATCAATGACTTCTTGTACCAGTTTCTGTAATCGAGACGCTTCTATCTGGACGGAACTATCTTCTAACTCATATTTAAGATCGGTCGTGCGCTCAAATTGGTCTGCTTTTAAGATAATCACTTCTTCAACTGTATCTCGAATTGAGGCAGTAGATTGGGATCGCCATTGGTTGAGGCGATCGCTATTTTTGCTAGTCAATTCCAACTCAGCGTACAAAAGAAAATTCTGAATCAAGCCGTGTAATCTTTTTCCCGATACTAGAATCTGCTCGGCCATCTCGCGGATCTCTTCGGGTTTTAAGTCTTCTGCTTCATAACTCATCAGTTCCGCAAACCCCATAATTCCATTCAGAGGAGTGCGTAATTCATGGGGAAGCGATCGGGTAATACTCTCGCGCAACTCATCCAATCTTCCTTCAGACGCTTGTTTAATCAGGGCTTGTTTATCTAAACGACTGTTAATCGCTTTGAGTAATTGATCGGGTAAACAGGGTTTGGTTAAATAATCATCCGCCCCTAACTCCATCCCTGAGCGGACATCATTTTTTTCTGCTTTTGCTGTTAAAAAAATAAAGGGAATCATCGCCGTTTTCGGATCGGCGCGTAATTGCTCTAATACTCCATAACCATCCAATTGGGGCATCATCACATCACAGAGAATCAGATCGGGGATTTCGGCTTTAGCGATCTCTACTCCAATACAGCCATTTTCTGCTCCTAGCCCTTCAAAATCCTCCGCATCCAAGAGATCGAGAATATTTTCGCGAATCATTTCCTCATCTTCAATCACTAATACTTTAACCATCCGGATTATCTCCTTTCACACTCCAGTTTTTTTCTAGTTTACTCTCAATCTTTGATATATTTATCCCAATCTTTACCTCGCTTTTCCAGCAGTAACTTGGGGAGTCTTTTTTCTGGGTTCAAGATTTGTGCTTCAAATTCCTCCTTCCCTAGGGGCTGACTGAAATAATAGCCTTGAATGATTTCGCAGTTTTGAGCCTGTAAAAATCTCACTTCCGGTTCTGTTTCCACTCCTTCAGCTACGACTTGCAAATCCAGGGAATGTGACATTTTGATAATCGCTGCTACCAGGGATTGTTGTTTCATATTCATTTCAATTCTTTTAATAAAACAACGGTCTATTTTTAAGGTATCAAAAGGAAAATCCTTCAGATATTCTAGAGACGAGTATCCGGTGCCAAAATCATCTAAGGCGAGTTTAACCCCAATAGACTTGAGGGAATTTAAGATTTTCAATGCTTCTAGTTTCTGTTCAACTAAGGCATTTTCTGTTAATTCTAATTCTAGAGTGCCTGGGATATAGCCCATTGAGATCAAAGTATCTAAAAGCCATTGGCGCAAGGGAATGTGGGTAAGTTGGCGGGGAGATAAATTAACGCTCACTTGAAAGTTGGGGTTGAATTGCTGCCAGTTTTTCCCTTGTTTACAGGCTTGCACCAGTACCCATTTACCGATCGCATCAATCAATCCTGTTTCTTCAGCGATGGGAATAAATTTAGCCGGAGAAATCCATCCCCGCTCTGGGTGTTGCCAGCGAATGAGGGCTTCTGCACCAATCACATTACCGGTGTGCAAGCTGACTTGGGGTTGATAATGGACATCAAGTTCTTGGCGCTCTAGGGCGTATCGTAGATCGGCTTCTAGGTTTAGGCGATCGCTCGAACCGACGTAAAAGGTGGGAATATAGAATTGATATTTATTACCTCCCTGTTCCCTGGCTTGATTAAGGGCACGACTGGCATTTTGGATGAGAGGATTGATATCTTGCCCATCCCTGGGATAATAAGTGATACCAATACTGGCGGTCATAACCAGATTTTCCTCCTCGATCGCAAAGGGTTGAGAGAGCTGTTCGAGCAGAGTTTGCATCTGTGCCATCACTTGATGCCGGGAGAGGTGTTCCCCTAAAATGGCTACAAATACATCATCACTCAGGCGAGCGAGAATCGTTGAAGTTGAGGGATCGAAACTCTCCCAGATGCGTTGAGCCGCAACTTGCAGGAGGCGATCTCCCACATCATAACCGAGGGTATGATTAATCCGCTCAAACCGATCTAAACCGATACATAACACTGGGATCAGTTGCTCTTGCCCAGCAACAAGGGTGGAGCTATTTTGCACCAAGGTTTGGAAGAGATCCCGTAAACGGGTACGGTTGGGAAGATGGGTTAACAAGTCTTCCGAGGCTTGACGCTGAAGTTCTTGTAAATAGTGGGCATTCAGACTCGCCTTTTTATCCAACCGGGCAGCAACAGCCCTGAGAATTTCATTGGGCAGACACGGTTTCATTAAATAATCATCCGCCCCTAGCTCCATTCCATAACGAAAATCTAGGCGATCTCCTTTTGCCGTTAAGAAAATAAATGGAATATGGGAAAGAGCTGGATTTTCTTGTAGTGTCGTTAATACCGCATAACCTGTTAACTCCGGCATCATCACATCGCATAAAATCAAATCAGGTATCGCGTTTTGGGCGATCTTCAACCCTTCGCGACCATTTTCTGCACCCAGGACTTCATATCCTTCTGATTCCAACAATTCAAGAACATTTTCCCGAATTGCTTCATCATCTTCAATGACCAGAATTTTTGCCATAGTCAGTCTCTGATAAGTTTAAAGGTAAAACCACGGTGAACGTGCTACCGACTCCCACCTCACTTTCTACTGTAATCTCTCCCTGCTGTAAATCAACAGCCCGCTTAACAATTGCTAATCCTAACCCCGTTCCGGGGATATTTTCCACCTCACTACCGCGATAGAAAGATTTGAATAAGTGTTCTTGCTCGGACAGACTAATCCCCATCCCCCGATCTTCTACTTTTAAGATCAAGTTTTTATCCTCATTTGCCAACTCGATGATTGCATGAGAACCTTTTGGTGAATAGTTCACCGCATTTGAGAGTAAATTATAAACAATATGTCCCATTAATTCTGGATCTAAATAAACTTTATGAGTATGGAGAGCATCCGTTTTGAATTCAATCTCTATGTTGGTTTTAGAGGCGGTTTGAATTTCCTCAATCATTTGGGTACATAGAGTTTGAATATCTAGCCCTTTGGGTTTAGGATTTAATGGTTCAGGATCTGCCTGCCCAATAACTAAGATATCTTCGAGAATGTGAGTCATACGCTGCACACCAGACTTGATCCGATCGAAATGAATTTGTTTTTTATCTTCTGTCCATTTATGACTATATTTTTCTAATAATCCTGCCGAAAATAAAATCGTTGCTAAAGGAGTACGAAACTCATGGGAAACCATCGTAATAAACCGAGATTTTAAGTCTACTAACTCTCGCTCTTTGGATAGATTTTTTTCCATTTTGATTTCTACCTGAGCGCGAGCCAGGGCAATATCTAAAGTGGTATTTAAGTCGCGCTCTTCAAAGGGTTTGACGATATAGCCAAAGGGGTTGGTTTTCTTCGCTCTCTCTAGGGTTTTCGGATCGGTATGAGAGGTTAAGTAAACCACAGGTGTTTTAAATTCATGGATGATTTTTTCTCCAGCTTCTATGCCATCCATTTCCTCTTTCAGTACAATATCCATTAATACTAAATCTGGCTTAACTTCTAGCATTTTTTCTAAGGCTTTTTCCCCCGAGTTGACTATTCCGACGACTACATATCCCATCCGCTGCAAGCTATTGCAGATATCCATGGCAATAATCCGCTCATCTTCAACGACTAATATTTTTATCAAATTCATCATTTTGATCTGCCTTTTATTTATCAATCCACGGAAAAGTTATTTTGACATAAGTTCCTTGCTCACCCATTAACTTTAAATTTCCTTCAAGTTGCTCGACTAAATTCTGGACGAGTTTTAAGCCTAAAGAATCGATTTCTTCGATGTCAAAGTTTTCCGGTAATCCCCAACCATCATCTTGGACTAAAAGACTCAGAGTTATATCATCCTGACGGATAAATTCTACTGTAATTGTTCCTGATGATTGTTCTACAAAGGCATACTTAAAACAATTAGAAACTAATTCGTTGACAATTAAGCCACAGGGAATTGCTGTGTCCACATCTAAGGCAATGGATTCAAGATTTAAGTCGATCTCGATCTTTTGAGAAGATCGGCTGTAGGAACTGACTAAATTACTGACAACTGTATAAAAGTAATCTTGGGCATTGATTTCTCCCATTTCTTGGGAATGGTAGAGTTTCTCATGAATCAAACTCATGGAGCGGACGCGATTTTCACTATCTTTGAAGAGTTCTCGATCTTGGGGATTTTGCACATAGCTTGATTGTAATCTTAATAAGCTAGCAATCACTTGCAAGTTGTTTTTGACGCGGTGGTGTAGTTCTTTGAGTAAGATTCCTTTTTCTTGTACTGATAATTGGAGTTTTTCATTAAGGTGTCTTAACTGTGCGGTTCTTTTCTTAACTCTAGCCTCCAATTCTTCATTGAGAGATTCTAGAGATTCAGCGGCTTTTCGCTGACTGGTGACATCAGTAAAACAGTGAACTCTGCCCCGAATATAACCACTGAGTTCATAGGGTCTAGAGATCAGTTCAATCATCCGATCGTCAATGAGTTCAATCAGATGTTGATGAGTTTCTGTGGGGTCTTGATAGTTCTGATTGATGAAGTTAATAAAGTCTTCTGGATAGCGCATTTGATCGAGTAAGAAGGCGTTCACTAACTGGGAATCCCTAGAAGATAAGATGTGATCGGGAATGCGCCACAATTGTACATATTGTTGATTATAATTGAGGATATCACCTTCTCGATTTAAGACTAAAATGCCGTCAGCGGTAGAGTCTAATGTGGCTTGTAAAAGGGAGATCGATCGCTCTAGAGCGACTTCGGTTTGTTTGCGTTGGGTAATGTCTTCGGAAATGGAGGCTAAACGATAGATTCGATCGCCAACTGGATGATGCACGGGGAAACATCGGGTGCGAATCCAGCGGGTGAGACCACTCGGGAGCAGAATACGGTATTCTTGTTCCCAAGGGCCATGACGTTGAGCGGGTAAGGTAGCTTGAACGCGATCGCTCTCTTGAGGATGAATAGCACTTAACCAAGATTGGGGATTTTCGTATAAACTTTTGCAGGATTGACCCCAAATCTTTTCGTAGGAAGGACTGACATAAATGACGGCTTGGTTATCAATATCCGTTAACCAAAGTACTTCATTGAGGTTTTCTACCAGGTGACGAAATCGTTCTTCTGAATCTCGCAAGGCTTCAATATTGAGGGTTGTTTCAATTAAACTATTACCCAGAACGACTTGACCGACTACGACCCCATCTTCATTTTTCATCACCATCCCTCTGATGCGGTAGGGAATCGGCCCTGCACGAGTCAGCAGTAGGGTATCAATTTCATTTTGTCCGTCCCGAAAGGCTTGTTGAATATGTTGGGTAATCGCTGCTCGCTCTTCGGGAGGAAAGAGAATCAAAACCGATTCATTCATTAATCGAGTTTGACTTAAACCCGTGACTTTTTCGAGACCCGGATTCCAGCGTTGTAGATAATATTCTGTGTTAATAGAATATAAAATATCAGGTAAGCGGTTAAATTGGCCTTGACGAGCGTTTAAACGTTGCGATCGCTCATAGGCCGATAAGACCAGTCGTAAAAACTCTTCTTCTTTCTCCCTATTCTCTGAGCCTAACTTGCCACAGGCGATCTGATGGATATGGACAACATCAACGACACTGATATCCGAAGCAAATGCCAGTTGTCCTAAAAAAATATTGGCGGATACGGGAACGGTAGGTGCAAGCAAACCTTCTTGCTCATCCGTTGCCAAGCTAGTTCCCGACTCTGTATCCTCGGGACAACTGACTGTTCCTTGAAGATAGGTTCGCAGTTCTATGGTATAACGCTGATGAAATTCAGCTAATGTCTCATCTTTTGAGACCATTCTTCCTCCCCATACGGAACTCCTGCTATCTTATCCTAGCGCAGTGAGGAAGAGCTTTGTACTCTAAAGTAGTGCTTGAGAAAAAGATGGGGAAGAAATTCCCTATACCCTCATGCATCGATCAATGCACGATTCTAGTCTGGTCAAGGCACTAGTGCTAAGATTTATTACACTTTTTGCGATTTTGCATAAAACAGCCGTCATGTTTCTGAGATCTCTATAGAGCCACTCATTCATGAGGTGAATGTTATGAGTCAAGAATTTATTAACCGGGTTGTGGAATTGACGAACTTTCAGCGTAGTCAATTCGGTTTAGCTCCTCTGGTTGTTAATGCACAGTTGACGCAAGCGGCTCAAAGCCATACTGAGAATATGGCCTTTCAGGACTTTTTTAGTCATACGGGCTTAGACAATAGCTCTATTGGCGATCGCATCAGCGCTACCGGATATCAAGCTTCTACAGGAGCTGAAAATATTGCTGCAGGATATCAAACGCCAGAACAAGTGGTTGAGGGATGGATGAATAGTCCTGGACATCGAGCCAATATCCTTAATGCCAATTTACAGGAAATTGGAGTTGGTTACTTTTTTCTGGCTAATGATACGGGTAATGTTAACTACAATTCTTATTGGACACAAGTGTTTGGGAGTCCTCGTAATGGTGTCGTAACTCCCGCACCTGCACCGACTCCGGTCAATCCGACTACACCCTTTACCCTGGGTTCCGATCTCAATGACCAAATGACAGGAACGGTTGGTAATGATACTATTTTTGCTCTAGGAGGAGATGATATTGCTCGAGGGAATAGTGGTAATGATTATGTCAATGGAAACTTAGGCAATGACCAAGTTGCCGGAGATTTGGGTAATGATTCTGTGCGCGGAGGTCAAGGGAATGATTTTGTGAGTGGGGGAGAGGGAAATGATTTTGTTTTTGGCGATCGCCAAAACGATCGGGTTTTTGGTAATAATGGCGATGATATCCTCTACGGCGGCCAAAATGAAGACTACCTCGATGGCGGAGCGGGTAATGATATCCTCTATGGAGACCTGGGATCGGATGTTGTTATTGGTGGCACAGGAAACGATATCTTTGTTCTCCGTCCTGGTGTGCCAGATTTAATCTTTTACAACGATGCCGAAGATCGTATGGGTTTAACTGGAGGCTTATCGTTTAATAGTTTAACCTTCAATTCTGGCAGTGGAGAATTAGCCAACGCCACATTAATTTATCAAGCCGGAACGACCAATGTTTTAGCCATTCTCCCCAATATTGCGCCGAGTCAACTCGATCCCAGAGATTTTATTGCCATCTAAAATTCGGCATTGATGGGTCAATTGGAATCTTTTCATTAATTAAAGGATGGATACTATTACCATTTCTCTTTAATCTTGCAACTAATCTATCCCTGAGAGACAAGGAACCCCAGCCCCTTTTTAAAGCGCATCATCATAGAGAAATGGTATAAGCCAACGAGCAACCCTAATCACACGGAATCGGAAAGATTTTGAGTGCGTGCCCGGTTTAACCTTTGAGGATTGGTCAATCGAGTAAACTTCGAGATAAGCAACTCATTCCTTGCTATAACAGCAAAAATTCCTATATCCATTTCCCAGACATTATGAACGCACCTTTCTTTCCCCAGGTTTCGGTTATTGTGCCGGTGTATAACGGTGAGGAGGATTTACCGGAGTTGTTAGCGGGGTTTCGGAACCAGACTTATCCAAGCGATCGCCTAGAATACCTGATTGTCGATAATGGTAGCAGCGATCGCACCTCGGAAATTCTCCAAAGTGCCGACTTATCCAACCTCAAACCCCTCAGTCAAACCGAGATCCAAAGTTCTTATGCAGCGCGAAACTTAGGCATCAAAACAGCTCAGTATGACATTCTTGCCTTTACGGATGCCGACTGTCGTCCCCAACCGGAATGGCTAGAAAACCTGGTTCAACCCTTTGCCAAGCCAGATATTGGGTTATCGATTGGCGAAATTATCGCGCTTCCCGGTAACACTCTACTCGAACAACACGCCGATCGCCAAGAAACCCTCTCCCAAAAACATACCCTCGCGAACCCCTTTTGTCCCTATGGACAAACTGCCAACTTAGCGGTGCGTCACTCTATTTTCGATCGAGTGGGACTGTTTCGTCCCTATTTAACCACGGGAGGAGATGCAGATATCTGCTGGCGTATTTTGCGCGAAACTGATTGGAAATACGAATTTGTCCCCGATGCAACCGTCAAACATCGCCATCGTCGCACCCTCCAAGAGCTACAAAAACAATGGTATCGCTATGGAAAATCGAACCGCTATTTGCATCAACTCCATGGCGTAGACTTGATGCGTTCCCTAACGCTCAAAGAAACTCTCTATCGGATGACACGTTGGGTGCTCAAAGAAGTCCCCCTCACCAGCGCCAAAATGCTCTTAGGGAAGGCCGATATTGTAGACTTAGTGAATACTCCTTTAGGGTTGTATATGTTCCAAGCCAGAACCCAAGGGCAAATGTTTTCCGAGCTGCCGGAAGATGCCCGCTATATCGAACCCTTCACCCCTAACTCCTAAACTATGCGTTCATATACCTTATTAGCGTGCGCGAAAATTAATTTATATCTGGAGATTGTCGGCGATCGCGCCGATGGTTATCATGAATTGGCGATGATTATGCAAAGTGTGGGTTTGTGCGATCGCCTGCACATCGAACCCTCTGGTACAGATACCATCCGCATCACCTGTAACCATCCCGATGTTCCCAGTGACTCTAGTAACTTAGCCTATCGTGCAGCGGAGTTAATGTGTTCCGCGTTTCCCGAAGCCTTCGCGCAATATGGGGGTGTCAATATTAGCATTGATAAACACATTCCCGTCGCTGCTGGGTTGGCTGGAGGATCGAGTAATGCGGCGGCTGTATTGGTGGGAATGGATTTATTATGGAATTTGGGCTTAACTCAGGGAGAATGCGAACGGTTAGGAGAGCAGTTGGGGTCAGATGTGCCGTTTTGCGTTCGAGGGGGAACAGCTTTAGCGACGGGACGGGGAGAAAAGTTATCCCCTCTGCCGGATCTCGATCGATTGTATGTGGTGTTGGCCAAGTATGAAAGCGTGAAGATTTCCACCGCTTGGGCGTATAAAACCTATCGCAACATCTATGAAGAGTCCTATATTCGCGACCCAGAACATATTGAAGCCTATGGTCAAAAAGTTCACTCCGGGCCGATAGTGAGGGCGATCGCCAGCAAGAATCATGCGATCATTACCGAAGAATTGCGGAATGATTTTGAAAAAATTGTTTTACCTGAATATCCCCAACTGGTCGCCCTCAAACAACGGTTTATAGAAGCTGGCGCACTGGGTACACTGATGTCGGGTTCAGGGTCTACTATATTTGCCCTTACCGAGTCTCAAGCGGAAGCCGACCGCATTAAAAACGACATCGAACAACAATTAAATGACCCCGATCTCAACTTATGGGTCGCTCAGTTTTCACCAACAGGCATTAAAGTGAGTGACGAATAGGTACTCTAGCAATCATGATCGATAATAACGAATCAATGTCTGAACAGACGAGTAAACCGGCTATTTCTGCCAATGTTACCCCAGTGCGCTGTTTAACTGGCGCTCTGATGAGTGGGGCGATTACCTCATTTCTCTATTTCCTCTCCATGTCCATTATCGAGACATTTGCCAATAAGCCGCTCGCGACAAAAAATGCGATCGCCTTAAATATTGGTGCAGCCGTCCGCACCCTCGTCATGGGCATGGGATTATTAGCGACTGGCGTATTTGCTCTGACTACAGTCGGATTGTTAGCTCTAGCCATTCAACTCACCGTTCGCAAAAGCAGTGCCCATTAATCTCCGTTTGGATGAAACAGAACGTATTATCAGCGCTCATTAGTGGCATTAGTCTACTCTCTACTCACTATTTCCTAGCGCAAAGCGCTTATCATTGCAGTTTTTTCACAATTCCTTCTAAAGACAACTCTTGAGGTCGAGGAATATTACAGACGGAACTGTTGCCGTAGCTATATTCAGGATCGTGAATCATGGCTAGAGTTTGATAGACATGGGAACGGTTAATTTCTTCTGGTAAAGTTAAGCCGAATTCTTTTAAACAATCCGCTAATTTGAATTGGTAGAAAAATATTTTTTCGCCCTTCGGCCGCTCAAAAAATCCCCAATTAAGTGCCATACCAACTGCGGCACGATAGGGATCGTTTTTTAATTCACCAAGGTTATGGGGCAGATCTTCAGGACTAATGGTATTTCCGGGGGTTCCTAGATAGGTATAGTTATTGGTTTTCATGGCTGACCAAAAATCCGGTTTATTTCGCCAATCTTGAATAATTTCGATGTTTACCCTAATATTGGGATTGCCCTGATAATATTCCCAAATTGAACTCATGGTGTGGTGAGAGTCAACCATATAAAATTGATTCCCCGGACCTAAAACAACTGGTACTTTGCGCTGATTTACATAGTCTTCAACGGTTGCATATTCAGAAGATTCTCCGCGATCAATAACCTTTAAAACAGCGACCTGATATTGCACTTGATATTTACCCACCACGGGTTGTGTGGGATGCAAATCGGCGATCGCGATCTGGCATTCCAGAGTCGTTCTCAGTTGAGGAAGACGAGAGGGACAAGGGGAAATTCTAGCGTCTGCGGATGGAGGAAGAAAGATCGATAAACCCAAAACGGCTAGAGTCAGACAGAAGAGCCAGAATTTTTGCACAGGTCAAACTCACCAAAAAATGCATACTCGTACAGGGTAATGGCGAGACTTTAATCTGTCAAATCAATTAAATCCTAAAATAATTATATCCACAAGGAAAGGGTAAAACCCAGTGATCCCTATTCCTCACTCTCTTCCTCTACATTTAAAGTATCTTGATACGGCAATTCTTCCCAGAGAACACGATAGACTTGTAGAGGCTCTTTTTTGCCTTTGACTTGTACAAGGGGTAAACGTTCTACAGGAATTTGAGACTGGTTCAATTGGGCGAAAGTGGTAGCAGAAATGAGTATTTCATTGGCTTTAGCTTCACTACAAATGCGACTGGCTACATTCATCGTATCGCCAATATGGGCATATTGAATCAGGCGTTCTGTACCAATGTTTCCGGAAGCCACTCGTCCCGTATTTAAACCAATGTGAATATGAATGGGATGGTGGTTGCGACGTTGGCGCTGGATATTCAGCCGTCTAACAGCCCATTGCATGGAAATGGCTGCTTTGACTGCGCGTTCTGCGTCATCTTCTCTTTGATAAGGCGATCCCCAGACGGCAACTAAGGCATCGCCAATATATTTTTCGAGGGTTCCTTCATAGGGGAAGACAATTTCTTCGACCATCATACTGAAGTATTCATTGAGCATCTCAATCACTGCCCGGGGAGACATGAGGGAAGACATTTGTGTAAATTGACTGACATCAGAAAATAGAGCTGTAACTTCTGTGTCTACAATTTTGTTTAAGTTGCCTTCTTCCCGTAGTTTACGGCTGACAGCTTTGGGGAAAAACCGTTCTAGCTTGTCCCGGAGGACGGCTTCGGATTCCATTTTCTGATAGAGTTGACTATGATCGATCGCGATCGCTGCCTGGTTCGCTAAAGCAGTTAAAAATTCTACATCTTCATCGGAATAGACATTAGCCAAGGATAGATTATCCACGTATAACACCCCAATGACCGTATCACGAGGTTTGAGAGGGGCACAAATTGAGGCATGAATGCATTGACTAATGACCGAATCAGAATCACTAAACCGACGATCCATTTGGGCATCTGCCGTCATAATAGTTTGTTGCTTTTCACAAACATAATTCGTAATTTTCTTACTATAAAATTGATAGTCTGCATGAATACCAACTTGGGAATGTACCGCTTTAACTTGCAGTTTTTCGGTTTGGGGATCGATCAATAAAATAGCAGCACGGTCAATCTGCATTAAATCCAACAGAATTTCTAAGATTTTTTTGAGTAACTTATCGAGTCTTTTGGGATAAGAGAGCTGTTTGCTCACTTCTAACAAAAGTTTGAGTTTATCTTCTTTCCGTTTTTGCTCATCCTGTTCTCGCAATTTGAGTACGGTTAAGCATTGTTCTTGATCAGACAATAACTCAGGTATTCCCACGTCGCCTCGATCGAGGGAATACTCTTTAATAATAGTGCGATGTTCCTCTGGATCTAAACCCGTTTCTTCTTCAACAACGTCCAGTTGCTCTCGATATTGAAAGCTAATTTTACCGCAGCGAATGATATCCTTATCCTTGAGTAATTTACTGTCAATTCGACTTTCATTAATAAAGGTATGATTACTGCTATTGAGGTCGCACATCTCAACCCCACTCGGTGTCCAGTGAATTTCGGCATGATGGCGGGAAATACTGGCGTGACTAATCACGATCATGTTATCGAGCGATCGCCCCAGGCTATTGATTCCCCAACGCAGTTCATATAATTTTTCATCCTGACTATGGGGAGCGTAGATTAAGTACGGCATAGTGTTTTCATGCGGGATGATAAGGGATAAAATAAAGCTCAGAACAGACTTTAATCAAGTTTGAGGTGAATTTTATACTCAAGTATAGGCGATTTAAATAGCTTTGGCAAACAGAGTATACTGACGTATGGGTTGGGCATATCGATGGCTGATGTTTAGGGATGAATTACCCTGATACATAAGGGCATGAATTACGGATTTATAGCCTAACTTTTGGGCAATTTGATGACATTGCCAGACCAAGAAACTCCCTAGTCCAGCGTAATCTTTTTGGGGCAAGATAGCAACGGTCTTCAGAATCACGGTCTCAACTGGTAAATTCCGTTGTCTTAAGCAAAAATCCGGAAGAGCAAATAAAAAACCAACAATGGTGTTTCCTTGCTGCGCTAATACTACTAATTCTGGGTTAATGTAGCTACGGACTGGGTTGTACTGCTCGATAAATTCGGACTCCGAGAGGGGTGTATATAAGAAATTTCGCGCAAATGCAATTCTAGAAACATGATAAATTTGACGGAGTTCTTCTTCCCACTTGTCCAAATTCAGGGGGCGAAGGGTAATGTCGAGTTTTTTCAGGCGATCGCCGACTCGCTCTAAGCGGCGATCGCCTTGATTTAAATCGGTGACTAAGGCAGAATAATACCCAGCTAAAGGACTAAATCCAGCCCCTAGAATCTCTTCAACATAGTCTGGAGGATTGTCAGGTTCGAGAAAGAAAACAGGATGCTCTCCTCGATCGGTAATCCAGCGATAATTGCGCCAAGTATTGCCATCAATAGGCGCAACGGCTAAAGTACAATGGTGTTGCCCTAAAATCTCTAAACTACGACTGAATAAAGCTTTAGCACTTTGACGATCTTGGACAGCATAATGGCCAATGAATCCCAGCGTTTCTTGACCATAATTTGGCGTATTTTTCCACCAAAGGGAACAGCGAGCGACTAAGGTTTGATTGTGCAAAATTGCCAGATGTAGATCCGGTTGATGTTGCTTCAATTCAGTTCCACTGAGAGCAGGAATTCCGTCAAGACTGGCTAAGATCTCTAGCTCAGACTCTCGATCAATTAAACGATAATCATACATAGAAAAATCCCCCTTACCCATGACCCATTACCCAAATGTTTAAGCTAATTGCCGATCCCAAAGCAACGATCGCCGATCGCCCAATCCACATCCACGTCTCATCCAGATTCCGGCAACTCCCTTGTAGAAGGGCAAAGACAATGGCGATCGGCCCCATGATAATGAATCCTTCTCCAGCATAGGCGATCGCCTGGCCGTCCCAGCCTTGAATCCATAAAAAAGGGACAAAAATTAACACCCATCCCTTCACCACAGAGCGCCCAATAAAGCGCCAATTCGGCAATTGAGGATGAAATCGAGGTACCGCAATATCAATGATGGCTAGATGAGCCGCAAATGCCAAGGTATAGGGATAAAAACAAAGAGTTTCACCCATGATTTTACCCAGTAATAACCATAAAATCCCGGTTGAGCCAATACTCAAAACTGCCCGCATATCATGGCGACGTTCCTGGTATTGTTGAGTCCAAGGACAGAGTAAAGAATAGGCAAAAAATAGGATAACTGGAGCAATAAACCAGCGCCAATCTGCCAATACCCAAGTTAAATAGCCGAACCAAGCACTCCCTAAAACAGCGCTATCATTGAGGGTCGTTCTGTGTCGCCAATTGAGGGTTAATATGCCCACAATGAGGGTGAGAATGAGACGAAAACTGAGGGAGGGAATATCCATGGGCAGGAATAACTTTAACATGATCAATCCGCCAATGGGAATAAATACATTATCCAAGCCTTGCCAGGAGATCGCCTCTAAAACCATTACTTGCAAGCCTAGAATCACCGCAATTAATAGGCTTTCGGCTCGTCCTGTCTCCGTGAGCAGTAGTAAAGGAACATGGGTACTTAAAAAAGCTACTGTGAAAAAGGCGATCGACCCTTCCGCACTTTTGTGTCCTTCCGAGGTACTATAGGTGTGCAATCCATAGCTCACTCCAATGAGTGCGGCAACTGCATCCCCAAGTGTCAGAAGGAGCATGGGAATCAGATAGTAGACCCAATTCCCTTGGGACAAGGTAAAAACTAAGGCAACCGAGAAGGGAAAATACACTTCTCCCCAGGAGCTACGAGCTACGCCATCCGTCACACTGCCCAACCGTTGATGAAAGTAGGGGATAAACTTAATACTGCATAGAAAGGCGATCGCGCCCATGGCCAAACCGATCGCCGGCAGGGGAGAATCAAATAACCAGGGAAAGCTCAATGTCACCAACCCCATGCCCACATGAAGTAATTTGCGCACCCATTCCGGATGCGGAGAGTGCCGGTGCTGATACTCTCGCAACAGGAGCATCAAGCCTGCGAGAATCGATAAGACGAACAGTACACTCACCCAAGGTGCAAACATGGGAATTGATAGCGCTTCGCGCTAGAGGATAGGGAATAGGCAGGTTCTACCGTATATCAATTGAAAATTAGAACTTAAAAATGATTTTATTTTAATTCTTTCGATGATTATTATCCAACTCAATCCTTGTCCCTGCCCATTGGAGCTTATTGCGGAGGGTGCGATAGTAGGAATGGTTTTCTTCGAGGATGATAAATTTGGCTTGATAATCAGCCATTCGCACATCAACACGATGACCCGGCCAAATGGCTGTACCCATGACTCCATCTGTCCAGAGTTTGGTACTTAAATCGTAGTCTGCCAGGGGCCAAACGCTGACGATGCAGCCAGACGGAATAACAATGGGACGACTCGATAAACTTAAGGGACAAATGGGAGTTACAGTCATGGCCTCCATTCCTTCATGAATGATCGGCCCATTGGCAGAGAGATTGTAACAGGTTGAACCGGTGGGAGTGGAGACCAATAAACCATCCCCTTGATATTGATCGACGACTTCCCCATCGATCTCAATCTCTAGCTTCGAGGTAATCATGCGGTCATGGGAAGCGGGTTTAATGCAGATTTCATTCAACGCCAAAAAGCGATCGCTCACGGGAGGGAGAAACCGCTGATTGCCTTCATAAACTGCTGCTTGGAGCATCATACGTCGTTGTATGGCATAGCGATCGCTTTGCAACCGTTCCCAAACCCGTTGCGTATCATAAAAATTATTCGCCGACTCCGTTAAAAAACCCAAATTTCCCCCAATATTCACCGCCAAAATCGGGATACCTTCGGCTGCCAACTGTCGAGTGGCTGCCAATGCTGTGCCATCTCCCCCCAAAACCACTGCTAAATCAATGGGTTCAGTCGCTGAAGCCAAAAACACAGGATACGGATTATCTTTAGCCCCCGATGGTCCCATCAGCACTCGACAACCCAGGACATCTAACTCTTTCGCGCATCGCTGTGCCCATTTACGACTATCTGCGTCTCCAGCTTTATGGGAAATAATGACCTGTTTGAGTTCCACAATTCAATGAATAATTAACCTGAGTTCGGGATAAGCGATCGCTAGAAAATAATGAATACGAGCATCGGGTACGCTCACTTGTGGGAAATTATCAGTCCAATTCCTCCTTATAACTACCAGCTTAGAAGAACTGTTCTGTCCTGTCGATGACTTTTGTCAACTATTTGAACCCACTTGATTAACCATAGTAATTCAATCTCCTTCGACCAGCAGCGATCGCTCCCAGAGTTGAGTCCATCGCCCCACAGTAAAAACGCCTCACTCACGTTAAAATGAACCTGAATTACATCAGGTCAGGTGAGAGAATGGCACTAATTATCACAGGTAAGAAGCTCATTCGCGACTTAGAGAGCGCAGGCGCACTAGGCATGTATGTCCCCCTAGAAGGGGGAGAAGAAGGACGCTATATCCGCCGCGTCCGCGCAGCCGGTTATACGCTACTGTCCCTAGATGCAAGAGGTCTGGGAGATTTATCCGCTTACTTAACCGGAGTGCATGGGGTACGTCCTCCCCACCTCGGTAAAAAGAGCAGTGGTAAAAAAGCCGCTGTTGGTGATGTCTACTTTATCCCGCCCATTATTCAAACCCAACTCGCTCAACTCCCCGCCAAGTCAAAGGGGCTACTGTTGTGGATTATCGAAGGTCATATCCTATCCTCAGAAGAACTGGGTTATCTAGCGGCCTTACCGAGTTTAGAGCCAAAGGTAAAACTGATTGTGGAATTAGGAGGCGATCGCGATGTTCGCTGGCTCCCTCTAAAACAAGCCCTCTAGAAAAAACGGTTGACCCATTACCCATTATCTACCCGCGCCAAGCGCTATCTATCAAGGAGATCATATCTATGGCAGAAGAGATTCTAAAAAACCGCGACTATACTCTGATTATCGATAAAAGTAATAGTATGTCGCTGCAAGATCAACCGGGAGGTAAAAGTCGGTGGCAAGCGGCCCAAGAATCTACATTTAAGGTAGCCCAATTCTGTGAAAAACTCGATCCAGATGGGATTACCGTTTATTTGTTTTCCGCCAACTTCCGCCGCTATGATAATGTCACGGCTAGTAAGGTAGAACAAGTTTTCCAAGAAAATACTCCCTCTGGGGTCACTAAGTTCGATCAAGTGCTTGAACATGCCCTCAATAATTATTTTGAGCGTAAAGCGGCTGGTCAAGCGAAAGAAAACGGAGAAACGTTTTTAGTGATTACCGATGGTATTGAAGGAGAAGCAGAAAAGAAAGGTGCCATTGCCTTAATTCGAGATGCCTCAAGCAAAATTGACCGCGATGAAGAGTTAGCTATTTCTTTTATCCAAGTAGGCAAAGATCCCAAAGTAACCGAGTTTCTTAAGGCTTTAGATGACCGGATGGTTGAAGTCGGTGCGAAATTCGACATTGTGGATACTGTTATCATGGAGGAAATGGAGTCCATGACCCTGACGGATGTATTGATGAATGCGATCTATGATTAGGGTTAGAGATTAGGAGATGATGGATCTCCTAGTGTATTGGGGAGGTTAGGTAGACAATGAGTTCTATTGATGATTTCTTGAATGAGTTGAAGGTTCAACATCAGCAGAAACAGCCCGGAGATCGCCAGCCTCCCCCTCTCGATCGCTTTCCTCAGCAGAACCAAGAGAATGAACCAATGGATGATTTGCTCTCTGATATTAAGTCTGGGTTTGTACATGGGAATGATGTAGAGGGAGAGGAAGTTGGGTTAGATGAGCTTCGCCAACGGTATCAGCAAGGAAAAAAAGCAGCTACTGCGGAGTCTCAAACTTCAGAATCGGATTTAGACGAGATTCGCCAACGGTATCAACCCGAAAAACAATCGCCTACTGCGGACTCTGAAGCTTCAGAATTAGATTTAGAACAGATTCGACAACGTTACACGGTGCAAAAACAACAGGGTTCTGAACACTCGAGTGGTAAAGAACAAGATTTAGAGCAGGTACGTTTAAGGGCGATGCAAATGCGATCGCAACGGGAAGCGCTAAAAGCATCTGCGGCTCAGACAGATGATGTACTCGATAATATGCGCGATCGCTATATCCAAAATCGTGCCATTGAGCGTCAAAAACGAGAAGCGGCTCAACAGGAAGAAAAAAAATGCCGTCAACAACGGGAAGCTCTCAAACCTCGTGCCAGGGAATGGTTGGCACGGCTCGATACCTACTCTGATGAGGGCTTTTGGTTTGATAGCTTTGCTCAAGGATATAGCGATCGCCTAGAAGCTGCTCTGGACTATCTACAAGCTCTGGAAGAATAGGGATAGGGAGATAGGGGGTTTTAATCCGATGATTAAAATTAAATCTCATTAGAGATTATTTGTACTACACAATATTTCTGTTATACTACAAATAATCTCACCTTAACTCTAGACCCCAATTTCAAGCAATTGAGATCTAGACTTTATCTATTGTGATTGTACACTTCCCCATTTTGGCCACAAGGCCTTATCTTAAAAGGGTGACTCAACTGTACCCTGCCCTAAACTCGATCAGGGATCGCCGCTGGTTCAAGCTTATCTGCGGGGCCAGTTACCAACATATCCCTGCTATTCGTAACCTAACGTTGGCTTACACCCTCGCGGGAGCCGACTGTATTGATGTGGCGGCCGATCCGGCTATTGTCGCCGTGGCTCAAGAGGCCATCTTTGCTGCCCGTACACTCAAAACCCAAACTTGGCAACGCCAACTCGGTCAGCCGGGCAAAAACCACGATCCCCTAATCATGGCTAGCCTGAACGACGGAGAAGATCCCCATTTCCGCAAAGCCGAATTTGACCCATCGTCATGTCCTCCAGACTGTCCTCGGCCCTGCGAAGCCGTCTGTCCTGCACAAGCAATTCAACTGGCCATTCATCCAGAAATTGGTGTGATTGACCAACGTTGCTATGGTTGTGGCCGGTGTATCCCCACTTGCCCCCACAACCGAATTGTGACTCGCTCTTACATTTCCACGCCTCAAACCCTTGTTCCTCAACTGATCGAGGCAGGGATTGATGCCTTAGAAATTCATACCCAGACCTCCCATTATACAGACTTCAAGCGTCTTTGGCAAGCGATCGCACCGCACACGGCATCTGTGCGGTTAATCGCCATTAGCTGTCCAGACGGCGATCGTCTCATCGACTATCTATGGTCTCTCCATGAACTCGTTCACCCCCTCCCCTGTCCTGTAATCTGGCAACTGGATGGTCGTCCCATGAGTGGGGATATCAGCTCCGGAACCACCCACCGCACCATCAAACTCGCCCAAAAAGTTATGGAATCCGGATTTCCAGGAGCCTTACAACTGGCAGGAGGAACGAACGACTATACCGTTCCCAAGCTCAAAAGCCTAGGACTCTTGGGAACCCCAGAGACAAACAAGCTTGGATCGACCTCATACCCATTGACCGATCCAAAATCCCCCATTATAGGTGTTGCCTATGGTAGTTATGCTCGTGTCTTACTCTCTCCCATTTTGGAACCCTTGGAGCCATCCGAAACCCAAACCGATCAATCTTTCCAGGGATTGGCCTATCCCCATATAGAAGACCATCCTGACCTTCTCTGGGCTGGGGTCAAGTTAGCCCATACCCTAATCTCTCAACTCAAACCCCCGCCCCCCTAAGCCAATCCTATTCCCCTATTAAATATCAATTTTATGAACGCTTTTGAACTGCCTCGGATACCTGAATCCTCCAACGCTCAAATGCCCAAACAACCCTCGATGGATATGGCCGACGACTTAAAGCAATTGCTCGACATTTTACCGGTGACCATCCGCCACAATTTAGACAACCATACCAACTGCGGTCAACTGATTGAAGTTGTCCTGGATTTAGGTCGTCTCCCAGAGGCTCGATTTCCCAAACAAGCGGCTGAGTATATTACCGACACTCCCGTAAGCCGAGAAGATATTCAATACTGTTTAGATCGAGTCGGTCACTTTGGTGGCGATAACCGGGCAGGTATCGAACAAACCCTGCATCGGATCAGTGCCATTCGCAACCGTACTGGAGACATTATTGGCTTGACCTTACGGGTGGGTCGAGCCGTCTTTGGCACGATTGGCATGATTCGGGATTTAGTCGAGCGTGGACAATCGATTCTAATGCTGGGTCGTCCCGGTGTGGGCAAAACTACGGCGCTGCGGGAAATTGCCAGGGTATTGGCCGATGAACTTGATAAGCGCGTCGTAATTATCGACACCTCTAATGAAATTGCGGGTGATGGAGATATTCCCCATCCTGCGATCGGTCGCGCTCGACGGATGCAAGTCGCTCGTCCGGAACTTCAGCATCAAGTGATGATTGAAGCAGTGGAAAACCACATGCCCGAAGTGATTGTGATTGATGAAATCGGCACAGAACTAGAGGCCTTAGCTGCTCGGACGATCGCTGAACGGGGAGTCATGTTAGTGGGAACCGCTCACGGGAATCAACTGGAAAACCTGATTAAAAACCCAACTCTTTCCGATTTAGTCGGCGGGATTCAAGCCGTTACCCTGGGCGATGATGAAGCTCGGCGACGGGGGTCACAAAAAACGGTTTTAGAGCGCAAGTCCCCCCCTACGTTCGAGATTGCCATTGAAATGCAGGAGCGTCAACGGTGGATTGTCCACGAACAAGTTGATGACATGATCGATGGTTTATTGCGCGGCCGACAACCGACTCCCCAGGTGCGTACCGTCAATGAGCAAGGGGAAGTGGTGATTAGCCATGAAACCACAGAAAATGGGTTAGCCATTCAACGGCCGACGGGTCGCCGTTCTGGTCATCATGGCCAATCTAATCATCTCACTCCAGTGCCTTTATCCAATAGTGCGGTAGGAGAGACTCAAGGGTGGTCAAAAGCTCAGGGAGTCAAGGGTTGGCGCAGTCAGGGTCATATGTTCCCGGTCTCCAATGATTCTAAATATGCTTCTTTTCCGCAAGCAGTTTCCCCAGAGCAAGAGTCGTTTCATCAGATGTTGGAAGATTCCTTGAGTCGCACTGGAGAACAAGAGCGACCCACCGGGCCCAATGGAGAGGATTGGCCGTTGCATATCTATCCCTATGGGATTAGTCGCCATCAATTGGAGCAGGTGATTCGCACGTTGAATATACCGGTATTGCTGACCAAGGATATTGATGGTGCCGATGCGGTGTTAGCGTTGCGATCGCATTTGAAAAACCAAGGGAAACTCAAACAAATGGCCAGATCCCGTCATCTACCGGTACATACGCTCAAGTCGAACACAGTCCCCCAGATGATTCGCACCCTGCAACGACTGCTGGATCTCGATACCTCCCATGTCAATGAGGCGATCGACTTAAATCTCTTTGCCCACAGTGGTGCAGAAGATGAGTTAGAAGCTCTCGAAGAAGCGCGCTTGGCTGTAGAACAGATTGTGATTCCCAAAGGACAACCGGTAGAACTTCTGCCCCGCTCTGGAAAAGTTCGCAAGATGCAACATGAACTGGTGGAGCATTATCGGCTCAAATCCGATAGTTTCGGTGAAGAACCCAATCGCCGTCTGCGGATTTATCCGGCTTGAGGCTTACAGCGCTTTGCTTGCGTTATGGAATGCAGGGTTGACTACTCAAAACCTTGTACACAAGTAGGGGTAAAAAATTCCCTACTACCTGTTGCCTAGCGCTTCACTCTATAAGTCAGGCAGGAGTAAGATCTCAGAACTTAACCTCACTCCTGCTTGACTGATTAAAGCAACTGATGATATAGTTGTAGACTGGTAGGTAAATAACCTACTGCCCATCAGTTTCACCTGGAGAGGTGGCCGAGTGGTTGAAGGCGCGACACTGGAAATGTCGTTTAGTGGAAACGCTAACGAGGGTTCGAATCCCTCTCTCTCCGTCTTACAATACTCTAGCTAGAGATAGACTCTCACCCTCGTTAGCGTTTCCACTAAACGCTCAACACACATTCAACACAAAATAACCATAGCACCTCCAAAAATAAGGTGCAAGAAATAGGTCAAGCAGAACAGAGAAAACTTATAGATAAAAGCATTGCCATGGAATTTCATCCATAAACCAATCACATGACC